>CAYXOO010000023.1:0-19140 GCA_964466845.1 uncultured Desulfurococcaceae archaeon
AGACAGCACATCCCCTCTTCCTACATTCCCGTCAACTCTAAAACCAGTATATAGTATTGACTTAATACCTATTCTCCTAGGACATACATAGTCTCTCTCATAGCTATCACCAATGTGTATAAGCTCACTAGGCTCTAGTTTAGTAACTTCTAGTAATGTCCTATAGAACTCTATAGACTTCTTAGTATAGCCTACCAATTGACTGCTGATCACGTAGTCGAAATAGTCTATTGTACCAGTTTTTCTAAGAACACCAAGTGGTATATCGTGGCTACCAGTGTCTGTAGATAATATGATTATATAGCCCATCTCCCTAAGCTCCTTAAGCAATGATACATGTTCACTAGGTATAGTAAATGCATCCACAATAGCTTCTACAAAGACCTTATACACCCTATATACTAGACCCGGCTTTGGAGTAAGGCCATAACGTGATAACACATAGTACCATCTAAGCAAGTGCCATATCTCTTTCTCACCCGTCTGTCTCTTGATACAGTACTCCTTATATGCATTATATAGCCTATCACAGTCTACACTATAGCCTTCCCTAACAAGTAGTTTATAGGCTCTATCAATAGCTCTACGTAACGTACCCTCATACCATCCACTACTACATGCAGGCTCATAAAACAATGTACAAGCCATATCAAAGCTTATAGCTTTAACCATACGCACCCACCCTATAGACTCTATATCCTACACTAATATAGCCTTATTATCTAATAGGATTCTCTAATACAAGCTTCATAGTTTAACACTTTAGCGGCTAGTCATAGAAGTATACATCTACTTCATCACCTACTTCATAGCCCTCTAGATCCTCTGGTACAACTATATAGCCTTGTGTATAGAGTAGACTAGACACTATATTACTACCACTAACCATGTAGGGCTCTGCATAGTATCTACCATTCTCTCTCCAAACCCTTGTCCTAACAAAGCTACGATACCCTACTGGATTAGCAATCCTCCTCTTTAGAGTAGCCTTTACACTACATGGTCTTGGAGGTTCTAGCCCAATCCATCTATGGAGTAGTGGTTCTAGGAAAGCCTTATACCCAACCCATGCAGCTACTACGTGTCCACTTAACAGGAATAATGGTCTACCATGTACTACTGCTAGACTTGTTGTACGTCCTGGTCTAAGAGCTATTCCACGTATAATCCATTCTCCATTCTCTTCTACATAATCTGGTACAACGTCTCTACGACTAACACTTGTACCACCAATAGTCACTAATACATGATTCTCTCTAGCCATAGCCTCTATCCTATCAGCTAGAGCATCTATGTCATCACCTACTACTCCATAATACCTTGGCTCTACAAAGCCTATCCTACTAAGCATTGAGAGAAGCAGATATTCTGTTGAAGCATACTTCCTGCCTTTCTCTAGCTTTGAACCAACTGGTACTAACTCATCACCAACTGATAACAAGCCTACCCTGATCCTCTCATAGACTCTAACTCTACTATAGCCTAGGATAGCAAGTACTGTTACATGGAACTGGTTGAGAAGAGTATTCTCCTTAACAACAATATCACCGCCCCTAACATCCTCTCCTCTACGAGACACATTAGCCCATCTAGGCAGTGATCTAGTAACCTCGATATAGCCATCCCCAACAACAACATCCTCATACATAACAACAGTATCTGCACCAACTGGTAGTGGAGAACCAGTATATACCTCAATAGCCCACCCACTCTCCAAAACACCAAACTTATCAGGTGGATCACTTGGTTCTAAGACACCCTTTACACGTAACTGTATAGGACTAGATGGTGAAGCACTAACTATATCACTAGCCTTAACAGCATATCCATCAACAACACTTGTATCCCAATAGGGTATATCACATGGAGCTACAATATCTTCAGCAATAACCCTACCAAGGCAATCATCTATAGAGACTTCTTCAAAACCAAGTTCTAGCCTTACAGACTTAGATGCAGTAGCTAGTGCATCCCTAAGCCTCCAAAGCCTACCCCAAAACCTAGCCATAACAAACCAGCCCTATGGAATAGAAGTAGAAGCCACAAAACTATAATAATTACCCTTCATACAATACTAACAATAGAGTACTACAACTACCTTATACTAGAGAACCCCCCTAAACAATCCTTACATAAACTCTAGTCTCTCCATCTATCTCTAATAGCCTTTGATGCTTCTCTAAGACTTTCTTCTCTAATGTTTCTTGTAAAACTATGATCACCCAGTACTTCTTCTAATACCTTGAATGGATCTCCTATCCTCTCAATAACGATCCTATCATCTATGAGATATAGTAGTAGCTCATCTCCTCCTTTAAGACCTAGTTTTTTCTCTAAACTCCATAGGTATTGTAATCCTTCCTTTCCTATCAATACGTACTCTAGCATACATAGTCCTCACGTTTTCAACTATGCTATTCTGTCTAGCTGGAGTTTAGTTTCTAAACTCTTTCATAGTCTTTTAACATATTATGTGTTATAATAGTTACTTGGTAGATGGGTATGGGTGTGGATGTACTTGTTGTTGCTAAGAGGTTGTTGAGGAGAGCATTGTCTGTTGTCTATACTAGTGTTGGTTTCTTTATGGTTCTTGCATGGGTTTGGAGAGACTATGTTGGTGTAACAGTTATTGCTATAGCTTATCTTGTTGGTGCATCAATACTCTATGGCCATGTGTTTAAGCCGTTAATAAGGTTTAGAGAGGTTGCTAGAGTCTTTAGTGGATGTAAGACTGTTAATGTTGTAAAGTACCTAGGGTTTACTGCTTCTGCCTTTGGCTTATCGGCTATTGTATCTATGGTGCTTAGTAGTTATCTCAATATACCAGGCTACGTGACACCATTACTTGGTATAATAGCTACGGTTGTATCCATTATATTACTACTCATAGGGGTTTATGGTTCTATAGAACTATTTGATCCACCAGAGATAGGTGTTATAGTCTTGCTTGGTCTAGCTATAGTATTGTATGTTGTAAAGCCTTCTCTAGTACTCCCTATAGTTGGTTGTTCGTTTATGTGTCTAGGTATGTATACATACTACTTATACTATTCCAAGCCCAAGAGCTAAAGTAGGGTAGAGTGTATGTGTGATGAACAGTAGTGTTTCTTTAGAAGAGCTTCTTGAAAAAGCTAGGGATCTATTTAGTGATAAGGCTCTTCAGAATAGCCAGAGGATACTATTGCTTATAACACTGTATATGGCTGATAGACTTATTTTTACAGACTTGGCTAGAGTAACTGGTATTGACAAGGGTAGGCTAGAGTATCACTTAAGAGTGCTTGAAGAGAGAGGCTATATTGTTAGGAAGAGGTTTATAACAATAGCTGGTCCAAGGCTCTATATAGCTATTACTAGGGAGGGTAGGGAAAAGGTTAGAGAGGTGTTAAGGGTTTTATCAAGTATAGCTGGTAAGATATAGAGTATCTTCTATAAACACTATCCACACCCGTATATACGTGTGAGAAAGTATCTACACTTATATACTTCCTCTAACAAAATAGATCATTACTGGTGGGTAAGTGTGTCTAGTTCTAGAGCTAGTGAGTTCTATAGTGTTATTAAAGAATCTGTTGTTAAAGCCTTGGGGAAAGCTGTTATAGAGATTCCTCCGGATGTAGTGGATGCATTAAGAAGGGCTTATGAGGGAGAGGATAGTGAGACTGCTAGGTCCCAGTTAAAGGCTATACTGGACAACATAGAGCTTGCTAAGAAACATGGTAAGCCGGTGTGTCAAGACACTGGGTTGATATTATTCTATGTACGTGTAGGCTACGACTTCCCTGGGCTACCAGTTATTGAGAAAGCCTTTATAGATGGTGTTAGAGAAGCTACTGAGAAGATACCTTTGAGGCCAAACACTGTAGACCCATTTACTGGCCGTAACCCTGGTGATAACACTGGTAGGTATGTACCATTTATACACTGGGAGTTTACCGATGGTGATGGACTAGAGTATACTGTTGTACCAAAGGGTGGTGGTAGTGAAGCTGTTGCTGTACTAAAGATGCCTCCACCGGGTAAGGGGTTGAAGGGTGTTAAGGAGGTTGTATTAGATGCTGTACTGGATGCTGGTGCTAAGCCTTGTCCACCAACAGTTGTTGGTGTAGGTATAGGTGGTGGTGCTGATATTGCTACCTACTTAGCTAAGAAAGCTGCTTGTCTAAGGAAGATCGGGTCTAGAAACCCTGACCCAAGGATTGCTGAGCTAGAGGAAGAACTCTATAATGCATTGAACGAGCTAGGTATTGGTGCCATGGGTCTTGGTGGTAGGTATACAGTGCTTGCTGTACACATTGACTACGCACACCGTCACCCAGCTACATACCCAGTAGCAGTAGTGTTCCAGTGCTGGGCATTAAGGAGAGCATCAGTAACAATTAAATCTGATGGCACGTATAATGTATACCAGTAGCCTTCTTGGTGGTGACACTATGGCTACCTATTACTTGAGGACCCCAGTTTCTGAGGAGGATGTTAGGAAGCTTAGAGCCGGAGACATAGTCTATGTAACAGGGGTTGTTGTTACAGCACGTGATGCAGCACACCGTAGGATCATGGAGTATGTTAGAGAGGGTAAGAAACTACCAGTTGATCTAAGGGGTGGAGTGATCTATCATTGTGGCCCAGTTGTTAAGAAGAAGAATGGTGAGTGGGAGGTTATAGCTGCTGGTCCAACAACTAGTGCTCGTATGGAGCTATATGAGGCCGATGTGATACGTGAACTAGGTGTACGTATAGTTATTGGTAAGGGTGGTATGGGTGAACGTACAATGGAGGCTTGTAGGAAATACGGTGCTGTCTATACTATATTTACTGGTGGTGCAGCAGTACTAGCTGCTAATGCTATAAAGCGTGTAGTTGGTGTAGAATGGCTTGATCTCGGTATACCAGAAGCACTATGGATTCTAGAAGTAGAGAATCTTGGCCCACTACTAGTCTCTATAGATACTCATGGTAGGAATCTTACAGCAGAAGTAATTAGGAGAGCTAGAAAGAAGAAAGAAGAGCTATTTAGGAAACTAGGTCTCCCATAAAATACAAACCTAGTCTAAGAGGGTGTCATAGGGATTGTCTAGTAGTTCTAGGCCTCGAATAGGTGTTTTTGTCTGCCATTGCGGTAGGAACATAGCTGGTGTTGTTGATGTAAAGAAGGTTGTTGAGGAAGTATCTAGAATACCTGGTGTAGTATACGCTATAGACTATGTATATATGTGTTCTGATGTAGGGCAGAAACTCATAGTTGATGCTATACGTGAGCATAGACTAGAAGCTGTAGTAGTAGCTGCATGTACACCATCACTACACTATGAGACATTTGCTAAAGCTGTAGAGACTGCTGGTCTTAATAGGTATAGATACGAGCTTGTATCAATACGTGAACACTGTAGCTGGGTACATACAGATAAGAGAGAAGCTACTGAGAAAGCAATAAGGATTATACGTGGTGCAGTAGCTAGAGTTTCTAGAAACAAAGCCTATGAACCCATAAAAGCTAATGTAATACAGAGATGCTTAGTTATAGGTGGTGGTATAGCTGGTATAACAGCTGCTTTAGACCTTGCAAATGCTGGTATAGAGGTCGTACTTGTAGAGAAATCACCTACTATTGGAGGGAAAATGGCTCTACTTAGTGAGACATTCCCAACACTAGATTGTGCACAATGTATACTAACACCAAGAATGGCTGAAGTAGCTAGAAACCCACTTATAAAAATCTATACATTATCAGAAGTAATTGATGTAGAAGGCTATGTAGGTAATTTCAAGGTTAAGATACTTAGGAAGCCTAGAAAGGTTAAGATAGAGCTATGTAGGCTATGTGGATTCTGTGAACGTGTATGCCCTGTGGAAGTACCTAATGAGTTTGATAGAGGACTTAGTAAGAGGAAAGCTATATACATTCCATTCCCACAAGCTATTCCCTCAGCATACGTAGTTGATGAAGCTAATTGTATAAAATGTGGTAAGTGCTTAAAGGTTTGTCCAACAAAAGCTATTGATCTTGAAGAGAAGGAAGAAGTTGTTGAAGAAGAAGTAGGTGCTATAATAGTTGCTACAGGATACGATCTATACCCTGGTGAGAAGCTTAGAGAGTATGGATACGGTTTATACGAGGATGTTATAGACTCACTACAGTTTGAACGTATACTATCAGCTAGTGGACCTACTAGGGGAGAGATCGTTAGACCAAGTGATGGAAAACCTGTGAAAACCGTTGTCTTCATACAATGTGCTGGGTCTAGAGATGAGAATCATCTAAAGTATTGCTCTAAAATATGCTGTATGTACACTGCTAAACATGCTATGATGTTTAAGGAACGTGTACCAGATGGTGAAGCATACGTGTTCTACATAGATATTAGAGCAGCTGGCAAGGGGTATGAAGAGTTTATTAAGAGAGTGCAGGAAGAGTTCCATGTAAACTATATACGTGGACGTGTATCACGTGTCTATAGAGATGTTGATGGAAAACTTGTTGTTACTGGTTTAGACACGCTATCTGGTAAGAGGATCACTGTTAAAGCTGATCTGGTAGTACTAGCTCTTGGCATGATACCAGTACTTGATAGAGACTTAGCTGCTAAACTAAAGACTCCATTAGATGAATACGGCTTTATACAAGAAGTTCATCCAAAGCTTAGACCAGTAGAAGTTGCTTCACGAGGAGTGTATGTATGTGGTGTAGCTCATTCACCAAAAGATATAGCAGAAACTGTTACACAAGCATCAGCTACTGCAGCTAAGGTTATAGAGCTACTTGGTAAACAGTACATTGTCAAAGAACCGCTTATAGCGGAAGTTGATAAAGATAAATGTAATGGATGCCGTATATGCTACTCAGTATGCCCCTACGGTGCTATAGAGATGGTTGAAGGCAAGGCTCGTGTAAACGAACTAGTGTGTGAAGGCTGTGGAGTTTGTGAAGCCTCTTGCCCTGTAGACGCTATTAGACTAAGAAACTATACTGAAACACAACTCCTTGAAACAGTAAAAGCTGTACTAAGAGGTGTTGTGTAGTGGAGGATAAACCAGTTATAATAGCATTCCTCTGTAGATGGTGTGCTGGAGCGGCAGCTGATCTAGCTGGTGTTAGTAGACTCCATTATCCAGCTAATGTCGTACCAGTTATAGTTCCATGTACAGGCCGTGTAACTCCACGGGCAATTATCGAGGCACTCCTTAGTGGTGCAGATGGTGTACTTATCGGCGGATGCCACACGCCGAATGATTGCCACTACATGTCAGGCAACTTTAAGGCGTTTAAGAGGGTCTATCTATTGAAGAAACTACTTAAAGCCTATGGTATTGAACCAGAGAGAGTTAGGATTGAATGGATTAGTGCTACCGAGTCTCAAAAACTAGTCAATGTACTAGAAGAGTTTGTTAAAGAAATAGAATCACTTGGAAAACTAGTTAGGTGATAACATGTCTAGACCCCGGATAGCTATAGCCTATGGAGCAATATGTGGTGGATGTGACGTATCTCTTGTTAATACCGGTGAGAAACTAGCTGAACTACTAGAGAAATACGATATAATATACTGGAGCATAGCAGTTGATGGAAGACGTGATATACTAGAGAATATAGATAGTATAGATGTAGCCATATTCATGGGTAGTATAAGAACAAGTGAGCACAAGGAGCTAGCTAAACTATTGAGGGAGAAGGCCAGACTAAGAATAGCTTATGGAACATGCTCTATATACGGTGGTATACCTGGACTAGCTGCAATATATAGGCCTAGTGATATTAACAAGATTGTAAGTGAGACAATAACCACTACTATTAGAGATAACAACTTAAACAGACCATATAAAGAAGGAGAATCACTAGAATTACCAGAATTACTAGAGATACCTTATCCATCAATAGACGCATTCGATCCACAAATACTAGTACCAGGTTGCCCACCATCAGTAGAAACTGTAGAAAATCTAATAGACATACTAATAGAATATACAAAAGGGTGGAGGCCAGAATCAAAGATCTTCTTAGGAGAGGAAAATGAGAATACACTATGTAGCAAATGCCCGAGAAAACCAGAGGATATGACTAAAATAGTCATGCCCGGGATCTATAGGTTATATGAAAGGGAAATTGATGAGAACAAATGTTTTCTAGAACAAGGAATCTTGTGTATGGGCCCAGTTACTAGACTTGCATGTAAACACCAGTGTATCAAAAACAATATGCCGTGCATAGGGTGTATGGGTCCAGTGGCAAGCATTGATGACCCTGGACTAAAGATGTTGTCATCAATAGCATCTCTACTACTAGTGGACAAGGAAAAGACTTTGTTGGAGAAAGGACTTGCTAGAGAACTAGATAAGATAGTTGACCCACATGGTATGTTCTATAAGTATACACTACCTAGTTCTTTATTAATGAAGATAGTGTTAAGAAGGAGGGGTAAAGATGATCTCTAAGAAGATAAGTATAGATCCTATAACACGTGTTGAAGGAGATGTTAGAGTAGTATTATTTGTAGATGAGAGAGGATCTGTAGCTAAAGCATATTATCAAGCACTAGAGCTACGTGGCTATGAAGCATTCTGTAAAGGGAGAGCAGTAGAAGAACTACCACGTATATCATCAACAATATGTGGTGTATGTTCTTGGTCACACCACATAGCCTCTGGTAAGGCATTAGATAGAGTATTTGGTAGAGAACCACCAGAACCAGCTACAAAGATACGGAAGCTAGCTTACTACCTACAGATAATCGATAGCCATCTCCTACACTTTATGGTAATGGCTTCACCGGATTTTGTATCAGAAAATATGCCTCCCGAGTATAGGAATATAGCTGGCGTACTGAGAGCTGCCCCAGAAGCTGTAAAGGCATTTCTTAAATCTAGGACATTAGTTAGGCAATTAGAAGAGATCTTCGGCGGTAAGCCGATACATGCAGCATTTATGCTGCCAGGAGGAGTTTCACGTACTTTATCTAAAGATGATGTTGTTAAAGCTAGAGAACTAGCTAGAGAATTACTAGGGTATATAGATACTATAACAGAGTTCTTTAACAAGAAGATACTATCGTCAAAGCTATTTAATGAACTACTATACGATGACGCATACATGCTTAGGACACACTATATGGGGATAATTGGTGAAGGCAATACACTTGAATTCTATGATGGCCCGATAAAGATAGTTGATCCTAGTGGTAGAGAGTATGCACTATTTAAGCCAGAGGAGTATACTAAATATATAGCTGAATACCATAGTAGTTGGTCATACTCTAAACTACCATACCTAAAACCACTTGGTTGGAGAGACTTTGATGAAGAGACAATAATACGTGTAGGTCCACTAGCTAGACTTAATGTTGTAGACAAAGTGCCTAGTGAGAGAGCGTCTATAGAGTATGAGAAAATGCTTGAAAAACTAGGGCCTAAGCCAATACATAATACAATAGCTTACCACTGGGCACGTATTATAGAGACTATATACTCTATCGAGAAATTCATTGAAATGCTTGAAGACCCAGACATAACTAGTAAAGAGAGAATATGTTTAAATGGAGAACCCCTATATGAAGGTGTAGGAGCTATAGAAGCTCCTCGAGGAACTCTTATACACCACTATAAGGCTAGTAAGGATTTTGTTACTAGAGATGTAAACATAATTACACCTACAACTATAAATAATACAGCAATAAACGCTGAGATAACGAAAATTTCTAGGAAATACGTTAGCAATGGTAGGGTTGATGAAAAACTAGTTGATAAAATAGAGTTGTCTATTAGAGCCTATGACCCATGTAATTCCTGTGCAACCCATGCACTAGGCTATGGAGGATTGAAACTAGTTGTATATCGTTGCAACAGACGTGTTTTAAAAAGTGTTAAGAAGAACCCTGTGTGGGTGTATAGCCTTGTCCTCTAACGTAATAGAGAAGATACTATATATAAGTGGTAAAAACCCGTACTTATGCTACCAATGTGGTACATGTTCAGCTGTATGTCCAATGTCAGACTATATGACTATACAACCACATGAAGCTATAAGATTACTACAACTAAGAGATCCTAGTGTTGTAGAAGTAGATACTGTATGGACTTGTGTAGCTTGTATGAGATGCGTTGATCGATGTCCAAGAAATGTTGATCCAGGCTATATATTTGAGGCCATAAGACTAGTTACGCTTAGAAAGGGCATTGACAAAACTGATTATAGAAAACTTACAGACTTAAGTAAAGCACCATCAATAGCATTAGTCGCCTTATCAAGGAAGATGACTGGGTGATATATGTGAAGCTCCTATACTATCCGGGCTGTACTATTAAGAGGAATGCATTAGAGTATGAGGAGTCAGCTATAGCTGTTCTAGAGAAGATAGGCTATAGTGTTAGAGAGCTTAGTAAATGGTATTGTTGTGGAGCATACTATAGCCTTGCAACAGATGATCTTATAAGGCATGTCGGAGCACTACGTACACTTATCAAAGCAGAAAGTGACTCCAAAGACTATGGCTCAAATGATCTAGTGGTACTGTGTCCCATGTGCTATAACGTGTTAAAGCGTGTAGACCTACTTGTTAGAGAGAATACTGATAAACTAGAGACACTAACAAAGTTTATGGATGAAGAAGAACCCTATCAAGCTAGTATAGCTATACACCATGTAGTAGAGATTCTCTATAAGAGTATAGAGGCTATAAGGAAAAACATTGTAGCAGATCCTAGTGACTTGAGGATAGCTTGTTACTATGGATGCACTATAGTGAGGCCTAAAGAGATAGGTGTTGACAACCCAGAGTATCCTACTATAATGGATGAGATCATAAAGGCTACTGGTGCAGAAGCTATTGAATACCCATTCAAGACAGAGTGTTGTGGCTCATACCAGTTGTTGCATAACAAGAGTATTGTTGTAGAGAAGACAAAGACTCTTATAAACGAGGCTGTAAAGCGTGGAGCTGACTTGATAGTAACTACTTGTCCATTATGTAGCTATAACTTAAGGGTAGGGCTGGAGTCTATGAGGAGGAAGCCAGATATTGGTATAGCTTATATTACAGAGTATCTAGCATACATTATGGGGCTTACCGATAAGGTATCTAGTGTAAACAAGTTGTTTTTTGAAAAGAAACTTGGTTCAAAGGGGTGATACCCTGGGGTGTGATTGGGTTGTCTGTAGGAAAAACCTCTATACAAACCAGGACCAAGCCTAAGAAGATGGTACGTATATACTTTATGGGTAGAGCGTATGAGGTACCAGAAGGACTAACCATTATGAAGGCTCTAGAGTATGCTGGCTTCCGGCTAATACGTGGTGTTGGGTGTCGTGGTGGATTCTGTGGAGCATGTGCTACAGCATATAGGTTGCCGGGTGAATACAAGCTTAGGATAGGGCTTGCATGTCAGACTGTTGTACAGGATGGTATGCACCTAGTAATTCTACCATACTCTCCAATGGAGAAGCCACGCTATAACATTGAGGAGCTAGAGCCTGATGCAGGTAGTGTGATAGAGTTGTTCCCAGAAGTTACAAGGTGTGTAGCATGTAATACTTGTACAAAAGCTTGTCCCCAGGGACTAGAGGTTATGGATGCAGTACAGGCTATCATACGTGGTGATATAGCTAAAGCTGCCAACCTTATATTCGACTGTATATCATGTGGGCTATGCTCACTAAGGTGTCCAGCAGAGATAAGACATATACATCTATTCCAACTAGTTAGGAGACTATATGGTAAATACCTACTACCAAAGGCTAAGCATCTAGAGATACGTGTCAAAGAGATTGAGGAAGGAAAGTATGAGGAGGAGCTAGAGAAGCTTATGAAGATGCCTCTTGAGGAATTGAAGAAGCTTTATAGTGAAAGAGAGATCGAGAAAGCCTAGATAGGGGTGATATGTATGTCTATGGAGACAGGTTATCCACCTGAAATGAAGAAGCTTATAAGGATTGTTGAAGAGACTAGACCAGATAGACTTAGGATGAGCTATAGAAGGCTTAGTCTAGATGAACGTGAAGAGCTCGTAAGGAGGTATCATCCAGACTACAAGCCTGATACTAAAAGGCCATTGAGGGTAGGTGCTTGTAAAGGGACTGTGGTTTACAACGAGGTAGCTGATCTACTGGAGGCATGGCCTGTTGTTGAACCAGGTAGTATTGACTTATCTAATATAGACTATGACGTGGATATACTGGTTATAGGTGGTGGAGGAGCTGCTGCAGCTGCTACACTATGGGCTATCTATAGTGGTGTTGAACCAGAGAATATACTTATAGCTACAAAGCTCCGGTTTGGTGATGCCAATACTGTTAAGGCTCAAGGTGGTATACAAGCTGCTGACCGTCCTAACGATAGCCCTGTACTCCATTATCTAGACACTATTGGTGGTGGACACTTTGCTAATAAGCCAGAGCTTGTCCGAGCACTAGTAACTGATGCACCGTTTATCATAAAGTGGCTTGAAGACCTTGGTGTAATGTTTGATAAGACTGGAGAAGGTGAGATGATAGAGTATAGTGGTGGAGGTGCTTGTCGTAGACGTCTACATTGTGCTAAAGACTATACTGGATTAGAGATTATGAGAGTTATGAAGGATGAGGTATTGAATAAGGGTGTACAAGTACTAGAGTTTACACCAGCTATAGAGCTATTGACTGACCCGGATACTGGTGCAGTATCTGGTGCAGTACTATGGAATATAGAGACACGAGAGTACTACATAGTTAGATCAAAGGTTACAATACTAGCTACTGGTGGTTTCGGCCGTCTACACCTAGCTGGATTCCCAACAACAAATCACTATGGAGCAACAGCTGATGGTATAGTAATGGCTTACCGTGTAGGAGCTAAACTACGGGACATGGATACAGCCCAATACCACCCAACAGGTGTTGCATGGCCAGAGGCTATACGTGGAGAGCTTATCACTGAGAAATGCCGTAGCCTTGGAGCACAACTAGTTAATGTGAACGGAGAGCTATTCATATATGAGCTAGAGCCACGTGATGTTGTTGCATCAGCTATTATACGTGAGTGTATGGAGGGACGTGGAGTAGTTACACCAACTGGTGCATGTGGTGTATGGCTAGACCTACCAATGATTGAGGAGAAACGTGGACCAGGTACTATTAAGAGGAATCTACCAGCTATGTATAGACAGTTCATTAGACACGGTATAGACATTACTGTAGAGCCAGTACTGACATATCCAACACTACACTATCAGAATGGTGGTATAGAGATTGATGTACACACTAGAGTATTGAGGCCAGATGGAACACCTATACCAGGGCTACTAGCAGCTGGTGAAGTAACAGGTGGTGTACATGGACGTAACAGGCTTATGGGTAACTCACTACTAGACATAACAGTGTTTGGACGTAGAGCAGGTATTACATCTGCTAAACTAGTTAAGGAAATGACTAGTAAGCCAAGGGTATCACTAAAGCATCTAGAGAGCTATATAGCTGAGTTAGAGAAGCTTGGAGTACCACGTGAACGTAGAGCACCCATTGTACTACCAGATTATCGTGGAGAACGTGTATTGCTTAAATCAATAACTATCTTCTAGACATAAGCTTTTTTAACAACAATACTCTATAATACTCCTTGGTGACCCTCCTTGGCCCAGAGGAAAGTAGACTGGTATAAGATAGCTAATGAACTCCACCTTAAATACCAAGGTAAGATCGAGGTTGTACCCAAGGTACCAGTGCTTAAACAGAAAGACTTTGCTATATGGTATACACCCGGAGTTGCAGGTCCTTGCAAGAAGATCTATGAGGAGGGCAGGGATCTATCCTTTGAATACACTCTCCGGTGGAACTATGCAGCAGTAATAAGTGATGGTACTAGAGTGTTAGGGCTTGGTAATATAGGTCCTGAAGCTGGACTACCTGTTATGGAGGGTAAGGCTCTACTATTCAAGTACCTTGGTGGTGTTGATGCAGTACCTCTTGTTATAAATGCTCGTGACCCAGATAAGTTTATAGAGGTTGTAAAGATTCTAGAGCCTAGCTTTGGAGCTATTAATCTAGAGGATATTGAGAGCCCTAAGTGCTTCTATATACTAGAGAAGCTTAACGAGATACTAGACATACCGGTCTGGCATGATGACCAGCAGGGTACTGCTCTTGTCACAGTAGCTGGGTTGTTGAATGCACTAAAGATTGTTGGTAAGAAGCTTAGCCAGGTTAAGATAGCGTTTATAGGTGCTGGAGCAGCCAATATAGCTTCTATAAAGTATACCCGGCTAGCAGGTGCTGATCCAAAGAAGATGGTTGTAGTTGATAGTAAGGGTATATTGCATCCAAATAGACCGGATATTGAGGAGCTTAAGAAGAAGAATCCATGGAAATACAGGATTGCTATGGAGACTAATGCTGAGGGGGTAACAGGTGGTATACCAGAGGCTCTAAAAGGTGCTGATGTAGTAATAGCTGCTTCTAGGCCAGGCCCAGGTATTATTAAGAAGGAGTGGATTAAGCTAATGGCTGATGATCCAATAGTATTTGCTATGGCTAACCCAGTACCAGAGATATGGCCTTGGGAGGCTAAAGAAGCTGGTGCACGTATAGTAGCCACTGGCCGTAGCGACTTCCCTAACCAGATAAACAATAGCCTTGGATTCCCAGCTGTATTCCGTGGAGTATTGACTGTACGTTCTAGGAAGATGACTGACTCAATGTTCTTAGCAGCAGCACATGCTATAGCACGTTATGCTGAAAAGAAGGGGTTACAAGAAGACTACATTGTACCAACAATGGAGGAGACAGAGATGTTTGTAGAAGAAGCAATAGCTGTAGCAGAGAAGGCCATGGAGGAAGGAGTTGCTAGAAGGAAACTATCACGTAGTGAACTAGAGGAAGAGATAAGAGAACTAATCTACCGCCCCAGAAAATACATGGAGATAGCACTAGAAAACAAACTCATAGAGATCTACCCACCCTATCCAAGAGAAGTCTAGACCATAGACACTTTATAACAATAATTTTAGTTTTCTTACTCCATTACTATGAATAGATTATCTACTATAGCTTACTACTTTAACACCTAATGTATCCTCTATAACACTAGACTTACGGATAATGTCTTCATCAAAAGTAGCTATAGAGTCTGCACCAATAACATAACAAGCTACAACATGGAGTAGGTCTAGAGTTCTCAGCTTAAGCATTGGTGCATAGACTATAGCCTTCCTCAATAACAAATCACAGTCTATCCCTATAAGACTAGCTCCTACACGATCAATAGAGTATATAGCTAGTGCAACAGGATCACTAAATCCCGCTCTAGAATATACAGAGACAAGCTCTAGGAAAACAACCATACTAACAACACGCTCCATATCAATAGAATCTAGAAACTTTAAAGCATCCTCATGCAGTGGATCACGAGTATCCATAAACGATATAATCACATTTGTATCTAGATAGATCATCCTCTACGCTCCTCTTTTAAAAGCTTTGATAAACCACCATGACTAATGACATAGTTCTTCCTCTTATACTCCTCAACCTTCTTATAGACACTATCCCAAAACTCTATCTCCCTTAACACACTATTCAATCCCCTCTCAATCAATATATTGAATGCATGAGACCTACTCCTAGCTAGACCATACTTAACCATCTTATCAGCTATCTCAACAATCTCTCTACGAACCTTAATCGTAACACTAACAGACATGGTCTAGTACACCAAGGTATACTAGGTATACCTAGTATACCAATATAAAGCTTATCCTATATAAGAGTATCTCTTTTATAAAAACTAAGAGGCCACATTATATCTTCAATAAACCTCCTCTAAACTTTCTACAAAACCTTTGAAAAAACCCTTGATAGAACTTTACCTCATCAATAATCAATAACTAAGAGAGTTTACATATCAAGTGACAACCTCTATATTCATGATTATATCCTTAACCCTATCATATTCACCAAAGAGAAGTGCTAGAATTGTACTAGTATCTACGAATATCTCCATTCTCTATTTCCTCTAAAACTCTAAGAAATTCTTCTCTAGTAATATCTGGTCTCCTCTTCTTCAATATACTCCAGTATTTGTTAGTTAATCTTTTACTGGATCTCTCAATTGATATAATAACCTCTTCTCCATCAGTAAGCTCTAGCTTCTCTAAAGGCTTCAATACACCCCCTACATACCTTGCACGTATTTTTCTAGCCAGCTTCCTATACACCTCCAAGTTATACAATATGTGCAAGAAGCTATTATATTCTACTACCTAGCTAGTAGAGAAGAATCAATGGCTATCACGATCCTCTCTAACAATCCTAACACCAGATCCTTTTGGTAGTATAGGGTGCTTTTCAAGAACTCTATGAATCCTATCTAAAACTAGACAACGCCTATAGTATCTTACTCGTTCTTCTATAAAACTAGTTATCTCTCTTCTCCAATCTACATACTTCTTCAACTTATCCACCTCCTCCTTAAGCTTACGTGGAATCCATATACTTAACACAACACTCATAAATATACACAAATACTGGTAGGTCTATATAGGCTTTTAATATTAACCATGTACCTAGTGTAGGATACACCAGTCTCTTAGAAGAGTTTTTACTTGAATAAAATACATGTGTATAGGATTTGTTTAAGATTAGTTAGAGTGGTAGGTATTTAGGCAACAACTGGTATGTTGGCTTTAATACGTAGCTCGTTGAATTCATCTATTGACAAACCAGCTAGTTTGGCAGCTCCACGTCTATCACCAGTCTCTATAAAGTATATCAATGCAGCACGTATCCTTGGTGGTTGCTTGTTAATAAAATCCCAATCAGCATATTTTCTACGAATCTCACGAGCCTCACGATCCTCTTCTTCCCATTCCTCTAAAAGCTTCTTAGGAATATCCATACAAACCCCACCTACAATATCCCATCTTAGATTCTCTAAAACCTTATTAAGCTTCTTTCCTTGGAAACATGTGTCTAGTATCAATGGTATATTCATCAAGTATACTAGCACATTCATCAACGTCTACAAGACCCTCTATAATAGCTCTCTCTAAAACCTCAAGAGCACCTAGTACTTCTAGTCTAGCTAGACTAGGATGGAGACTAGCTAGACGTTTAGCTCCACGATTCTCTGTAAGAACAGGTAGATCTAGTATAAACCCTAGAGCTAGAGCATAAAGCTCTGGTTCATCAACACGTGGAATCCTTGGATCACGTAGAGCATAAGACATTAGATCCATTACAACTCTCAACACTAGATGTTACGGGATAAATATAGAGTTTATCACTAGCTATAAGACTAGACACGTATTCAACAGCATAATCACTCCTAATCTCATTAATAATATGTTGAGTAACAACAATCTTTCCAAAAAGCCTTACAAGTAAATCCCTTCTCCTAAACCTAGACCAGTCTATTAGAAAACAAGTATCGGCAACAATAGGCACTTATAGCCACCATGTCCTACGCTACATTAGGTATATTAGCCTTGATCCTAAGCTCATTAAACTCATCAACAGTTAACCCAGCTAAACGAGAACAAATCCATAGGTCGCCTGTCTCTATATACAGTATGAGTGCAACTCTTATTCTTGGAGGTTGTTTATTTATGAAGCCCCAGTCTGCATACTTCTTACGAATCTCTCTAGCCTCTCTATCCTCCTTCTTCCACTCCTCTATAAGATTAGTAGTCTCTTTAACTACCTGTCTAGCCACTACTACACCCTTATATTATTAATCTACTACATACCTTATATCACTTGATACAATAGCTTCTAGTAGTTACATAGTAGTCTTTATCTCTAGTTCTTTATCTACACCAACTTCTCTAGCTATAGTGTTTAACTCGTTATAAACTCTCTTATGTAGTGGTATCCCTATCTTCTTCCTAGTCTCCATTGTAAGCCATGCTTTTTCCCCGGGTATCCATATATGTTCTGCTCTTGGGTGTCTACGAGAAGATTTCAGCTCGTTAACATACTGTTCTAGCCTATTATAGAACTCTTCCTTATCCATAAAGGCTTCAATGTCTAGTGCTAGGAACATGTGTCCTACATTAGATGGTTTATCACCAACTGTATATCCTACATGCAGCCCCCATGCAGCCCCGGATAATACCCCGGATAAAACATCTATTATGAATGATAACCCGGAGCCCTTATGTCCACCCAATTCTTCTCCAAGACCACCTAGTGGTAGTAGTGCTGCTTCTCCAGCCTTAATCTTCTTTAGTACATAGTCTGCATCACCATATAGTGGCTCGCCAGTCTCTAGATCTACAGCCCATCCACATGGTATCTTCTTACCCTGTTTAGCATATAACTCGATCTTACCAACTGGTACAATAGATGTTGCTGCATCAAATAGTATTGGTGGTGGGTTCTTCCGAGGTATACCTATTGCTACTGGGTTTGTACCAATATTCTTCCCAAGTGTATGTGTATACGCTACCAATGGTACAGAGTTTGTCATAGACAATCCAATAAACTCTTTCTCAACAGCTTTTAATGCATAATAGCCTGCTATACCGTAATGGTTACTCTTACGTACAACCACTACACCAACACCATAGCTCCCTGCCTTCTCGATAGCAAGCTCCATAGCCTTAACAGAGACTGGTTGTCCAAGACCATAGTGTGCATCAACAACAGCTACTGCACCACGATCAACAACGACCTCTGGCTCAACACCAACTCTTACACAACCACACCTAATACCATCAACATACCTCCTAACCCTCTGAACACCATGACTAGATATACCAAAGAGATCAGCAGTAACAAGTACATCAGCAACAACACCAGCCTCCCAATCACCAACACCTAGTCTAACAAAGATCTCCTTAACAAACTCTCTCAAAACAACATGGTCAACACGTACATAATCCTCTGGAGGAAAAGGCTTTTCCCTCTCATAAAACTCCATAACCAACCACCCAATCCATAACAATACATTATCCAAGACAAAAACTTTATTGTACACTATCTTATAAATCAGCTTTATAAAAATAGTCAAGAAGTAGTTTAATTTAACACTAGTACTAGTAAGTACTTTAGAAGGAAACAAATACAAACGCCTTTATCCTAGAATCAAGTAAACAGAGAACTTTATCAGAAACAATAAAGCTTATTACTCCATATCATCTATGTTTAAAGAATAGAATTGCTTGTATAGATCACTATAGTAT
>CAYXOO010000024.1:0-18989 GCA_964466845.1 uncultured Desulfurococcaceae archaeon
GTACTGTATAGTATCAGTACGTGTAGGCTTTATAATGGGAGACTGTGGCTCAACAACATAGTTAGCTGCTTTAACAACACTAGTAGCGGGGTTGTAGGAGAGCAGTGGTTTAGCACGTACACGTGTTCTTGTAAACAACCCTGATGCATCTGGCCGGGGTATACTGACTGTGAATTCTGGTAGGTCGAGTTCAGCAAGTACATCTTGTCTCTCAATCTCAATAACCCTTAGACTAATGATCTCTCTAGTCTTTACATCAACAACTGCTAGATAGCTACCACTTTGTGCAATCTCTTCATAGTTTGTAAAGTAGGTCTCTGGATCAACCTCGAATACAATGTCTCCACCCTCTTCATCTATTCGAGAAGGCCTATACCTAGATACTCTACCAACAACTATACCATGTTCTCTAGCAATCTTCTCTGCTTCTTCAAGCATTATACTAACTTGTTTAACAAGCCCTGGGTTACTCATAGAGGTGTGCCTCAACTATCCTTATAGTGTCGTAGGTTAATGGTATACCCTTAGACTCTAGATCCCCAGCTATTACTCTAGCTAAACTCCTACTTAGCTTCTTACACCTCTTATCAGCATATAGTATTGTAAGTGGTAGTAGTGTACCAGACCCTATACTATCCCTTAATACAGCATCATATACCTCCATGCCATAGGCTTCTCTAACCAGTCTACTAGAATAATTGGTTGCTTCTACACGGTAGACTATATACCTCATAAAACCCCCAAACCTATACTTTGGTACAACAACATAGTATGCAGTCTTATCCGGTACACTAGTATCAACATACTTGTCTACAAAAGTAGCTTTAGCAGACACATGGAATGGACCAATAACCACTGGATTATACGGCTGGCTTAGGTGTCTCCTGGATACAAGTATCCTCAACAACGTATCAATAAATGCTTGATCATTACCAGTATCACCTATACATACTCCATACTCACTACTAACTGCTTCTAAGAAGCTCTTACAAGACACTATTAGACGTGAAGACTCTAGTCTCTTAACAACACCAAGCACTGGTATACCATTCCTCTCAATACTCTTGATAAACTCTATACGTTCACTAAGCATAATCCTCCAACTAGCCACATAATCGTCAAGACGTCCACGTTTAACTCTAAGCATTAATAGATTGTAGTGTTGCTTAAGTATATTAGGTACTGGATACACTGGCCCATCAACAATTACTATAGGCTTCCCCATCCTATCAAGTACATCTACACTATCACTAATCCTCTCTAAACCCTTGTTCTCTAGGCTATTCCTTAGTTCATCAAGTATTACAGATTTGTTATAGTCTCTACTATAGAGTGTACCAGCTGGGCTATAGAGTGTTACATAAGGCGTCTCCATAAGCCTCTTAATAAACTCTTTATCAACTGGTATGTCTGGAGACAAGGCTATGAATGGTGCATTAACTGGTTTTAATGGATAGGATATAGGTAGTGGTGGGTGATCAAGTAGTTCTCTATAGTAGTTAGAGTATATTGATAGTGATGCAACACCAATGAATGCATAGGGTGTATCAACTGCACGACTACTACCATCAACTCCTATGAAATGAACTGGTTTGCAAGGTATCCTACTAGAATCTATTACTTTAAACACTTGTTCTCCACTAAACAATATGTTCTCGTAATCAACTTCTCTCCTATAAACCCATAGATCATCTAGTCTAGACTCAATATCTCTCTCAATACTATTTGTAAAACCCTCTATAAACTCTGTAAACTCCCTAAAATACCTCCTAAGGAACATTGTTAGACTAGACAACTACACCATACCTTTTAAACCCCTTATCTAGTATCCATAGATAGTATAAAGGGTTTATAAAGAGGTCTTAGAGTCTTGGAGACCAGGCTTGAAGGCAAGTTTCTAGAGCTGTATAGGGAGATAAAGAGTCTTGCAGAGAGTATTAGAGATGAACGTGTTAGAGCTATTACACTAGAATTACTTGACAACCCCGTTATTACATTCACTAGTGTAGAGCCATTAATAAAATTCTATGAATCACCAGCTGCTCCACATAAACACCACTCTTACCCAGGTGGCTTACTAGAACACACACTTAGCGTAGCATTACTATCTATAGAGATAGCTCGTGCTAGAGAGAAGGTCTATGGAGTACGTGTTGATAGAGACTACGTGGTTGCTGCATCAATACTCCATGATATATTCAAGTACTACCAGTATAGATATGATAGCATAGTAGAGGGGTTCCGTATAAGAACAGACTGGTTTCTAGCACACGACTATGCAGTTGTAGCTGAACTAGCTAGACGTGGAGCACCTGATAAGCTTATAAGGATACTAGCTGAAACACATGGTAACTCTCCATTCACTACAGTAGAGTCTATCATAGTACATGATGCAGACTCTATAGACGCATCCTATGCTTCAAACCTACAGGATATCGTATGGAGTGTATGTAGGGATATTGAGATAGAGAAGAAAATACCAGCTCTAAAAGTATTCAATAGGATACTATGGGTTAAGAGACTTGGTGAACTAGTTGAGATATACTTCACCAAGGGAAGAGACTATCTCAGGGAGTATATCATAGAGGTACTTGGACTATAAGCTTCTAGAAATTGTAAAACATATATACTATCAGAGTATACACTAAACCAAGTAGGCGTGTCTAGAGTAGAAGGATAGAGTCTAGGTGTATCACGAGTTGATGATACCTAGGGTGTTTAGGTTAGCAGGTATAATATGCTATATCATAGCAGCTTTACTAGCTATAGCACTCATTATGGATATCCTAAATACTCTAGCACCAACCATAGAGGGTCTATCAACAGCATCTGTAGAGCTTAAGAGTGCTAGAGATATAGAGATTAGAGAAGATGGTGTAAAAGCAGTTATAGACTTGCTGCTTAGGTTTGGGAGTGAGAAAGCAACTAGCATACCGGGGCCTAGTGTAGAGATTGTTGTGGGCAATGATACAGTGGCTAGAAAGAAGATAGATAGTCTCTATGGTAACTACTCTATATCATTTAATGTATCATTTACTAATAAATCCATACTAGATAATGAAACCTTGTATCTTGTTCTTAAGGAGAAGACTGACATACTTGGTTTTGAGACAAAACTACCACTAACATATACGTGTAGTGTAATAGGCACACTTATCAGAAATGCTTTTACAGCAAGTATAGGTCTTGATATAAAGCGTATAGAAGACTATAATAGTACTCATAAGATCATGGTTATAGTGCTAAGGTATAGAAATAATAGTGTAGTCAGTGTTAATAGAGACTTAATTATAGCACTAAACAACACCGACGGATCACTAGTCACAATGGTAAAGACTAGAGTACAGCTCCTAAAACCAGGAGACCAGGTAATGATTACACTATATATTGATAAGAAACGTGTAACTACAGAGGAACAAATACTCACTATATACCTTGGTAGACTAGGACATGTAATACTTGCTCAATACACAGGTGTAAGTGTCTAAAATGAGGTGTCTATCTAAATGAGTGCTTCTGATAGCTCTCAAAAAGAAGTAAAACATGTTCCTCTTAAGAAGAAGATTCTAAAGTCTATTGGTAAGGGTGTTGGGAAAGGTATTGTATACTATATAGGCTATATAGTGATGTCCTATATTATATCACAGTATCTAATCCCTGCAGTACTAGCAGCTTATGCACCAGATATCAAGCCCGAGGAGATAGCTGGTGAATATACGAGCTTTACCATACTAGACTATGGTGCACTAGCGTTCTTTATAGTTATAGGTGTTATTGGGCAGTTATGTAAAGACCTTATACCCTATGGTTTCATTATAGAGTCTCTACTGGGTTTAGCAGTACTGTACTATATACTAGCTACTATACTAGGCTTTGGAGCACTCGATATGTATATAGAGGATATGGATGTTAGTGTACACATGGATATGACAGTATTTATATGGAGAGCTTTCCAAGTATTCATTATACTAACACTAGCTGGTATATTAAGTGGTATTGCTAAAGAGTATAAGGAGAGACACAGTAAGGCTACTAAGTAGTCAATAGAGGTTATAGACAATAAGGGGTAATAGGGGATTGGCCAAAGCTGTACCTAGAGTACTTGTTATCGGAGACTGGGATGCAGATGGAGTTGTAGCATCAGCTCTTATACTCTATTCACAAGAGAAACTAGGTGTATACCCTATAGAGTCTAAAGCAATAGTTGATCTAAAGCCCCTTGATCCACAGAAGCTTAGAGTATTCCTTAGAGAAGTTAGACACAAGTACAACGTACTAGTATTCCTAGACATACCCTATATACCTAGGATGGAGAATATATTTAGGCTCTTAAAGGAGCACTACAGTGTAGAAAAGATAGTATTCATAGACCACCATATATCATCATTGAATAATGAGGAGAAACTAGCTAATGTAGTGGATGAGCTAAGACTAGGCTATGAACCAACATCTGTTATTGTATACAAGATACTTGTTGAAAAGAAAGTCCATGTACCAACTAAGCTAAAGATGTTTGTAGAAACAGTATCCTATATGGATCGAGGGCTTAAAGTACCAAGTAAGTATATGAAGCTATTCGAGCTAGCATCAATGTTCTCTAAAGCATTAACAATAAAGCGTGATGAAAGGATATGGATCGAGCTAGTAAAGTGGCTTAGCAACCCAATGCCTATACAAATGCCTCTAGACAAGAGGGTTTTAGAAGAGGTTAAAAAGGCTGTTGAAGAAAGGGATCGGGAGCTTAAGGAGAAAGCTATAGACCTAGCTATGAGTGCTAGAAAGCTTAGTTGTCTAAGATTCGTTGATGCACGTAGGGTTTGGAGGAAACGTGGTGCTACAGCACTCGCTTCCAAAATAGCACATGTTGTTAAAGCACCAGTAGCAGTACTATTCTCTACAACACGTGGCTACGACCTACTTGTTATAAAGGCTTCTGGTGGTGTAGCGTATAGGATTGCAAAGTACTTGATAGCGGAGGGTTATGCAGAAGATGTTGCTGGTCATCCAAACCTAGCTATAGTACGTGTAAAACGTGGTGTTGATACAGAGGGTCTAGTTAAAGCACTTAACAAAGCATGTTTCTATGCTTAACCAAACCTAGTATATTAGCTACTAGTCCTCCGGCTTCAACACCACTTGATACATAGTATATCCTAGAGAGTCTACGTTCATCAATATATTCTCTAAAACAATTCTCTAGCCTATCAGTATCTAGGCCAGTATCTCTAAACACTATAACTGGTTTACCAAAACTATATGCAAGCATTACCTCTAGTATAGAGCCTACACGTCCACCCATACATACAAGCAGATCACTTGTCTTAACAAGCACTATACTACGACTCCTATACCCTAGTTCACAACGTATTATATAGAACCTGTCTCTACGTGGAGGTTCGACACGTGGTTGTTCGGGTAGTACAAGTATTACATCAAATCCTTTCTCAACACTATAGTCTGCTATGTACTTCATAAGACCCCAGTATCCACCAAGAACTATCCTTAGCAAGCCGTTATACTCTGATATAGAGTCTATGAATTCTCTAGACTTTTCTATAAGAGAACTACTAGGTTCCTCACTAGATGCTGCAATACCTATGTAGTAGTGTGTCAATGTAATCAACCTACTATGTACATTATAGTAGTTGTTGTACGTAGTACTCTACGGATCTCGAATAACTGGGGGCGATAGAGGATCAATGGTGTACTATGCTTCTCTATACCAAGTATCTTAGCAACCACCCTAGCAGCTATGGGGTCTCTAACAACAACTGCTCCTTCACCAAAGGAGGGGTTTACCTCTAGTATTATAGGTATCCTAAGCCTGCTTGCATCATCACCAGCTATCTCCTTCAACAACAAGAGTTCTTCTCTCCTAATAAGATGTCTAGTGCCATCTCTAAGCACTATATATGGTATATCCATGGATAAGAGTTTCTCTAGTGAAACCCTCCTATAGGGTAAATGCTTATTTATAATCCTTAGCTCATGCTCTAAGGCTCTAAGTAGGTAAGCGTCTTCATTACCCATCTACTAGCCACCACGTCTACGTGCAAGAACTACTTTTACACGTTTAAGTCTAGCCTTTTCCTCTCTCTCCCTCTCTTCAAACTTCATTCTAAGGTATCTTATAGTGTTTATTATCTGTGGTATAAGCATGTACTCTAATGCATTGACTTTCCTCTTAGTCCTGAGAATGTTTACTCCAAGAGCTCTAAGTGCTTCCTCTATACAGCCTAGCTCTATAAGTGTCCCTAGTATCTCTAGGGACTCCTTCTTTAGACTCTCTAGTTCTGGATACAGCTTATCCTCTATAGTCTTTGGCTCAACAAGTCTTACTGTAGGAGTCTTTACACCAGCTATATTCTCCTCACCAACTATAGCCCTAGATCCCTCTCTTATAACAGAGCTGTAGTACTGGAAGAGCTTCTCACCATAGACACTATATAGTATTGATGCTCTCTTGTAGAACTCTAGGAGTTTCCTACTAGCCTCTAGCCTTAGACTATATGCTTCACGACTACGTAGTAAGAACTCGTTTACAAGGATAGTTAGTCTCTCACGTAGAATCCTATGCACCTTCCTTGCTAGCTGCAGTCTCCTCCTAAGCCTTATCAACTCTATCTTTGTAGGCCTTACCCTCAGTAGTGAAGACAATATTGGCACCCATGCTATTCTCTAGCTAGACTATATAGCCGGGGTTTGGTGGATAAGAGTGTTTTGGTAGAGAAACCATTTGGTGGATAAGGGGTTGTATCCAGAGACTGTATCTGCAAAGATACTGTCTAGTATGGAGAAGAGGAGAATTAGTCTTAGGAGGTCTGCTCTAGAGTTCTTCAATAGAAACCCAGGGCTATCCTATCTCAAACCAGTTGTTAGAGTACTTACTCTCAATACTCTCCGAAACTATATGTTACTAGACTACGTAATAGAGTCTTATACACCAGTAGAGCATTATAGACTACCTAGTTATAAGAAGTGGCTCTTAAGGATAATAGCTTACGAGGTAGTTATTGCTGGTAGGTATAAGAGGTCTAGAATTGAGAAGACCCTATCACTCCATGGCTATCCATATAGAGTCTATACTTGTCTAAGAGAAGCCGATATAGAGAGTGTTAAAAAGAAGCTTTCCAGGATTGGGAGAGACGATATAGTATACTCAATACCTAAGCATATACTAGGGATATTCTATAAGAGTAGAATCCCCTACCTAAGAGAGCTTCTAGAAACACTACTCAAAGACCCTATTACATGGATTAGAGTAGTTGATAGGGAATATATTGATAAAGCCATAGAGATGCTTAAGAGAGAAGGCTATAGTGTATCAAGAGATAATAGCTTAGGGGACTGCTTAAGACTAATCAGTGGATCTAGGGGTGGACTCAGACATACAATGGCTTATAGAAATGGCTATATTGTTGTAGAAGATAAGGCTAGTATACTTGTTGGACATATAGTTAATAGTTTTGGTGGGAGAGTACTTGATATAACATGTGGTTCTGGCTTAAAACTATCCCATATACTAGAGGATAACAATGTCGTTATAGGACAAGACACTAGCTTTGATAAACTACTAGATACATTGAGGCTCATTAATAGACTATGTCTCAACAAGTATAGAGTCTTATTAATAAACACTGATTCTAGGAGATACATACCTAGACACTATAGCCCAGACACTGTATTAATAGACCCGCCATGCTCTAGTCTCGGTAGACTAGCTCTCCAGCCAGAGATAAAGTTGTTTCTAGACAAAAAGATACTTGGTTATCTAAAGAACCTGCAGTATAGGCTAGTCTATAATGTTGTTAATAAACTAAGACGTGGGACAAGGATAGTGTATACAACGTGTACTATCAATACTGGGGAAAACGAGGATATCATTAAGTGGTTTGAGAGAGAAGGCTATATCGAGGTTATAAAGCATAAGCCATTCATTGGCTCTAGAAGCCCTTTTGACCCACGGATACAGAGGCTATACCCACACATACATGGTACACAAGGGTTCACTATAGCCTCTATGGAGATAGTCTAGTCTATTCTTCTTCCTCTTCTTCTTCACTACCAAATACATCTGGTTCCACATCATGTGTTGTATGTGAAGCTAGTATTCTTAGATAGCTCTCACGTGCAAGCATTTCTCTAACTTGTTTAGGAGGTATCATATAAGCTGCTTCTACTTCCTTACGGGCAATCTCGTATGAGAGAACAAATATCACGAGCCCTAACCCCATGAATACAAGTCCTAGTATTTGAAGCCACCTAGCTAGTATAAACTCTATCTTCTCACGTGATGCATATATTCTTACATCTAGAGTCATGTTCCCTAATCCAAGTATAGGGTTTGTCTCAATATCTATCCTATAACTACCTGGCGATAGTTCTATCTTATAGTTTGATGTAGCCTGGTATACTATTACTTCATCTACTTGGAGTTCTGTCCTAGTATCCACTATCTTTAGTACAGCTGTATTGTCTCTAGTATTTACTTTAGCACTTATCATTATGAATCCATGGCTCTTTAGTGAAAATTCACAATCAGTTGATCTCTCACCGCCAGTGAGGGTTAGTTGTCTAACATAGTGTCCTGCTGGATAGTAGATTGTGTATTCAGATAGTTGTTGTTCTCCAAGGAAAGGGAGTGCTAGTCTATAGTTTATGATGTGAAGTCCTATAGTGAATATTATTGAGCCTATAACCATTAACATTATGCTGGCTAACAATATCCTTACATAGTATGGACCAAATACTTCTAGGTTCTTCCTAATCTTATATCCTAAACCAGCCACCTTAACCCCCACTATAGACCTCGGGGAACAAGCTATGGTGTAGCTACTGCTCCATATCTCATCTATTTTGTATTATATTTTAGTTAATCACCATAGAGGTTTTTAATTATTCTAGCTCTCCAGCTCTATGAATACTAGTCTCCATAATACCACTCTATAGAGAGTTATCTACTAGCTCATCTCCTTACTTAGCTCTATCTGTGTATTCTCTAGAAACATACTGGTAGATAATAATTGCTACGGGTCTAGGTAAAACTTATACTTATAGAGACTTTATAGTTAGAGAAAGGGTGTTTAAGGATATGGAGACAGCTATAGTCTATGGAAACGTGTTTGTAGAAGGACACAAGCCTTGGAGACCACATCCAGAGTCTCCAGCTAGGCTTAGGAGGATAATATCATCTATACTGAGACACGGGCTTAA
The DNA here is from genome assembly GCA_964466845.1 of uncultured Desulfurococcaceae archaeon. GTDB lineage: Archaea > Thermoproteota > Thermoprotei_A > Sulfolobales > Desulfurococcaceae > CAYZRH01. The sequence continues at coordinate 9,214 of CAYXOO010000024.1, forward strand.
GGATAGAGTTTTATGGTTTAAACCAGTGTCTACTAGTAAGGAGACGCTCTACAAGGTGCATGTAAAAGGCTATGTAGACTATGTAGAGAAGCTAGTAACGAATGCACCAGCAGAGATAGACCCAGATACATACGTTGTAAGAGACTCTATGGATACAGCACTCTATGCCTATGGATCAGCTATTGAGTACTCACTAAAAGCATTTACAGAGAACAAAGCCTACATACTACTATGTAGACCACCGGGACACCATGCTGGTAGAGAAGGCAAGGCTATGGGAGCACCTACACAGGGATTCTGTATATTCAACAACATAGCTGGTGCTATAGAGAACCTACTCGATCACGGGTTAACAGCTATAGCTGTAATAGACTTTGATGCACACCATGGTAATGGTACACAAGAGATATTCTATAGAGAAGACAAGGTACTCCATATAGACATACACCAAGACCCATCAACACTATACCCATACACTGGCTACCCCGGACAAGTTGGTGAAGGGAGAGGCGAGGGCTATACAGTAAACATAGTATTACCGCCAATGGCTGGTGATGACTGCTTCCTAGAAGTAATCGATATAATACATAGTATCATAACACAGTATGATCCAGAGATAGTAATGGTATCAGCAGGATTCGATGGCTACAATGGTGATGGCTTAACAGAACTTAGATATTCTACAAAGACATTCTACAGCCTTGGAAGACTACTAGATAGCTTAGGTAAACCAGTATTTGTAACACTAGAAGGAGGCTATACTAGTGGATTAGAACGTGGATTCCCAGCATTCCTTGCAGGACTACTTGACGTAGATAACCCAGTTAGAGAGAAACCCACAGGATCGATACCGTTGATTAAGAAGAAAGCAGAGAAGATGATAAGAGAAACAGTTTCTATAATAAACAGTTATTGGAGGATAAAATAGCCACGCTAAATACATCTCTAGAACCCATCTTCTAGATAATCGAGACAGATATTATAGTCTAGAGAGAATCTTTAGATAATAGTTTGTTTAAGAACATATTGGGGTATAGGGTATATTGATAGAGACAGAAGCTAAGGTTAGAGTCTTCACTAGTATCGACAATGTAAGGAGGTTTATTGAGTCTATAGGCTTTAGACACGTAGCTGATGTTATTGAGGAAGACACTTATTTTGATCACCCATGTAGATCGTTTCGAGAGACTGATGAGGCTCTAAGAGTAAGGCTTGTATATGGTAGGAGTGGTTGTCTAGAACAATGTATCCTAACCTATAAGGGTAGGAGAACCCTTAGTCTAGACGGTATAAAGTCTAGAGAGGAACTAAACGTATCTATCGATAAAAAGTATTGTAGAGTCTTGGTAGAGCTACTTGATAGACTAGGGTTTAAGAGAGTAGCTGTTGTTAGGAAGAACAGAGCCTACTATAGGAGAGACAATATAGTGTTTACAATAGACGATGTAGAGTGTCTTGGTGTATTCATTGAGATAGAGGGTTCTAGGAGAGATGTTGAGGAATTGTTAAGACAACTCCCGTTTAAATACGAGGCTATAGCTAAGACATATCTAGAGATGATGTTAGAAGAGTGTGTAGGTGGATAGGTTTTGGAAGAGAGCGGTTCCTCCAACAATGTATTCTCTAGACAAATAATGTCTTCAACTAAGCTACTAGAGGTAATCTATGAGCTATACCGTAGAGACTATATAGAACGTATTGAGGAGATGAGAAACCCCAATATAGTATACGTAACTGATCTCGTGGGCTGTAGCCATAAGTACTGGTTTCGCACAAAGTTCCCAGAACTAGCATTCTATTTTGAACCAGCACTTGTTCTTGGAGAACTAGTCCATAAGGGGCTGGAAGCAATACTTGCTAGTCAAGGATACAGTATTGAATACCCGGTTGAACACCACGTGTTTATTGATGATAGAGAATATGTTGTTAAAGGACGTGTTGATGCATGGAATCCTGTCTCTAGAGAAGTTGTTGAGATAAAGACTGCACGTAGCAGCCATGGAGTACCACATGAGCACCATATACTCCAGCTACAGATCTATATGGAGATACTTGGTGTTGACAAGGGGCTTTTGGTATATATTACACCTGATAGACTGCTTGAGTATACCGTCCTTAAAGCTAGTGTTGATATAGAGGGTTTTGTTAGAGAACTAGTAGGAGACTCTGTTCATCCAAGGTGGGATTGGGAGTGTAGATACTGTGTCTATAGCAAGCTTTGTCCATATAGGAGAGTCTAGGTTTTAGTGCATAGTGATAATCTCTTCTATAACCTTCCTGAGCTTCTCAGATGAGGTCTTCTCACCAGTCGTCATAAGTACATTGTTTAGTTTATCAAGTATAGTCTTGTATGTAGACAACATGTTCTCTAGATTAGTTATTATAGCGTATAACTCACCAACAAGTATCAATAACTCGCTCCTTGGTATAGGTTTGTTGTTATACTTACGTATAATGTCTTGGAGCCTAAGGACTATACCGTGTACACCACTTGATATAAGGTGGGCCATATATTGTCTAGCTTCTTCTTCCTCTAATAGCTCACGGAAGTTCTCTGTATGTAGCTCTCTACGTTTCTCAATAACATCAAGCCCTAGTGCATACTGGTCTTCAGGTATGTATCTTCTACGGAAGAGCCTTGTTAGAAACTCTATAGCACCCTTCTTTGTATCAATAGAGTCTATGAGGTTAAGGAAATCCTCACTAGCAGTATATACCTCTGATATAGTTGCTGTAAGGAAGGTTCTAACGTATATAGAGAGGTGTAGGATATAGATTATAACCCTCATTTTAGGCAATGGAGCATTCATTATATAGAAAGAAGCTATCTCACCCCATCCACCGGGTAGCGAGAGCCTTACATTACCTGCAAAACGGTTTGGATCGGGCTTTGTTTCTCTAAACAAGGGTGTTACATCAGCTCCTACATCAATAGTCTTTATTAGTGCTGTAAGTAGTTCTCTATTAATAACCCATAGGTTATCATCTGTAAGAACTGCTATTGGTAAGCCGTTACGCCACTCTATTGTTATAAACTTAGCAGCTGCTTCTGATGCTCCTCTAAACGATAGTACACTCATTAGCCCCTCATAGATCTTCTTACCATATTTCTCTGCAAGCTCATTAGCTTTTTCGTAGGTCTTATCAGCTAGTTCTACAAGTCTCCTAAGCTCTTCTAGTGTCCACATTCTAGCAACTTCTGACATACCATGTACACCCTGTTGTACTGTAATTCCACTGGTATACACTATCTTACTACTATCTAGTACTAGATACTAGTATATCAAGTTTATATCTCCCTGTATAGGCACATGCATTTCCTATCATAGACAATTACTTTGATAGAGTCTCCATCTCTAAGGCCTAGTCTGCTCCTTACATGTACATCTGATATAAACTCTATAATGTTCCATCCATGTATAGTCTTTTCTGAACGTACTATGTATCCTCTAATACTATCTATCATAGCTGGTAGTGCGTAGACTATGCCTAAACCACTATTTGGTGGATACACTGTGATAGAGTCTAGTGTTCTCCATATAAAGCCTGCGTCAAAGCCTAGATCGATATTTAGTGTACCAGGGTATGGATCTAGGCCTAAAGCCCTCCTAAAAGCATCTCTATACAACTCTACATAGTATGAGCCCTTTCCAACACCGCTAACAACTACACCAGACAACCTATAGCTTCTACACTCAACCATAGCCTCTTAGTCCACCAGCTAATAGCTGTTCTAGAAGAGTATAGATAGGGTATAGTGTGTTTAAAAAGAAGACTGTTATAGACTAACTAGTTTCTCTAGAACAGGTATTGTAAAGCCTAGTCCAAGCCTCTCTAGTGTTTCACGACTAGGTACTCCATCTCTTGTCCATCCACGTAGCCTATAGTACTCCATAAGCATAGCATCATACTTCTCTAGATCAAGTTTTGAACCCTTATATGGACCCTTAGTCAACGGATCCTTAAACCACCTCATTGGCGGGTAGTCCATGTACTTACTCCATCCACGATACTCTCTAACCCAGAATGCTCTGATTAATGCATAGATCCTATCAGCTACAGTGAATAGGTCGTCTAGTGTATAGGTTACACCAGTTGCATAGCTTAGTAGCTTTGGATAGTACTCTATACTAAGTCCTAGCTCAATCCATGGTAGACGACATGTTGTTAAAGACTCGAATATACCACCACGTATCCTCTGCCACTCAATAAGCTTTTTAACCTTCTCTATATCATAGCTCTTTCTATCCATTTTAACCTCTAGCCCGATAAGCCACGCATCCTTATGGTGTGCACCAATAGGTGATGTACCATATGCTAGAGCCATACCTGGTGCTGCATGACAGTCGTAAGCTGATATCTCTAGTCCTTTTACATGCATAGCCCAGTCACTAGATCCTCTACGTAGATACCAGCTCATCCTCATAACTCCTTCGGCTGCTAGTGCTCCTAGTCCTCTACGGTATGCAGTATCTATTATCAATTGCTTGGATGCTTCAAAGTCTCCCCATTCAATCCTTTCCTTGATAAGTCCTTTCTCACTAGCCTCCATAAGGAATGCTATTGAGCTACCCATGGATATAGTGTCTAACCCTAGTTTATCACATAGTTTGTTTAGACAAGCAACCTTCCTTAGATCACCAAGCAGTATATTGCTTCCAAGCATACCAACGTTCTCGTAGTCAAGCTCGCTCTTCTCACCCTCTATATCTAGTATCACGTTTCCACACTGCATGTTACATACTGGACAACCACGTCTCTCAACCTTCATCTTCTCCATAGTAGTACCACTAATCTCCATGTACTCATCAAACATTCCCTCACGGAAGTTCTGAGTGGGTAGTACACTGTGTTTCTGGGCCCACTCAACAGTAGCCATTGTACCTTGTCTAATCCAGAAGTCGTAGTTTTCAGCATTCCTTATATCCTCAAATGCTTTCTTAGAGACCTCACTAAACATCCTCTGATCAGCTAGTTGTGGGTAACCCTTTGTACCCTTTACCACAATAGCCTTCAATAGCTTACTACCCATAACAGCACCCATACCAGGTCTACCGCCACTACGTCCCTTCATAGAGATTACTGTAGCGTATCTAACAAGGTTCTCGCCTGCAGGACCGATCACTAGTGCTCCAACATCCTTACCGTGTTCCTTCAATAGCTTGTCTTCTGTCTCAAAAGTATCTAGACCCCATAGGTCTCTTGCATCACGAAACTCTACCTTGTCATCCTCTATGTAGAGGTATACTGGCTTCCGAGCTCTACCCTCAACCACTATAGCGTCGTAGCCTGCTCTCCTTATGTGGAGGCTAGCCATTGTACCTATATTGCCGTCTCCATAGCCGTTTGTTAGTGGGCTCTTGCTTGCAATAACTAGTTTACCAGATGATGGAGCAGGTAATCCGCTTAACGGCCCAGCTGCTATAACTAGTTTGTTGTATGGTGAGAACGGGTCTATACCAGGTGGTAGTTCATCCCATAGTATCTTAACAGCTAGTCCACGGCCTCCTATAAACATTTTTAGTGTATCAACTGGTATGTCTTGTACAACGTATTTTCCACGAGACAAGTCTATTCTTAGAAGTCTACCGGTCCATCCATACAAGGCTTTAGCACCAAGTATATAGTTTATACTATTGCTAGATATATATGGTTAATCATATCTAGTTATAGACTGGGGTGCATCAATGTTATGGAGCGTATAGACTATGATGTTGGACGTATAGTGCTCGCTGGTATAAGCTATGCTACAAGGTTTAAGGATAAGAAGATACCACGTAGTGAGATAGCTAGGATTCTAGAGCTAGCAAGATGGGCTCCTAGTAACAAGGGCCGGCAGCCATGGAGTATAATTGTTGTTGACGACCCAGTTACTATCAATAAGGTTGCATCAGTACTTCCCGAGGGGAGAGTTCTGGCTAGAGCACCTGTACTGGTAGCTGTTGTCACCAACCCAGTTGTATCACCAGATAGCCACTTAGCTGACGGAGGCTCTCTAGCAGCTTATATCATAGCTTCTGCTTCACTCCTAGGCTATAGTGTATACTATGTGTTTCTAGGAAACAACCCTGTTGTTAGAGACTTACTTGGAGTCCCTAGAGACTACTATCTACACTCAATAGTAGCTATTGGTGAGCCAGAGTATAGGTACCCAGTTAAACCACCTAAACCACTAAATACTATACTATACTACAACAGGTATGGGTTGAGGTATTAGGGTCTTGGAGCCAGCTGGTCAAGTGAGTATACTCTTTAAGAACGTATACCTGCATACATGCAGTGGTCTTACACGTGGCTATCTATACATAGAAGACGGTGTTGTTAGAGACTATGGTGTAGAGCCTAAGCCGGGATATGGGCTTTCACAACTAGTCTATGACTTCAACTATAAAGCTGTGGTGTTACACGGGTTTAGCTATTGTATAAAGCCCTCCATATACCCCTATAGATCATCAACTATAGCTGGCAGGGCTAGTGGTGTTTTATCCTGGTATGTTAGAGCATCTATTATCGAGGCCATAAGGTATGGTGTTACACTCCCAATTGTACATGATAGTATCAACTATATAAGCTATGTAGTTGATACAGCTAGGATGCTTGGTGTTAGAATAGGCTTTGTATATGATAGTCTAGATCATAGTGTATTAGAGAAGTATGCATGTGTAAAGAATATAGTGCACATAGTATTGTCTAGAGATAGAATGGATAATGTATACTCCCTAGACCCTAGTCTATTCTGTAGTGAGGAATCCATTACTAGTGACTGTATACTAGTTGATACAGGTAGTATGTACCCACCATTCATCCTATACCACAGGCTATTAGCACGTGGTATCAGTTATGAGAGAGCATACGAGCTATTATATGGAGGCTATAGAGCTACTGGATTGAGTAAAGGATGTATAGAGAAGGGTGTTAGAGCAGATATACTGGTCTACAGTCTTGATGATTTAAAGAAGCCTTTGGTGGAAAGGGATCCACTAGCTATAGCACTACGTGGCTACCCACCAGACATTGTCGTTGTTAGTGGAGAAGTTGTTGTTGAGAGGGAATACAGTTATCTCACAGATGTTAAGAAGGTTATTGATAAACTCCCGGATGTAGTATAGGAAGCATATTTACACCTTAGTGTGTTTAGGATAGAGATATGCTCTTAATCCCCCTTCTTTACTAGAGACTGTAACTGTAATAGAGGACTGGGAAGGGGGCTTGGGTGTATAGGGTTTGGAGGAGCTTTTAGAGAAGATAAAGAGTGTTAGACACGTCCTACTACCTGGTCCTATAGATGTTGAAGAGGATGTATTGGCTAAAGCATCTATTAAGCCTACTAGTTACAGGTCTAGTGAGTTTATAGAGTTGTTTCTTAAGACACACTCTATGCTTAAAGAAGTACTTGGTCTCCATAGGGGAGAGGTTGTTGTACTTACTGGTTCTGGTGCATTGGGTCTAGATGCTGTTGCTGCTTCTCTCACTTGTGGGTGGAATCCACGTATACTAGTACCAGTCTATGGGTATTTTGGCGAGTTTGCTAGAGAGATATTGTCTAGACACTGTGGTTGTGTAGAGACTATACTCTATGACTACTATAATCCTCCTGATAAGGATAGGTTGTTGAGGGATATTGGTGAGAGGGATTTTGATATACTTGTTCTAGTCCATTGTGAGACTAGTACTGGTTATACATATCGTTTCCTAAGGGATGTTGCTAGGGTTGTTAGAGAGAAGAATGCTTATCTTGTTGTTGATGCAGTGTCTAGTGTTGGTGCTGAAGAGATCAGGATGGATGAATGGGGTGTTGATGTAGTTGTTGCTGCTAGTCAGAAAGCTCTTGGTGGTATACCTGGTCTTGCCATCGTTGGACTTAGTGATCGTGTTGTGGAGCTTATTGGTAAGCTTAAGGGTAGTGGTTGTAGGCCACCATTCTATATGGATCTGGGGTTGTATATTGAGTATCTACGTAACTATAAATGCTCTATAACAACACCTGGTATTAATGCGTTCTATACACTCTATGCTAGTCTATTGAAGATACTAGGCTATGGCCTTGACAACTATATAAGGCTCCATAGGGAGAGGGCTATGGCTGTATATAAGTGTATTGAGGAGCATGGTTTAGAGACTATTGTCTCTGACAACACATATAGATCACATAGTGTTGTCGTCATTAAGACTCCTGGTAGAGCATTTGATGTTGTAGAGAGTGTTTATAGGGATAAGAAGGTGTTGATCGCACCTGGTCTTGGTGGTATGGCTGGTGATGTTGTACGTATTGGTGTTATGGGCTTTGTTGATACTAGTGTTGTAGTTGATGTTATAAGGTATATTGCTAGTGTTTTAAAGAGGTAGTCTTCCTCCTATTGACTATGTATACTTTTCTACTCCACTTTTCTAGATAGCCTAGTCTTGTTAGTGCTGATAACAATCTACCTGCTGATGGAGGGCTTATACAGTATTTATCAACTACTTCTTCTACACTTATAAACAATTTATTACTAGCTACCAGCTTCTCACCAAGTCTCACAAGATCTATTTTAGTGGTAAAGTATCTCCTAGTGTCCACTTCCTCTAGCCTCCTCTCCATATGTATATTGTTTATAAGCTGTTTCTAGCCCACTCTATACTCTGTATAAAGGGTTTAAGGATAGACCGTATACTCTAGTGTACCTGTATTGTAGGTAGATGTAGGAGTAGACAAAAATATTCATATATCACTCTGTAAACATATATGTATTAGGTGATAGAATGGTTCAAAGGCTTAGTATAGCTGTTCGCGTACTCGTCGGACGTAAGAGACTAGCATGGAAGATACTACCACCAAAGATACTGTCAGAGAAGACAATAGAGTCTAGAATGCCTGAAGAACTAAAACAGTTCTGGAAAGGCAATAAACAAAAAGCATTCTATGTACGAAAGGATGCAGACCTAGTAAAAGTAGTACGCTTCCTATCAGAAATACTAAAAGAAGAAATACTAAAACGTAAAAAGTAACACCAAAACAAATACATCCCCTCCATACAAAGAATATTTTTCCCAAACAAAAACCCTCCTAAACAAAAAACTCATAAATTCCTCAACTAAAATACCACCTTATGGCCCTAAGTTAAAAACCTCTTAATTCTTTTTGTTGTTACATATAGTTATTAGTTATAATATTCTTCATATCATCAATAATAGTTGTCTCTCAATTCTTTTCTGTTGTTACAGAGCAAGCTAATGAGTTGGAGTGATTATCGTTATAACTTACTCTCAATTCTTTATTGTTACTACGTGTAGATGTATGAGTAAGGAGAAAGAAGAGTTGTGGCCTCTCTCAATTCTTTATTGTTACTACGGTATTAAGCAGATTATACTATTGAGCTATCTTGTAGTATTGTCTCTCAATTCTTTATTGTTACTACAGACATCACCCGATCACCACTGCTCTCTTCATTATGTGTTCCTCTCAATTCTTTATTGTTACTACGGGGAGACACAGTGCTAGAGCTAATCACCAGGGATGGACTAGTGCTACTCTCAATTCTTTATTGTTACTACGAAAGCCATGCCCTATCATTCTAGCTCTCTTACCTAGAGAGTACTCTCAATTCTTTATTGTTACTACACTCTACCAGAGCTTATAGAGAGCCTGAAATCAAACATCTCTCAATTCTTTATTGTTACTACCCAAAAGAACCATTTGATTATATATATAACGAAATAACAGTTACTGACTCTCAATTCTTTATTGTTACTACATACCAGATAAGTCCTGCTACCCTTGTCAGGGCATTGAAGAC
>CAYXOO010000025.1:0-18972 GCA_964466845.1 uncultured Desulfurococcaceae archaeon
TCTACGTATAACCCATACCCCTTTAACCCTAGTGATACGCTTATCTAGTCCTTCAACACATATTGCGTGGTAACCCATGTTCCTTATGACATCTATGTATTCTAGTAATACACTATAGTCTATTCTAACCCATAAGTCTATGTATCCATTCATAGAAACCCCTTCTCAACCAATAGTTTCTCAATATCCTCTAACCTAGCTCTACCCTTAAAGGAGATAACTAGATGCACTATATCGTCACTATCACTTACAACTAGATTACCCTTGTATAGCTCTTGTTTATCAAACCTTATGTATAGCCTCCTATTCCTATTATCAAACCTTATCCCAAGGCTAGCTCTAATAACACTCTTCTCAATACTAGATACTCTAGAACCAATATACTCTACTACCTTAGATGCTTTAGAGCCAGACACTACTACTCTAAGTATCTTTATGGGGTTACCATAGTGTCCTTTAACAATTGTTTTAACTATCCTTATAGAACTCCTTAGCTCTTCTGGGAACAAGTTTAGTAGTGCACGAACTACTCTCTCTTCATCCTCAGTTGCATGACAATACGTTTTTGCTTCAACACTATTTATTTCAACCAATAGTTTCTCCCTAGATAGAGTAAGAGTTAGGTTATACGTGATAAGAGTTTCTATAAAATACTCTATCCAAGCTCCTCTTTAGTCTTTGCTACAACCCACATATCTCTAGCTCCACGGCTAGCCTCATGTCTCTTCCTAAGCTTCCTCTCCTTCTGTTTCTTCTTCCACTTATGCTTATGAGTACCCTTTAATCCACGGCTCTTCCTAAGCCCTCTCATCTTCTTACCAGCACTTGTTAGTCCACGGAATACCCTACCCTTGTGTTTACGGCTGCATATCCAGTTTATATCGGGGTCGTTCTTGATGGCTGGGTGGTGTGGGTCTACAAGTATGACTTCATACCATTTATACTGTCCATCCTCACCAACATAGTAGCTATTCAATACCTCTAGATTAGGGTATTTACGGGCTGCACGTTCTTCAGCTATAAGCCTTATACTCTTAGCTGGTGCATAGCCATAGACACCCATTCTCTTAGGTCTCCTACCCTTGTTAGGTCTAGGCCTATGTAGTCCACCTTTACGTACACGTACACGTACAACTATGAATCCTTGTTTAGCCTTATACCCTAGTGCTCTAGCACGATCAAGTCTTGTAGGCTTCTCGATCCTAACAATAGCTGGTTGTCTCCTCCACTTGATAATCCTTTGTTTCATTAACAAACCCATTTCTCCATCATAGGGTCTCTTCCACAACTCAGCTATATAGTGATACATACTCTTAGCCATACTATACCATCCCACACTCTCTATAGATACACTCTACACTTAAAGCTATAGACAGCTACACTAGTTTATAAACATTAACAATATATGCCTTATTAATAGGATGGCTAGAAGACTATACACCTAATATTTTCCACTTAACAACATAGACCTAGAATTACTATTGAAATGATTATGATGTATACTGTATGTTATAGTAATGTTATCCAATGTATAATGTATTTAGACCTTCCAGCTTAGCAATCCCTGCTAAGACTTTATCTCCAGTAACAAATACTGTGCTTCTAGACCTAATAGCTGACACAATCTGTAATGCATCTGCTATATAGATGTAGTGTTTTAGTACAAGGTTTATAGCTTTTTTAAGTATTAAAGGACTTAGATCTACTAGTATGAGCCTCTGTAGTTTTGCAAGAGTTTTCATCTCACTTAACATACTCCATAGGAGTTTTCTAGCATTAAGTCCTAATCTCTTCTCATATTTATCGAATACTACAGCTGCTTCACCTATATTTCAGTAAGAGAAAGATATTGTACTTATACCACGATAAGCTCTGCTAAATAATCTATCAATAAGTTCACTACCACGTTCATAAACATATCTTTTGACAAGAGCACTTGTATCAAGATAATATACCTCCTCATCTCCTACCATGGGTAACCACCTTAGCTCTACCATTCCTTAGCTCTCTTACAACCTCTGCAACATCAAGACCAGTAGGTCTTGAACTAGGGATTTCATATTCACCAGTAGGCTTTAGATCATCTAATCCAAGTTCTTCTGCTAGTGAATCAATCCACTTAACTGCTATAAGATATCTAAAAATACTCTTCAACAATACTACTTAAACTCAATCCCTCTCTACGAGCAATAAGCTTAATCTCCTCAATAACTTCTCTATCAACACTTAAGGTAAGCTTCTTCTTAACCATACCTACACCTATACGTATATACGTATATACGGCGTATATAAATCTCAAGTCTATATCAGATTCTATGGATTCATAGCACAGAAGTACTGATAGCTATTGCAGTTTAGTTTTGAAACAATATTAATACCATTAGGAAACGATTTAGTGGTGTATGTTTACCTAGTTTAAACCATCATAATATCTCTTATAGCTCAATTGATAAACTACGCCCACTATAACTCCTACTATTTAGGTCTTTAAGCTAGGCTTTATTTTCTAGATTACTCCATAGTATTTTGTTAGTGGAGTGTGGTCTATACTATGCCTCCTCCAGAGAAGCTTATTGGTATTATTGGTAAGACAAATGTTGGTAAGTCTACACTATTTACTGCATTGACAATGGCTTCTGTTAAGATAGCTAACCACCCGTTTACAACTATTGAGCCTAATGTTGGTGTAGGGTATGTTAGGAAGAAGTGTGTACATGTAGAACTAGGGCTTAGTGGCTGTAATCCACGTAGTGGGTATTGTGTTAAAGGATACAGGTTTATACCTGTAAAGATAATTGATGTAGCAGGCCTTATACCTGGTGCTCACATGGGACGTGGGCTTGGGAATAAGTTTATGGATGATCTAAGGAGGGCTGATGTACTGATACACGTTGTAGATGCTAGTGGATCAACTGATGCTGAAGGAAATCCTGTACCACCTGGTAGTTACGACCCAGTAGAGGAAGCTAGGCTTATACAGAGAGAGGTTGATGAGTGGTTCTATAGTGTTGTAAAGGGTGTTTGGGAGAGGTTTATTAGGAAAGCACTAGTCTCTAGAAACCCGCTTGAGCTACTTGTACAGAATCTCTCTGGCTTATCAGTAAGTAAACACCATGTTGTAGAAGCTATTAGTAGAGCTGGGCTTAGTGATAAGAAGTTTACTAGTTGGACACAAGAGGATATTAGAGAGTTTGCTATATGTCTAAGGAGAGTCTCTAAACCAATAATAATAGCTGCTAACAAGGCTGATCTAGATAGCTCTATAGACAATGTTAAGAGGCTAAGAGAGGAGTTTGGAGATGAATGGGTTGTACCAGTATCAGCTATTGCTGAACTAGTGCTTAAGAAAGCAGTTATTGGCGGCTATATAGAGTACCTACCTGGAGACAACTCCTTTAGAATAGTTGACGAGAATAGGCTTAACCAGCAACAGAGACGTGGTCTAGAGTATATTATGGAGAAAGTGCTTAGGAGATGGGGTTCAACTGGTGTACAAGAGCTATTGAATAGAGCTGTATATAATGTATTAAAGCTTATAACAGTATACCCTGTTGAAGACCACCATAAGTATACAGACCACTATGGAAATGTATTACCAGATGCATACCTAGTACCAGATGGTACAACAGCTAGGCAGTTAGCCTACATGATACACACTGATCTAGGGAAGACGTTTCTATACGCTATAAATGCTAAGACTGGTGAAAAGATTGGTGAAGACTATAGGCTTAGAGATAACGATGTAGTAAAGATTGTTGCTACTGCTGCTCACCACTAAGTCGTTGCTGTTGTAGACTAAGTTTTCTCCAATACTCCATAGCCTTCTTATAGTAATAGTTATCCTCTTTACGTGGACCAAAAGCGTCTAGTCCTTCATTCAATAGTTTTTCACGATACATCCTTGCTTCATCACTACTTATCTCACCATGTCTCTCTAAGTAATCAATAACTTGTAGTGCTTCATCTAGAGACTTAGCTCTCCTAATATAATCTACTGGGCCAGGTATATAGCCACGCCATGGATCATCTATTGTCTTCTCAAAAGAAACTACTATAGACATACTATCCTGAGAGAATAGCTCGTTATATAATGCAGGATATTTACGTCTAAACTCATCTATACTAATCTTCATAGGCGGTCGCCTCTATGCCTCCCCCGTTATCTGTTCTTCACAGTTTTTCCTCGAGTATATTATCTAGCTTAGAGGCTCTATATAGTATTCTGTCTTAGCCATATACTTTGATCTAGGTGGTACGTCTTGCCATACAACTACTCCAGGGTATATCCAGCTGTAGGAGCCTATCCTTACACCAGGCATGATAGATACATTGATACCCGTTTTCACATAAGCACCTATTACTGCTCCAAGTTTTCTACGACCACTAGATACTCTCTTACCACGTATAGTCATCTTAACTGGTTTGTCATCGAAACGTAGATTAGCTGTTATAGTTCCTGCTCCAAGGTTTACTCCTTCACATACTATAGTGTCTCCTATGTATGCTAAGTGGCTTGCATGGACGTTCTCCATTATTAGACTAGCTTTTACTTCAACACTAAATCCTATCTTAGAACCACAGCATATAACACTGTATGGCCTAATACGTGCATTAGGCCCTATAACTGCTTCTCTACCAATATATACTGGTCCCTCGATATATGTGCCAGACTTGATAACTGCACCTTCACCAATGTATACTGGTCCTCTTATAGACACGTTCTTCTCAATAACTCCTCTAATCTCTACTCCTCCAAGGTTTTCAAGAGCCACCTTGTTTGCATCAAGTACATTCCATGGTCTACCAATGTCTATCCATTCTCCCTCATTGATAGTATGTACATAGAATTCTATACCACTAGCAATAGCTGTTGTAATAGCATCTGTAAACTCTAGTTCTCCACGTATACTAGGCTTAAGGTTCTTTATGAAAGGCTTTAGTTCTTCAAGTGATACCTTGTATATACCAGTATTTATTATATCTGATGGAGGCTTCTCTGGTTTCTCAACAATCTCTAGCAATCTATTGTCCTCACTAGTAACTAGTACACCATACTCCCTAGGATCACTATGTCTCATACCAACAACAATATTCCCTTTCAAACCAGCTATTCTCTCATAAAGACTCCAGTCTCTAAGAAAGAGATCAGAGTAGATAATAAGAGCTTCATCAACACTACCTATCTCCTCTAAAACCCTCTGTACAGCATGACCAGTACCCTGCTCAACACCCTGATCTATAAATACTGTCTTCTCACCAATAGGGTGTTTCTTAACAGCTTCAATAACACGTTCCTTCATATAACTTACAACAACATATACTTCATCAACACTATTAACCCTATACAATGCATCCAAGTGCCAATAGATCAATGGTTTACAGAGTACTGGTATAAGAGGCTTAGGCCTAGTCTCTGTAATAGGCTGTAAACGCTCCCCCTTACCAGCTGCAAGTAGGATCGCTTTCACGGCTCACAACCTATTATATAAGACTGTAGCTAAAGCTATAAGTCCTGCGGCTGCAGCGTAGTCTGTTGATAAAGTGATTCCAGGTGCTATATCAACAACTAGGTCTGCATACCTATAGACACCAAGTGGTATACCTTCTCTAGATCCAAACAATAGGTTTACACGTTTCCTCGTCTTCAAAACCTTATCGTATAGCTCATCAACTAGTTCACCAATATACCTGCCTTCAGGCTCAAAGACAATCAATACCTCGTCTCCACGTTCTCTAACAAACTGGTGTAGATCCATTACATAGACTGGGACCTTATGTGGTTTATGTGGATAGCTCTTCTTCTGGACTTCATACCTAGACTCAATACCCTCTAGTACAGAGTCTATAAACAACTTAAGCTGTACAGCATCAACAAGTCCTATAGGGGCAATAACTAGTTCACGTACCTCAAAATTCTGTACCTCACGGCCAATCCTCTTACCCATAGCAATTATTGACTCACGAGGCCCTAGATAAGGCATTTGAACAACAGTTATCCTACTAAATAGTCTACGCAGATCCTTTTTCTCAGGGGACATCTTATGCCATTCTATAGAACCAGGTTGTATAGACAATAATGCTTTATCAGCTATTATCTCTACCAATACTATCTTGTCTGGATAACGTAGATTAACTGATGCACCAGTAGCTTTACGTACAGCATCACCAACTACAACATTTACATCAATACTTGTAAAGCTATGTCTACCCCTTCTTGTAGTCCTAACAGCAAATGATTCATTACTACCTATCCTCTCTCTAGCAAGGCGAGCTACTTCTTCAGCCATAGCATCAAGTCTAGCTTCAACAACACTATCAATAGGTATAACCTTATCTGCTTCAACAACCTCGTCTAATATCCTACGTACGAGATCATACGGATCCATACTACCTGCTTTAACAAGTACTAATCCCTTAAACCCCTTTGGAGAAGGAATAACAATTGCTTCCCCATCAATCTCTCTAACACGATTAGCAACAATCTTCTCAAAACCAAGTCTTGTCTTAATAAGTATGTCATAGGGTTTCTCCATCAACTACACTACACCACCAAGGTATAGTCACAACCCATAACCTAAATAACAGTTATAGTCTACACCATAGGGTCTAGAGTAGAGGCTATATAGGAGAGAACATAGGGGTAAAAGCTACTGTTAAAACACCTACTTCTTAAACATTAGTGGTGATACAACAACTGCTGGTTTTGGACCCTCTGGTGTTGGTATCTCTAGTAGTTTAGACTTGTATATCTCTACTTTCCTGATTGGGTATATCTTACGTGCTGCTTCAGCTATCATTTGTGAGAATTTACCGAATATCATAGCTTGTATGACTTCATCAAATGTCATCTTAGGTACATGCTCCATCAATATGTCTCTCATGATCCTCCTTATAGCTTTCTTCTGGCTAGTCTTACACCTATAGCTTGTTAGTGCAACAACTGTTATCCTAAGCTTATAGCCATCCTTAGTAGCTACATCGAATATTCCTTGTATCTTACTACTCTTTCTACGTATAAGACTCCTCATATAGTCTCTAGACAACTCATGTCCCTTAAACCTTGTTACAGCCTTTGTATCCTTTACATCTATTATCTGGAACCTTAAATGTACATGTACTTGTGTAAGATCACCTGTTATATCGTATAGTGTAACCTCCATTACACGTCCAATAAGCTTTAATGGGTCATCAGCAGGTGTTGTACCAAGTACTACTTCTCCAAATACTGGTGGAGCAATTACTTGATACCATTTCTTAAGCTTCCACTTATCCCTAACAGCTACTCTACGTCTAGGCATAGCTATTCTACACCATTACCTCTCTCTACACATCTCTACGGGTATTAGAGAATATGTTTACACGGTATTTATATACTTTTTACTCTATCTTCCCAATAGTCTTCTCAATAGATTGTAGAAGTGAGAGTATTTCATCTACAGTCTGTCTAGTAGAGTCTATACACCTACCTTCAAGCCTAGTCTTTATAGATAACACGTATTCATTACTTGTTAGCTTTTCTTCTAACACCATATAATTAGGAACTACCATGTTGTCTGGTGTAAGAGCCTTATATACACTCTCTACAATTCTCTTATCTCCATATACATGTATCCTAGTCTTTAAGGAGCCTTGCTCCACGTACATCACCTAGTTATCTCTATAAACTGGTTTTCATCAACAATGCTATAGTCTATCCTAGCATTCACTCTAATGTACTCTGCTAGAGAGGTATATAGTCTACCACTAGAGTCCTTCATATACACTGGTTTATCACCTAGGACACCTAGTTCCCTAAGTATTCTAGAATATATATCTGGTCTAACTAGTAGGCCTTTCTCCATAACACATTCTCCACCATAAACTCTATACTGTTCTATATTAGAGGCTATTTCAGAAACTATTTTCTCCAACAAGTCCTCGAATCTATAGAATAGTACTTCTAGATAGAATGTATCATACAAGCTATACACCAGGCTTACTGCTTCATTAAAGCCCATGGATAATAGTGTCTCATAGAATATGCATAGATCTAGTAGGCTAGTGTATCTACCAGCTATTTCTGTAAAATATTGTCTACCAATAACCTCTACTGGACTCCTATTCCGCCTACTACTACTCCTTAGTCTACCAAGTATCTCTGAAGCAAGCTTCTTCAGTAACTGTGGATTAGATATCAGTTCACCACTACTAATACTATCTGGTTCTTTAACCCCTATCTTCTCCAACAAACCATACACTCTATCCCTAAACCCTGTAACACCCGGTATGTACGGTCTTAATGTGTATACTAGTGAGTCTACTAGTGAACACCTCTTCCAACCCCAGAATCTAAAGCCTATATCACTTACTATCCGTCCCTCCCTCCCTAGTTCTTCAACGATACTTGCCTCTAGCCCTTTGAATCCCTCCTTGTTCAAGTCTAGACCACGATATACTCCACCAACAAGTGCTATAACCTTGTCAATAGAGTCTATAACCCAGTGTTTCTCAATAGCTTTTACAACCAATGCTGATAGACTATATGGAGATACTATCTTGTTAGAACTAGTGTTTGTAGAACTTGTGCTATGGAGTATTGAGAGACATAGTGTGTCTTCCCTACACAAGTCGAGATCAATGAATATAGTTGGCTCACTATAGTCTAGTACTGGCTTTAGAGATACAACTACATTGAATCCATTCTCGTATAAGACCTTAAAGAGTATAGAAGAGGCTATTATAGAGTCTACATTAGCTAATGGAGTAATCCTTATAGAACCATATTCTCTAGCCTTCTTAAAGAATTCACCAAATACATTAGAGGCTATGTCAAGCTCTAATCCACTAGACAAGACTGGTATACACCTACCTTAATAGATAGTATAAGAGGGTTTATTATATAAAGAGTATAGTCTCTAGAGAAGGCTATAGATAGCCAGAAACAAGTAGTTTAGCTTTCTCTGGATCATATCTCCAGTCTGGAGGTAGTTTACCAACTCTCTTATAGTACTTTACAAGCCTATGTATCTTAGACTCTAGATCAATAAGGCCCTTCTTAGCATGATAATCCTTTGGATGCTCCTCAAGGTGTCTACGTAGATTAACAGCTTTCTTCATAAGGAACAATAGGTCTTCTGGTACAGGTAGTGTAACACCGTGTTCCTCTAGTATCTTTGTAAGCTTCTTACCAGTAACTTGTTTAACAAGTGGTATACCGAACTGGTCACGTAGTATAATCCCTATCATAGATGGTGTATAGCCTTTCTTAGCAAGTTCTACAACAAGTAGTTCTACATCCTCTGGACTCATATCTAGCTTTAACCACCTAGGAGGACCTGCACGTGCAGGCCTTGTTGAGTGTGATTGACCCTTCTCTCTACGCTTATTCACTCTCTCCACCCAGATACTCCTATACCTAGAAAAATGAGGGGTTATAGGGTATTATAAGTTTTGAGCAGCCTAACTAGTTTACTAAAAGCTTTCCTTACACAACCAGCTCTATGGCTATACATGTTCTTCTCAGATACACTCATCTCTCCAAAAGTCTTCTCTAAACCCATAGGCTTGAATATAGGGTCGAATCCAAACCCCTTATCCCCACGTGGCTCTAGAGCTATTTCTCCATAGACAGTGTTTTCTTCAACAACTATGTATGGTTCATAGATTATTGCTACTACTGATCTAAAGTATGCTCTCCTATCCTCTATACCCTCCATAAGCTTCAATACTCCATTAACACCTATTGTCTTGTATACATAGCTACTATATGGTCCAGGGAAGCCATTTAATGCTTCTATAAACAACCCAGCATCTTCAACCATTAATGGCTTCCTATACTGTTTATAGGCTTCTAATAACGAGTATAGAGCTATTTCTCTTAAACTACTACTCTGTATCTCAACTTTCTCTCCAGGGAGCATCTCTAGTTCTACACCATACTTTCTAGCTATAGGCTCTACCTCCATGTACTTGTGTCTATTACTTGTTAGAAACCATAGTTTTACACTAGATGTATCTATCAAGACTGGTCTTCCTCCTAAGTCTCTCCTCAACATACCTACCACGTAGTTTTATATCCCTAAACCTCTCGTATACAAGACCTTGTTTCTCAATACCAACAATACTCTTGTAGCCTCTCCAGAAGTTCTCCATAAAAAACTCTCTATAGACTGGATAGAGAGCATATATGCTACGATCTAGGAGGTGTATGTCTATAGCATATTCTTCAACATCCCAGCTATAGCCTGATAAACCAAAGTCTATGATATAGGGTTTGTTATCTCTTACTATGATGTTGGCTATAGTGAAGTCTCCATGGTATATACCGTTTGAGTGTATAGTAGCTGCTTGTCTACCGAGTTCTAACGCTAGGTCTCTAATAGCTTCCTTGTTGAGAGAGCCTAGGCAATCACTAAGTCTACACCCACTTATATACTCCATTACAATCAAGTAGTTATCCGGGTCTACATAGTAGAGAGCTGGGACGTTCAACCCAAGTAGGTATAGATGAGAGAGAACACGTGCCTCAGTCACAGTCCTTCTGTAACGGAACAGCTTATCGAATACAGGGTGTCTATAAGGCTTTGATACACGTATCTTTAGTATAGCTGGTAAACCATAATAGTCTATCCTATACAGTATAGCTTCAGCACCAACTGCATAGGCTACTCCGGCAGCCATGGTAGGTCATCCTCATCTATCCTCCATCTCTGTCTAACAAATGCCCTAGAAGGCTCTATAGTGACTCCATGTCTATAGGCTAGTAGTCCAGTCAATGCAATCATAGCTCCATTATCACCAGCATACTCCATTGGTACAGTCTTGTATACAGCGTTATGGAGTCTAGCCATTCTATCTAGTTTCTCATTCAAATACTCATTAGCAGCTACACCACCTGTAAGCAAAACCTCTTTCTTCCTAGTCAATGCAAGTGCTCTCTCACAAACCTCTACAAGCATGTTAAAAGCTGTCTCACGTAGTGAGAGACATATATTACCTAGTTCTACACGATCCCTTGCTTTCCTAGCCTTCTTTAAAGCAGCTGTTAATAAGCCAGAGAAGGATAAGTCATTACCCTTTACAGTATATGGTAGGTCGATGAATTCTCTACCCCACTCACTACATAGGTCAATCTGGTGTCTACCCTTTACAACATAAGGTGGTGCAAGACCTACTTCTCTAGCAAATGTATCCAATAGATTACCAAGAGGTATATCAAGTGTCTCTCCTAGTATACGGTATCTCTTCATCTTCTGTATAGCAATAAGTGTGTTACCGCCAGATACATAGATTATCAAGGGGTCACTAAAGTTGTTTACATACTTACCAATCTCTATATGTGCTACAGCATGGTTAACTGGTATAAGTGGTTTACTATAGTAGCTTGCTAGAAACCTAGCTATTGTAGCACCGACACGTAGGCATGGGCCTAGGCCAGGGCCTAGAGCTACAGCTATTGCATCAACTTCTCTTATACCAAGACCTGCTTTATCAAGTGCTTTCTTTAGTACACGTGGTGCTTCTCTAACATGGTGGAGACTTGCTTCACGTGGGTGTATACCTCCTTTCTCTGGAACATAAGTTGATTTCTCATTAGCAATTATCTCTATTCTACTACCCTCTTGTACAACTATTCCTACTCCAAAAGTGTGTGATGTAGACTCTATACCTAGTATAATAGCCAAGTTTTATCATCCACTAGCGTATAAACTCTGTATAGCCACACTTGCCACAATGCCATCTAGGCCTAGGCTTCTTATGGTGAGCCATTATGCTTCCACATCTAGGGCATTTCTTGTTCTTAAGCCTTATAGTCCCCTTCTCGTAGTTGTATTCATAGAGTTTGTGTACATGAGCCACGGCTTTACCCCTCACTACTAGACTCTATAGCTTCTAGTGCTTGAGTGGCATACTCGTTTCTCTTAATAATGTGTTCTGGTTCAAACATTTTAGCACGTTCTGGTGAGTCATATATGTGTACCTCTATATTTGTTACACCCCATCCATACTCAGACTCTATCTTCCTAACATAGACTCTATCTATCTCAGTGCTATAGTGTTCTGCAACAGCCTTCCTTACAAGACCACGTGATGGTGTACCCTTTCCTATATGGCTTAGCTTTATATAGACTTCTCTCCTCTTAATCAATGGGTTATACTTCTCCTCTATGATCTCACCCATGTAGTCTTCTCCGATCTTTATAGTCTTAGCCACTACTATGCACCTCTATCTCCTTGACCCATACTCTCCATCTATGCATACTATATCTGGTTTAAATGTTTTGAGCAACTTTGTAACCCATGTCTTAAAGTATTTATCATTATATACAACAACTACTCCAACACCTGGTTGTCCATAGACTATACTCTTATACTTTGAACGTGTATAGAGTAGTGTAAGCAAGTCCTCCTCACCAATAACAGCTATATCCCTGTGGCTCGTATAGAGTAGGTTTCTAGAGCCAATAGATATTGTGCTACGTGGGTTGTAGACTATGTATTCACCACTGGTTTCCCTGGTGCAAAGGACTTTCCTACGTGTAGCATAGTCGTATACTCTGACTCTACAATCCATTGTATCTGATACAATATCTCCTACACAGACATCCATAGAGCCTACATCACTACTACTAACTGGTCTACCATGGGAGACATAGAGTGTATCAAGTGGTGTAGATAATACCCTCCTGACCCAGTACTGCATCCTCAATACTGGTATACACTTAGGCATTACCTAACCCGGAGAGCATATCTACCAGGTTTTTCTATCTCGAGTATCTTTGCTATCTCTGAATTCTCTGGATCAATTATTATAACCATTCCCTCCCAATCCTCTGTAAAATCATGTGATCCACAGTTTGGACAAACCTCTGTATCTCTACTAACAAGTAGCTTACACTCCCTACAAGCCTTGAATGGTTTACGACGTATACGTGCAGGCATCTAGGTATACCCTCCTCCCCCTCTACTTCTTCCTAGCTTCTATTAGTTTCTCAATCCACTCCTTCTTACCCATGTATGGTTGTCTAAGTGTAAGGTTTACACGTAACCCCTTACCAGGCATTAGTGCTACATTGTATATCCTTGCTCTAACAATATCTCCTCTCTCAATAAGCCTATGTGTATCCTCTAGTCTAAGCCCTGGCCTAGTAGGGTCGTATTCTATTGGTTCATCAGCTATTTGTGACTTGTGTATAAAACCATCTGTTGCTCCAAGGTTTACGAATAAGCCATAGCTTGTAACAGTAACTATTTCTCCCTCAACAACTTCTTGTAGAAATGGGTTGAAGGCTAGTACTGTGAATTCAGCATTATGGTATGTTGCTCCATCACCAGGTATTATCTTACCCTCTGGGTCAACCTTTACATCTAGTACAGCAACTATTATTCCTAGCTCCTTGCTAACCCTACCCTCATAAACCTCTCTTAGTACACGATGAGCTGCTTCATCAAGTGGTTTATCAAAGTCTTCTGGTGGTATACGTACTACGTCTCTAAGCCTATATACCCTATACATATACCTTACACCACACTATTAGACAAGTATTCCTAGGCTATATATACTGATACTGTGTTTCAAGCCTTCTCTTCTCCCACCTAAAATATATATCTGGTACTCCCTTCTCCCTAAGTCTACGTCTAAGCTCTTTATCAGAAGTAGCTACTATAAACCCTTCCTTAACAGCCACATACAGTATTAGATCATCTACACTCCAGCCACTAGGCCTATCTATGTCAAGTACTCTACACTTCTTCTCAATAACTCTTAGTGCTAGTTGTGCAGCTTTCCTCTCTCTAAAACTACCCTCTCTAGCAATCCTCTCTAACTCCCCAATAACTTGTCTAAGCACATAGTACTCTGGCTTTGTCTCTAGCAACTCCTCTATCTCACTAAATACATCAACTCGTTCAGCCAGCAACATCAATATATTGGTGTCTAGAAGTACACGTGGTCTAGCTATGCTACGCTCTCTACTGTACCCCATCCAGTAAGCCTCCACCTACCAAGTACACGGCGGCTAATAGCTACACGTGCACCCTCCCATGTAGCTATAGGGTCTCTAAGCAGTACCTCTATAGTGTCTCCTCTAACACTTGCTACAAAGCCTATCCTGATAGCAGTACCAACAGTCAATACTATTGGCTCCTTGGGTTTGATAGGCTGTATACGTACAAGCTCCTTGGTACCAACAACACGCTCCATAAGCCTATAGTGTATTGTTAGACTCTTCACGATAGGTGGTAGCTTGCCTGGCTTACCAACAACGTTGCCGACTAGTGAGTCAGCCTTAGTAAGACTAGGGTCAAGCTTTGTACCAATAGCTAGTAGCCCACCTGGTCTAGCCTCTTTAACCTCCATATCACCAAATCTAAGGCTTGTAACCTCTGTTATAACTGGCTCGTACTTGTACTTACCAGGTGCTACTGGTGTTCTTATACCAGGTCTAATCTCTATCTCATCACCAACTCTTAACACACCCTGTATCAGTGAACCACCTATTACACCACCCTTTAGCTTCTCAGGTGGAGTACCTGGTTTGTTTACATCAAAGCTACGTGCTACATACATTAGTGGTGGTTTACTAGGGTCTCTCTCTGGAGTAGGTATTATCTCTTGTATAGCCTGTAGTACAACATCTATGTTGACCCTATGTAGTGCACTAACTGGTACAACTGGTGCATCTTCAGCCCATGTACCCTCTAGAAACTTCTTTATCTCCCTATAGTTCTCTAGAGCCTTCTCCCGGGATACTACATCAACCTTGTTCTGTATAACAATAATGTTCTTAACACCAATGATATCCAGTGCTGCAAAGTGTTCACGTGTCTGTGGCTGTGGACAAGGCTCATTAGCTGCTATAACAAGCAGTGCTCCATCCATAATAGCTGCTCCAGACAACATTGTAGCCATAAGAGCCTCGTGGCCCGGTGCATCTACAAAACTTACACGCCTCAATAGCTTTGACTCAGCACCACTAGGGCATACTTGTTCAGTAGTATATGCTTCTGGAGGCTCCATGTCTTCACAATAGGCTATAGCTCCATCAGCGTATCCCAGCTTTATGGTCATTCCACGTTTGAGTTCCTCACTATGCTTAGCAGTCCATACACCAGTTATTGCCTGCACCAGTGTAGTCTTACCGTGATCAACGTGTCCTACTACACCAATGTTTACTTCTGGTTGCCGGGGCTCCCAAGGCATATCCTTCTATACACCCCACTATCTTCTAGAAATAGCTGTTGTGATACAAAAATATCTTGTTCTAGAAAGACCCTACTCGTATACTATAACCGTGTTTATCTGCACAATATCCTCTGTAATAGTGTTTCCACGGACCATCTTCCTTCTACGTTCACCCTTCCTCTTAGGCCTAAACCCTGGTGGCCCAGACAATAGTACTCTCTTCTTAACACCACCCATTATATCTGGTCTCATAGGGAACCCGCTATAGTCACTACCACCTGTTATCCGAAGCTTTACACCCTTAAGACCAACTATTGATCCATCGAATACATCTCCTATCCTTAAACCAATCAATGGCCTAGCCTTGTCATCTTTAACTCTTACTTGCCAAGCCATAGCTCTGAATATCTCACCTTCTACTTCTGTAGATCCTGTCTTATCCATTAATAATCCAGAACTAACCCTTACTTCTCCATCTGGGATGTTATCGTCTACCTCTACACTACACCTTATATTGACTTTCTCATTAGTCTCTGGCTTATAGATCCTTATTGTTACAACACCGTGTCTAGGAGATACTGTATCGTATAGCTTCTTGTTCATCCTAGCAACTGGTAGTTTATAGCCCTCCTTAATCTCCTCGTCATAAGGTAGGTCTTCACCAACAATCTTTACTTGTACAGGCTTAGCTATCTTGAAGGCCTCTGGATCAGATACTACTATCTTGAAATCAGCCATTCTCTACACCTCACCCCCGGTGTCTTATACACCAGGTCTCTAGCTTAGCATGTATACGTGGTAGACTAGTATATAACAGTATCCACTAGAGACACTTCCTTAATTAGGGATTGTATACCCATATATGGTTTTAGAGATGAATGGAGGCTATGGTGCATTGACTAGGAAGTGGATTAGACAACCAATAGTTGTTGTACTAGGACATGTAGATCATGGAAAGACTACACTGCTTGACAAGATACGTGGTACAGCTGTTGCTAAGAAAGAACCTGGTGAGATAACACAACATGTTGGTGCAAGCATTGTACCTATGAGTGTATTGAAGAAAGTTGCTGAAGAACCTCTTAAGAAGTACTTCCCAAAACTAAAGATCGATCTCCCTGGACTCCTATTCATTGATACACCAGGACATGAACTATTCAGTAACCTACGTAGACGTGGTGGTAGTGCAGCTGATATAGCTATACTAGTAATTGATATAATGGAGGGTTTTCAGCCACAGACTATAGAGAGTATTGAGATACTACGTGAGCGGCGTGTACCATTCATTGTAGCTGCTAATAAGATAGACCGTATACCCGGGTGGAAGCCTAACCCAGACAAACCGTTTCTAGAGACAATAGCTATGCAGGAACCAAGTGTACAGAATCGTCTTGACGAGCTAGTGTATAGGCTTGTAGAACAGTTCTATAGACAAGGCTTTATGGCTGAGAGGTTTGATCGTGTACGTGATTTTAGGAGGACAGTAGCTATTGTACCAGTTTCTGCTAAAACTGGAGAGGGTATACCAGAGCTACTAGCCCTACTAGCTGGTCTCGTGCAACAGTTTATGAAGAAGAAGCTTGTAACAAGTGATGAGCCTGCACAAGGTGTTGTCTTGGAGGTTAAGGAGGAGCCTGGTCTTGGTACAACAGTTGATGCTATAATATATGATGGTGTATTGAAGCGTGGTGATACTATAGTACTTGGTGGTAAGACAAAGCCTATAGTGACTAGAGTTAGAGCATTATTAATGCCACGTCCACTACAGGATATGAGAGCACATGAGGGTAGATTCTATAGTGTAGAGGAAGTTGTTGCAGCTACTGGTGTAAAGATTGCTGCTCCTGGCTTAGAGGATGCACTAGCTGGTTCATCACTATACGCTATACCCTCTAGTGAGCTTGTTAATGAGTATGTTAGGAAGATTGAGGAAGAGATTGAAGCTATACGTATAAAGACTGACTCTATAGGAGTTGTTGTTAAAGCTGATACCCTTGGTACACTAGAGGCACTAGTGTCTGCACTACGTAGAGAGG
The DNA here is from genome assembly GCA_964466845.1 of uncultured Desulfurococcaceae archaeon. Lineage (GTDB taxonomy): Archaea > Thermoproteota > Thermoprotei_A > Sulfolobales > Desulfurococcaceae > CAYZRH01. The sequence goes on from CAYXOO010000025.1 coordinate 17,200, forward strand.
GTATACCAGTTAGATATGCTGATGTAGGGCCTGTATCTAAGAATGATGTGTTAGAAGCATCTGCTGTTAAGAGATCAAAGCCGGAGTATGGTGTACTAGTAGTATTTAATGTAAAGGTACTACCTGATGCACGTGAGCTTGCTGAGAGAGAAGGTATACCTATATTCCAGAACAACGTGATCTATAGATTGCTTGAAGACTATACAGAATGGCTTAAACGACTTAGAGAAGAAGCTAAGAAGAGAGAGCTTGAAGCACTAATCAGACCAGGTAAGATAAGGATTCTACCAGGCTATGTATTCCGTAGAAGTGATCCAGCTATTGTTGGTATAGAAGTACTTGGTGGACGTATAAGACCCGGCTACCCACTTATGAGAGAAGATGGTAAGAGGATTGGTGAGATTATGCAGATTAGAGATAAGGATAAGGTTTTAAAAGAAGCTATTGTTGGACAAGCAGTAGCTATATCTATCCGTGGTAGAGTGCTTGTTGGTAGACATATTGATGAGGGAGACATACTCTATACAGACATACCACGTGATCACGCTAAACAATGGCTTACAAAGTATAAGAGTGAATTAAGTAATGACGAGCTAATGGTTCTTAAAGAAATAATTGCTATTAAGAGGAAACAAGACCCATTCTATGGACTAGCATTCTAGTCAATTATCTCATCATCTCTAAACACGACTTTTATCTCAAACTCTGCACTCTCAGGGCTATCACTAGCATGTACTATATTGTATTGCTTTGATAATGAGAAGTCCCCACGTATTGTACCTGGCGGTGCTTGTCTACCATCTGTAGGACCTATCATTAGTCTTACAACAGATATTGCACTATCACCCTCAACAACCATTGCTACAACTGGTCCACTAGTTATAAAGTCTATAAGGTCTTTAAAGAAGTGTTTACCACGATGCACCTTGTAGAACTCTTCAGCTTGTTCTCGGGTAAATCTAAACATCTTTAGAGCCTTTATCTTCAAACCCTTCCTCTCAATCCTTGATATAACTTCTCCTATAAGACCACGTCTTACACCATCTGGTTTAATCATAACAAGTGTACGTTCAACACCCATGTATAACCACCATATAGGCTATATTCTAGACTTTCTGTCTACCCTTTAGAGTCCACTTATACTTCCTAGGATCACGTCTAAGCTTTAAATAGTTCTTATGACACTTACTACTACAAAACCATAGGATACCACCATCATTCTTTACATACATAAGCCCTGTCCCAGGCTCTATTTGTCTTCCACAGAATGAACAGTATACTATCCTAGGCATCCATAGTCCACCCTATCTCTATCTCCTAAGCCATTAATCCATAGAAACCCCTTTATATCTATATAAGCTTTATCGTAATATTTATAAAAAGATATAGTGTGTTACTGGGTAGTAGGAGTCTTAGCGGGGTATTGGGAGACCATGAGTAGTGAAGAAAAGAAGATATATGTTGAACAACCACCAGTTAACGTCATAGAAGAAATAGGTTTCCCAGCAGAGGTAATACAGATTATTGGACGTACAGGTGTTACTGGAGAGATCATACAAGTAAGAGTACGTGTACTCGAAGGTAGAGATAAGGGACGTATAATAACAAGAAATGTTAAAGGACCTGTAAGAATAGGTGATATACTAATACTACGTGAAACAGAGCGTGAAGCACGCCGCTTAAGTAGGAGAAGGTAGTATTGAAATAGAGAACCTTATACTACATATAGAAGATAAAGGTATAATATTAACACTAAAAACTGTAACATAGTAG
>CAYXOO010000026.1:0-18854 GCA_964466845.1 uncultured Desulfurococcaceae archaeon
ATGTATAGAGCCTAGTACTGGTATGCTAGATGTATTTCTAGATAAGAATGTCTCTAAAGACTATAGAGTGCTCTTGATAAACGGTTTTTGGGAACACATACCACTTGTTGATGAAATAGCTGATACAGTATATGTATACACTGTATGGGATAACCTAGATGATAAAGAGAGTGGGTTTCGAGAACTGGTTAGGATTTTAAAGAGACATGGAGTAGCAGTAGTTTCATTTCTAAAGAAGAAATATGTTGAAGACATAGATGAGATAATTAGTCTCTCTAGGAGATATAGTATAAAAGCTAAACCACTAGATTGTGAAACACATGATTGCTTCATTGTATTAGAGAAAGGTAGTGGATAAACAGTTATTATAGAACTATACAACTGTATTGGATAAGGAATATACGAGACTACTTGTGTAAACTGCTATAGGGGTGTATAGGGGAGTAGAGTGGGTAATAGTATGACGAAAGCGTTAGCTAGAGTGGTAGTGTATAAGCCTAGTGTTAGAGAAGTTGATGGTCTAAGGATAGTAGGGTATGAAATGGAGGAGAAGGAATGGACAAAGATGAGTTTTCGTAGTAAACTAGAAAACCTAGTAAACAGAATGGCTATTGAAGCATCAAGACTAGCTTATAGCTATAGAGAAGAAAACAGCTATACGTATGCATACATAATAGCTCCCGGGCTCATGGTTTTTGAGGGAGAAGGGGAGACAAGTGGTTCTAAAACAATACTCTACCCAGTTATAACAAGACTTGATAAGATAAAGTTGTTAAAGAAGAAAGACTCTAGTCTAGAAGTTGTAAAAGAGTATGATATAGGCAAGGAATTCTATATATACGATGGATGGATTGAGTTAAGAGAACCAATAGACTATGATGCACTCCTACTAGAGACCGAGACAGGCTCTAGAATACTATTGAAGGAAGAACTGTACATACCAACACAGACTAGAATAAAGAGTGTTGAGAAAGAGAAGAAAAAGAAGGCTAAGAAGAAGAGAAAGACTAAAACAAAGAAGAAGGTAGAGACCAAGAAGAAAGAGGCTAAGAAAACTACTAGGAAGAAAAAGAAGAGTAAGAGGAAGAAGAAAACTAGTAAGTCTAGGAAGAAGAGGAAGAAGTAAACCTATACTCTAGTCCTTAGCATTCTCTTAGGTACAATTGCTTCAATAACAAGTTTTATAACAAATATAGCTATTAGTAACAAGATATATGCTGGTACAACTAATACCAATGGATCACTTATAACTCCCTTTGTATACAAGATGTTATATATTACGAGAATTACTGGTAAGGCCATTACAGATGGTATTGTGAAGTAATGTAGTTGTCTATCCCTTATAGCTTCTTCTACTCTAAACCTTATACTCTGTAGTTTATAGAGAGCTAGAGCATAGATTATTAAGTCAATGAGTGCAAGCATAGCTGTTATTGATGGATACTCTCCTATAAGGTGGCTACACGGGTGGGTGAGTAATAGAAGTGTTATAAGTAATGGGTTTAGTATTACTGGTGTGTATACAAGAAATACATAGATGAAGTAGAGAGGTCTTAGCCTACTAGATGATCTAGTATAGAGTGTTATCGAGAGTAGAGTATTAGCTATCAAGAATACTCCTAGGTAATACAAAGCAGTATTAGGTCTAGGCTTAACAGCCACTAACACATTGTCTCTATATACATCCACCTCCTCTTCATACACATCATAGAGTACATTGTCTGGCTCTATTCTAACAACGTGTTTACCAGGAGCTACATAGACCTCTACTCTACTACCATTATACCTACCAACAAACACTCCATCAACATATAGTCTTCCAGAAACATTCTCTATGACCAAGCTAAAGAATCTAGCTTCTACAACAACTCTATCATTAAAACCAACACTAACACTACGGTTAATACAAGCTATATACCACCCACTAGCATGTTTAAACACAACTACATGGTAACCAGGCAGTACTTCTATAGGATAGTCTACACCAGCTACAATAACTCCAACAGACCTATTGTCAATATAAGCTATAGAATCAACATTAACTCTCAACACAAGCGTTGCAGGCTTAATTACAGTAACTCTACCACTCATAATATCTATTGTAGATGAATAACTATAGTTTAGACTTACTAGTGATACACTATACTTACCTACTGGTAAAATATAGTTTCCACAAGCAGGGACTGATACATTATTAACTACTAGCTCATACCTACAATCGAAACTAGAAATAAGTACTCCATACCCATTCTCTCTACACCACCTCTTAACAAACTCTCTATCACTAGGTAGTAGAATATACTCTAGACTATTACCTCTAATGACTGTGTATAACTCTAAACTTATAGAGTAATTCGTATCTGGCTCAAGATACAATAGCTTAGTATACCCAATAACATTGTGTACATTAGTATATATAGTTACATTAAACAACCCGGTTCCATTAACAAAAATATTATTTACCAATCCAGTCCTATACATACCCATAACACTATTATTAACTACTACATAGTAGTGATTAAACAAGCTATTAGTACCAACACTTACTTTAAGTAAGGGCTTCCTATGAGGAACTAGATTATATACAGCACCAGGTGATGCTTCTAGAGTATATCTCTGTTTAAGATACTCTATCCTAGAAGGCTCAATAGTAACTGTATAGTTCTTACCAGCTTCTACGAATAACACTAGTTGTTTAAAACCAAATGGTATACCTATCGACTTATTATCAACAATGATCTTGCTTACTACATCTAAGTTGTTAATGACTATAATAGCTAGATTATTAGCTAAGACTTCACTATAATTGTATAAAACCCATTCACTAGTAGAGACTCTTAAACCATAGTATACTATTAGTCTAGTCCATCTAAGATACTCTAGTCTAACAGTAAATTCTCTCCTACAATTCCTAACAGTAAATACAACAGTATATTCTCCTGGCTCAAACCTACCAGTATATGGTAGAGTTATTGTAGCATCATTAAGGAGTGCATAGGTTTTCCTATAGCCATATAGTTCTACTTTAATACCACTAAAGAGACGGTATATATTAAGTGCTCTCATACTATACCTTATAGCTATGTATTCAACACGTTTACTCCAATAGACAGAGTCGATATTATCTTCAGACTTTGTCTTCCATAGTAGGCTCCCGTTTAAATCAAATATACAAGCAATATCCTTGAAAGTCAGAATTGTATGGGTATAATCTATTGCTAGTATAAAGTATCTTCCATCACTACTCCATTGGATAACACTATCCCTTACATAATAGTTTTCTACACCAAATACTCTATTCAAATCCATACTCCACAATATATCCCCATTTATACCAATCAGTGATAGCTGCATATCAGCTGTTAATACTACAATGTATCTACTACTTGGATCTATTGAGAATGAGTTAATCAAATAACTAAATGTCTTCTTCCATAAAACCTCTCCATTAAGACTAATAGCTTCTATCGATCCACCTAGACTAGCTACAATCCTGTTGTTAGCCCATTTAAACATGTATACATTCTTAGTACTCCATAGCTTCTCTATATCCCTACCATATAGTATTAGATCTCCACTACTCTTTAATACAGCTATATATTCTCCATCAGTACTCCACGATACACTCTTTATTTTCCCACTATAGGATCTGCTATACACTATTTCTCCATTCCTGTCTATAAACAATAGTTTACTATTATTGTTTGTTCCTATGTAGTAACTAACAGCTATTATATTGTTATCAGTACTCCATGATACACTTGTTATTTCACCATGTACTTCTATAGACCATAGCTCGGTACCACCACGAGAGAATAGATAGACATAGCTCTTACTAGGGTTAAGCATTATTGATGCAGAAACAGCTATGTAGTCACCAAGAGGACTCCATGTAATACTCTCAATACGTTTACTCTCTAGTGTCTTCTTCCATATAACTCTACAATAAATATCTATTACATCAAGCTCTATCAGTCTCCTAGAAACAGCTATATACTCTCCATCTGGACTCCATGATACAACAGCTAATCCATTCTTATAATCTACAAAACTACATTCTTTACTAACTAATAGCTTCTCTTGTCCAGAGTCTGTTGCTGGATGATTACTGCTATATATGGTGGTATCCTCTATAGTGAATGGGATACCAGCTATTAGTAGGTAGGTAGTCAGTATTATACCGATAGCTACTACTCTAGTCAGCAAAACACTTACCACCATAAGGACGGTACTTGCTGATGTATCTTACCTACTATAGATAATTTATTGTTTAAACAACTTATAATATGTTACTATAGCTGTATTAAGTACTTGATAAACAAGACAATGTAATAGAGGATAATGTTCTACATAATCTATAGAGCTGTATATACATCCTCCAAGTGTTTTACATAAACCTATTAAGAAGAAGCTATAGATGCATATATGGCTAAAGAAAAAGGGTGGTGTTTGTTGAGTGGCCCACCGTTTCATATAAAGGCTAAACCAGGTGATATAGCTGAGAAAGCTATTCTAGTTGGTGATCCAGGTAGAGTTGATGTTGTTGCTGGTTTATTGAGTGATACTAGAGTTGTTAATAGACACCGTGGATTCTATACTGTGACTGGTCTCTATAATGGTGAGAGAATAACTGTTGCAACACATGGTATTGGTGGTGCTAGTGCAGCTATTGTATTTGAAGAACTAGGTATGCTTGGTGCAAAGGTATTTGTTAGACTAGGTACTTGTGGTGGTTTTAAGCCGGAATTAACTATTGGGAAAGTTGTTGTAGCTACATCTGCTGCTCACTACCATGGTGGTACACCGGGCCAGTATTTCCCGGGTATATGTATGGCTAATGGCTCTGACCCAGTGCTTACAGCTAGGATTATGGAGTATCTAGAGAGACATGGTATAGAGTACTTTAGTGGACCAGTGTTTAGTAGTGATGCATTCTATGCTGAAGACCCAGAGTTTGCACGTAGATGGGCTAGAATGGGTGTATTAGCTGTTGAAATGGAGTGTGCTACGTTATTCACTCTCTCATGGCTACGTGGGTGGAGGTCTGCATGTGTACTAGTTGTTAGTGATAACTTGCTTGAAATGGAGAAGGAGCCAAGGTTTGCAACTACAGAAGAGCTTAGGGAGGTATTTATCCGGGTGACTAGAGCAGTTCTTGATGCACTTGTTTCTCTCTAGAATACAATAATTTTTATAAACTATATACTTTATCCATTCATTTACTAGAATGGGGTGGTTGTTGTTGGAATGTCGTTGAGGATATACAATACATTGTCTCGTAGAGTAGAGGTTTTCGAGCCTATAGAGCCAGGCTTTGTTAGAATGTATGTATGTGGCCCTACTGTGTACGACTATAACCATCTAGGGCATGGAAGGACTTATGTAGTATTTGATGCTCTTAAGAGATACCTTGTATTGAGAGGGTATCATGTAAAACATGTTGTTAATATAACTGATATAGATGATAAGATCATTAATAGAGCTAATAGTGAGGGTAGGAGTTGGAGAGAAATAGCTGATGAGTATACAAGAGACTATCTATGGGCTATTGAGAAGCTCAACATACACGTTGATCTACACCCAAGAGTATCTGATCATATAAGGGATATTATAGAGTTTATACAAATCCTTATAGATAAAGGCTATGCCTATGTAGCACCAAGTGGTAGTGTATACTTTAACGTAGACATGTATAGTGACTACGGTAGACTAAGTAATCGTATAGACAAGCAACTGTGGAGCCAGGAACAAGAGTTTCTAAGTGAGAAGAAAAACCCCTACGACTTTGCATTATGGAAAGCAGCTAAACCTGGTGAACCATACTGGGAAGCACCATGGGGTAAGGGTAGACCCGGATGGCATATAGAGTGTAGTGTTATGAGTACAAGGTATCTTGGTAGACAATTCGATATACATGGTGGTGGAACTGATCTTATCTTCCCACACCACGAGAACGAGCGTGCACAAAGTGAAGCAGCACTTGGTGTTTCTCCATGGGTTAAGTACTGGGTTCATGTGGGGATGTTTACTATACATGGGGATAAGATGAGTAAGAGTCTAGGAAACATTATCCCGTTGAGAGAAGCTTTTAAGAAATGGAGTCCAGAAGCTATAAGGCTTTTCTACCTAAGCCTACATTACCGTAAACCACAGGATTTCACAGAAGAAGCTATGGAGCGTATGGAGCGTTTCTACCAGAGACTAGTATCTACTGTAAATGTACTCAATAAACTAGCTAGAGAATCAACTAGTCTACACAGACTTGAAGACAAAGATATAGTTGTTCTAGAGAAACTACTAGATACTAGACGTAAGTTCCATAAAGCGTTATCAAACGATTTTAATACAGCACAAGCACTAGCAACTGTACACGAACTAACCTCTATAGTGTTTAAAGAGATACAGTATAACCCCAAGTATACATTGGTATGGAAGGCCTACCAGTTACTTAGAGAATACAATACAGTACTTGGTGTACTAGACAAGTACTTTATGGAGAAGAGTGAAGAACTAAGAACACTAGTTGATGACATACTAGAAGTCATAGTTAGTGTTAGGAGAGAGTTGAGAAAACGTAGAGAGTATGAACTAGCAGACTATATACGTAATGAACTCGAGAAGAAAGGTGTAAAACTAATGGATAAAGGACTAGAGACTACATGGGTTATAACAAGGTAGAGAGTAGCTCATGGAGCAGGGGGTTTCTTCATCGGTTTCTCTGGTGTCCGACGGTTCTTCATCGCTCTATACTATTACTTATTCTAGAGTACCGTAAATACTTTAGTGTAGCTTCTATTAGTGTTCTATAGATTGTTTTAATAAGGTGTGTATCTGGTTGGATAAATAGTAGTGTATTATATACTGTTAGGAATACATTACTGGGGTGTTTTAGCGTGTATAGAGTCTCTGGTTTCATATTATTGTTTTCTATAGCTTCCTCCATACTCTATGTGTTAGCTGCTATGGTTGGTAGTGGTGGTAGTAGTGGTTATATTGAAGAACACATAGTTGTTGATATGACTGGCCTAAATACTACTCTTAGATACACTAGTGTGAGAGATAATAGTTTTATCAAGTTTACAGAATTTATTGATCCTAACAGCTCTAGTTTTAGACATGTTAGTAAACTGTATGCATGGCTAAACAATTCTGGTATACTATACATTGACGTAGTCTACAACTTCAGTAGTGTAAGTAACACTAGTGTTAGAGAAGAAGAGCTCCAGAATGGATACGAGGTCTTGGATAGACTGATGGCTACGTACTGCATGGACTATACTAGAGAAACTAGTAGGGTTGGAGACAACGTTATTGAGATAAAATATACTGGTAATATAAGTGACTACAAAGGCTTCCTATATGGTATACTAGATGGTATGAAAGGCTATGAGAACCTAGCTTCACTAATTGCATCACTTAGAGAACCTAGTCTCTGGAGCCTAGTCTATATAGAGTACAAGTACTACTGGAGTGTAGAGGATTCAGAGTATAAACAAGAAGTAGTTTTAGAGCTAGAGACTTATACAAGCTATATTGTTGGTGGTGGAGAGAGACATACCTTATCTCTATCTAGACTATTTAGTAACATATCTATAGTTATGAGCAACAATACACACTATACAAGTATAGCATATAAGCTTCCTAGTAAAGCTATAGTTGAAAACTATACTATTGGTGCTAGGATACATGATGGTGTATATGAGTGGTGTCTTAAGGCTGGCCAAAAACTAGTAGACTATAGCATTGTATTCACTTACCCACTACCATACCCGAGTACACAGTACTATACTGAATACATTACAATAGATCTACTGCGTAACCAGTTTAGTATCCATGTAGTCTCTGGATTGTTTAACTGGAGTATAGATGTAAGTGGATGGACTAGAGTTGATTTAGAGGAGGCTATTATAGAGTATAGAGTATCTAGTTCTAATAAGTCATTTACACTAGTGATAGAGTATTATAGACCAAGTGGTGGACTAGATCCTAATGAGTGTATGAAGAGAGCTGATAGAGTAGCATCTATACTTTCTAGTTCACTCAATGGACTAGGTAGTCCAGTATATACTGGTTTTAGGAACTATACATTACCAGATACTAGAGTATATAGTGTACGTGTAGAGTATAGGCTTGAAAATAGTGATCCACAGGGTTTCTACAAAGACTATGTATTAGAGTATCTACCAAATGATACAATGGCTAGACTTGTGGGTGAGAAACTATTTAGTGATAGAGTAGAGAGGGGATGGTATAGGCTATACATTAGATTCGATAATACTGGTTCACAGGAATTCATTGGAACAGCGTATATATTAGATATTGGTGTATCATTTGAAAATGCATCCTATACACTACCAGTTGGTGTTAATAAGAGAGTTGATCTTGTAGGAATAACTGGGTTTAGAGAGTTAAGAGCTTCTTCAAAAGCAGTAAAACCAGTTGTTGTAGAAGCCTTGATACCATATAGTGTAGAGAAGATACTGTCTACAGATCCTAGAGCAGAGAATATTAGTAAAGCATCAATCACTTGGAGTATCAAGTGGTTGTTAGAACCGGGTAATGAAGTTGATCACTTATATATAGTGTATACTCTAGAGAAACCATATACACCAATAACATCATTAGAAACACCAGTATTTATACCAACACAATCCAGTACAATAAATACTACAACACCAAACACTCTGTCATCCAGCAATACAGAGACTGCTAGACAAAGTAGTGGATACACTAGTAGTAGTGACTACACGTTAGTGATTATAATAGTGATAGTTGTTGTTATAGGAGTAGCTATTATGATATACTTGTCTAGGAGGAAATAGAGGCCTCTATAAATTGGCTAAACAGCTATTATACCTTAGACTAGCTTTGTTATAGAGTAGAGAGTGGTAATGGTGTCTCCTTCACCACAGCGTAGGTGGAGGAGTAGTGAGAGGATTGCACTTAGTGTACTCGAGGAACTAGGCTATAGGATTATAGAGACTAATAAGAAGATTAGGATAGAAGGTGTTGAAGTTACTGAGATAGACGCTATTGTTGAGGATGAGAATGGAGAGAAGTATGCTGTTGAAGTCAAAGCTGGTAGGATTGATGTATCTGGCCTCCGACAAGCATATGTGAATGCTGTTCTGGCTGGCTGTAAACCACTTGTTATAGCTAAAGGGTATGCTGATGAAGCTGCTGAGGCTCTTGCTAGAGAACTTGGTGTAAAAGTGATTCTATTGAGTGACTACTTTCTTGTAGAAGCAGAAGAACTAGAGCTTATTGTTAGAGAAGCACTTGATGATGTATTGACTGAGACTATAAATACTATTGTGTCTACAAGACATCCCTCTCCAGAAGATCTAGAGTTTATAGAGTATCTAGTGTCTTGTGAAACAATAGTTGATGTAGCCAATAGGCTTGGGGTTAGTATAAAGGATGTTGTTAAGAGGATTAAGCAGTTGCAGAACAAGGGTGTTCTACCAAGGAGTGTAAAGAACTATAGGAGGCTTAGATACTATGCTGCACTAGTATTGTTTAGAGAGAAACTAAGGTTTCTAGTAGAGACACTAAAGTCTAGTCTTAAGAGCTAGAGTATACACTAATACACTCCCTAGGTATATATGGTGCTAGATACACTCTATCACTAGCCTTATACAATGGTATATTCTTCTCCTTTAAACAACTAGTATCTATAACAAGAACAACCGGGGCTCCATGTCTACGTGCATTCTCAACAGCATCTTCATAAACAGTTGTTGTATGCACATACATTCTCTTCATAGGCTTCAAACCCTCTCTAAGTATACGTGGCAATCTATCAGTACTTGTACCATGGAACAGCCTAGGAGGGTACTCGATAGGGTATTCTATAGAGACTCTAACACTATGGCCATACCTAGCTCTTATACGATTACCTCTAACCTCAAAACGACCCTTAGGATCAAGAGATGCAATAGCAACTACATGCTCCCGGGTAACCCATTGATAAAGCTCTCTATTCCTCCACTTCTCCCTAATACCACGTACCAAGTCATCAATAGAAACCCAGCCATTCTCATCAAGACACAACCCAGCTTCCCATGGGAAATGTCTAAGCAAACCACTCAAAAGCTTACTCAACAAAACCCTTCTACGTCCATCAAGAAACAATATACATGGAACACTACAGTGGACACAAGACTCAGTAAAACAACCACAAACCCTACACCTATAAATAGGCTTCAACCCACCTACACCCAGAAACAGAGATATAAACATAGACAAACATATATACTTAACAGCGATGAAGAACGCGCCGGAAGAAGATGATTGGTGATTAAGGCTAGGATAGCTGAGCTCTTCTCATCTCTTTATTGCTTCTATTATTTTCTGGTACAGATATAGTGCTGTGTCTCTTACACTTGGTGTTTCTAGTCTGTAGTTTACAAATATCTTCTTATATGCATCTATATTGTTTATTATATCAATTATTGCTGATATTAGTAGTTCTGTATCTATCCTTGTAATGTATACTATGAATCCAGTGTTTATGAATTGGTAGGAGTATGGGTTTTCCTCTAGTGTTACAACTGGTTTACCAGCTGCTACCAAGTCAGCTAGTATAGTATTCGACTCAATGCTTTCATCAAGTACTATCCCGAGTGATACATTCCTTATATAGTCTGAGTATTCTTCACATAGTATGCATAGAGTATGTGGTCTGCTAATACATTTATCACCAACCAGTATTAATTTAGGGCTTAGACCATGTCTCTTAAGAGAATCAATAGCTTCTAAAACACACTTGCTTACACCATGGTATACAGGGTATAGTATGACTAGTGGTTCACTAGATACTAGCTCTAATGGTACACGATACTCTCTATCATACATTATAAACGGTATATAGATGTACTTGTATCTACCAAAATACCTACTAAAACGATAGTTGTCATAAGGTGATATATACGCAAATACTATGTTCCTACTAAACGATACATTCAAACCAACCAGCAATGATAAGAGGTATGCTTGTAGCTTCTCTAGCCTAGTAGGTACTGGCATAGATATTATCACGAGCTTAGGCCTATGCACCAGTAGTAACACAAACAGTATCTTCACTAATAGAGATACTCTAACATATACATGGACTACATCATGCTCCATAGCCGCTAACAAACCATAGATCTCTCTAATACTACCCTTTGATAAGATGAACTCTCTATAAACAAACCCCTTAGCAACACCAGCATACCTATAGAGACGACTAATCTTATCAACAAAATAGTCTCTCCTATCACATACTAGTGTAACTGTGTTAATCAATACCATCTATCCCTAAATACACTCTAGACTCTAAGATAATAGTATCTAGAACCACCTAATATATAATGGGATAGAGAATGGGTAATCCACTAATAGAGATGCTAGAGACTAAGAGGAAGCTATTAGAACGTATAGAGGGGTTACTAAGCGATAGAGAGCGTTTAGAAGCCCTAAAAGACCACCATGCACACAGAAAGCCACGTCCATGTGGAATGACTATACATACAGGTATTGGTTGTCCACTAAAATGCACCTACTGCTACATAAGAGACATGGGTTTTCCATGGACTATAGAACCTTACCCATTATCCCCACTACAACTAGTCTATGCACTACTCAAAAACCCCTACTTCATACCTGGTGAGAGAGGCTCATTTATAGCAATTGGTAGTGTAACAGAGCCTTTCCTAGAAATTGTTAAAGAGAAGACAATGGCTTATATAGAAGCTATAGCTAGGTATCTAGGAAACCCTATACAGTTTTCAACTAAAATGTATCTAGATATAGAGGATGCATATAGGCTTAAGAAAGTAGATCCTGGGATAAGCCCTCTAGTAACTATAGTCACTCTAAAACACTACGACAGGCTAGAGCCACATGCACCACCACCAAATAGGAGGTTTGAGACTATAGAGAACCTGTCAAAGGCCGGCCTTAAACCAGTACTATTCTATAGACCAGTAATACCTTGTATAAACTATAGTGAGTATAGAGATATTATTGATAAGGCTATAGAGTACGAGGTAAAAGCAGTTGTTGTAGGAGGTTTTAGAGTTACAGAGAATATACTCCATAGACTAATGGAGAAGGGTTTCAATATAGAATGTATAATCAAGAGACTACATGGGAGACTAGGTGGTTCTAGACAGGTAGGTGTTAGAACAAGTGATCTAAAGAAGAATATAATCAGTTATGCTAGAGAGAAAGGAGTAGTAGCATTACCACTAGCTTGTACAGCTAACCTATATACTCATGGATGGAGATGCAGGGTTATGGAGTCTTATGGGGTGTATGAAGGAGTAGAGCCTCCTAAGATAGACTATAGTGTTATTGAAGAAACAAGTTATTATCTAGGAGTAAGGGTTAGGGAGATCAAGGTATTTAATGAAAGGATATGCATCTATGGGTATGGTTCTAGAGAGAAGCTATTTCTATTAGGAGAACTTGTTAAGTACTATTATAGAGTATGTGTTGAGACAAGGTTTGCTAAGAAGACTTGAATACAAACACGTCTTGTGGATAAACAGGTTCAATTGAGCAAGTAGTATCTATATCCACGTGTAATCCCTTGATAGACAGTGTAGCAGTAAACCTTAGATCACCAGCTAGTAGTTCATTCTCACTATAGACACTTCTTAAAGTCTCTAGATCACTGAAGTCTAGAAGCTTTGTCTCATTAGCTATAATAACAGTTCTTTGTCTAAACGATACTGATCCACCAGTCAGTGTGCTATATAAAAGCATATGCTGGTCATAATAGAGTTCTATACTTGCTCTATAACTCTCTATAACAACATCTTCTTCTAAACCACACTCAATCTCTATAGACAATACATACGTTAAACTAAGGTTCTCTTCATCAATTATAATCCTTAGTATCTTCACCCGTACAACCTTTACTGCACTCCTAATACTATTTAGTTGCATGTAATAACCAAGTGTTGTTACTACAACTACTAATACTATAACCACTATTATAGCTATCTTTCCACCACTAATCCTCAATATATCATCCTTTCTAGCCTAGACTAAAAAGTATAGTAACCTACTTACCCTCCTCTATACTCTTTATTTGTTCAAGAATACTTTTAACTATGTCTCTAACATCATCTATTGACACTAGATCAGTTATGTGCTTAGAGACTCTAACTGTATATACCCTGTTTGATACACTATGTTTTACTCTAACTAAGTCATGATCTTTAAACCTATAGATATCTAGTAATTCATACTGGTTCTTAGACAGCTCTTCCCTCAATAATATAGATGGGTTTTTAGGCATGTTTCTCTCCCTCTATGCCATTCTTTTACTGTTGTAGTAGAATCATACGACATACATATATTGTTTTCTCTACTAGTAGACAAGAGAGATACTGTATTACCTTATAGGCTATATGGTGTATGTATCCATGGAGACAGTGTGTATCAAGTGGTGGAGCGGCTCGTTAGTATTTAGAGTCTCTAGTGAACAACTAGTTGTAGGCTCTAGGAATACTAGTGTAGATCTTAGACAAAGAACTGTTATCGTAAAAGCTCCTATAGAGTCTTACGAGGTATTCTATGATGAGAATAGTAGGAAGAAATATGTCTATATATACTTTAGAGGGAACATAAGACCTTTTGAAAGAAGGTGTAGAGTAGTTGATAGAGAAGCCATAGGTGTTTTCGAGATAAGAGTTGTTGATAAAGAATTTGAGTCCTACCTAACAATAGTTACACCTGGATTCTATCTATACGACTACGTTATATTGACTAGAGACTCTATAGCTATTGTTCTTAGTGGTAATAGGCAGGTATACTTTGATAAAGGAGTGGATCATTTAACAGTGTATATTGTCTAGGAGAATAGTATCTGTAAGGCCGGAATTCATCATTTAATCAGTTAATCCAGCGTTCTTCATCTATTCCTATCTATATCTTCTACCAAGTTATAACTGTGCCCTTACTTGTCTCTCCATAGAGTATAGCTCTTATACACTCTCCTACATCAAACCCAGATATAATAATGCTTTTTATACCATACTTTCTAGCAAGTTCTATTGAATACTCTATCTTAGACTTTATACCACCTGTAACATCCACACCAGATGCTCCACTTATAGTATCTAGTATTTCTCTATAATTCTCTCTATTAATTAATGGGATACGTTCTGCATCTCTATACTTCAATGGATCTCTAGTATAGACTCCACTTACTCTCTCAATAAACACTATATATTCTGGCTTTAGAAATGGTACTAATACCTTAAACAATTCCTCTGTAGACAATACTCTATAATAGTCTTTCTCACAATATATACACTCTCCATAAACTATGGGTACTAGTTTATACTCTAGAGCCTTAGCCAATGGATCAATAGCTACTTTGTATCCACTACTAGAATGGTAGACCAATACACTAGTCTGTATACTAACAACTGGGAGTCCATAGTCAACAAGGTAGTTTACAATAACATTATTTAGTAGACGTGTAGCTTTTTGACATAACACAATAGTCTTTGCTGGATCACTTTTCTCCATAGCCTTTACAATTGGGTGGGCAAACGATCCACCGCCGTGTCCTATGAGTATGTTTTTCTCTCTATAGACACCAGCTATTATCTTATAGGTATTATAGAGAGCACTGTAGTCTATACTAAATGGTTTATCCTTATATGTTATAAACGATCCACCGATCTTTATAAAGACTGTAGCCACTATAATACACCATTTCATATAGGTAATAGTTTC
Organism: uncultured Desulfurococcaceae archaeon; assembly: GCA_964466845.1. Taxonomy (GTDB): domain Archaea; phylum Thermoproteota; class Thermoprotei_A; order Sulfolobales; family Desulfurococcaceae; genus CAYZRH01. Next base: position 14,740 of record CAYXOO010000026.1, read on the forward strand.
ACTTACCTCTACACCCCTCTATAGAATATATCTTTTTCCATATAGAACTCCTACTCTATAGCTCTCCATTCTAATGGGGGTTAGTGATGTATAGAATCATCTACAGTATGCTATTAATGGCTCTAGCCCTAGCATCAATACTGCATATACACATTAGTAGAGCTAACTACATAGACTCTATATACAACTATAACAGCAATAACCTAGGTAGTATCTATAGAGGCTCTATACCAGTCTATTTAGAGAGTGTAGGAGTTGATTATGCAGGGCTTGATAAATACAATGCATTCCTCTATGGGCTATTAAGGGGTGTTATAGAGACGAATATTGATGGAGATAAATACCCGGACCTAGTATTCTGGTTTACTGGACAGATAAGAGTATGGGATATAGATAGTGGAGAATATGCTGTATTAAAGACTAGTAGTCCTGGGAACATATTCTATTTCAAACCGATACCAGTTGATATAGATGGTGATGGTGTCTATGAACTACTATTGTCTCAAAACAATAGATACATTGACATACTGTCAATAAGGTATGATGAGAGATATGATTTAGAGACTAAGCTGATCTACTGGGATCCTGTAGAGAATAAGACAGAGGTTATAGCTAGTTATAAGGGAGTGTATATAGACACTAGTTTCTACTACTATGATAGTGTCTATAAGAAGCTATACTTGGTAGGAGTCTCTCCATGGCATAAGATCAGTAGGAGTGCATACGGGCTATTCCATAGGCTGTGGCTAAAACTATATCTTGTAGTAGTTGATCTTGTGTCTCTAGATACACATTATTATACGATCAAGAGTGTTTATGAGTCAAATGTCTTCTATAGTAGGTTTAAAGCTAATGATGTAACAACTAGTTGGAGTACATACATGGTATACTATAATGGTAGACTACTAGTTGGTACAATAGGCTATGATTCAATAATAGAGCTTAGTATAGACTGGTCTAGTGGTAGTATAGAGGATGTTGTAGAACATGTTATTGGTAAAGAGAGCTTGTTTGATAAACTAATGCATCTAGTGGTTGCAACACCAAATATACACATGGGAGGCTATGGTAGAGTAATATATGATGAACTAATGAAATACTTCTATCCATACACACTACTAGACTGGATGATATACGGTGATAAACTGTACATCGTATATGGAGAATACCTTGGATACTATAGTGGGTACTACAGCTATGATGCATCACCAATAACAAAGTATAAAGATGGTAGTAAGTATAGACCACTATACTATAGACTAGCTGCTGCAGTTGGTGTTGAAGTAATCGATCTTAATACATGGAGTGTGTCTAGAACAAAGATTGTTGGAACAAAGATACTCCTAGGTAATAAATGGTTCCGTATATCAAGAATCATAGCATTGAAATTCATAATTAGTGATAATAGAGTTAAAGCATTAATGCTTACAACACTATATGGTTTTGACGAGGAACTTAATAGATGGTATAGCTATTTACATGCAGTAATACTCTATGATCTAATGGATAAACGTATCGTATGGTATAAGCTTATCTATGGTAATACCCTATTTACAAGACAATATCATAGCAATGGCTTATTATTTGTAAGTGGTAGAATAGCCTATGTCATTACACCAAAGACTTATCAATGGGGTAATGGCCACTACCTAGGACACGAACTATATAGGATCAACCTATATACTGGAGAGGTATTGTCTATTACAAAGCTTTGTTATTATCAAGACTCTCTAGGATACGTAATAGAACGTATAGAGACAGACATAGATAGCGATGGATCTAGGGAAGAAGTGTTTATAGTTCAGTATATTAGATTCTATGGTAGAACACCATGTCCACCAAATAGACCTAACTCATACAATATATACCCGTGGCCTAAGAGCCCATATGTTGGATTGATAATATTTGATAAACCAGTCATTAAGCTCTGGAGTAGGTATCAACTCTATGCTCTCCTAGAGAATACTCTCTATCTAACAGTATATACACTATTAAACAATACAGTCTATGGCTCTCTAGTAAATACAAGTACATATTATACACTAGGTCGTCGACATGTATTAGTTGATGAATTTTCTGGGGTATTATCTAAAAAAGAACCAGTTATAGTACATAACTTTACACCCAAATACTATGGTTTCTATCTTACATACTATAGTGTACAGTATCCAGTTAGAGGATATAAGTGTGGAGGCGGTAAACTACCTGATTTCCTTGGTGGAGATATAGCTCCTACAACATGGTCTACTATACATAGAGTTGATAAGAGTAAGATATATGTAGAGGGTCTAGAGACTATAGTTGAGTATATTGGTCCAACAGTATTATATCCAATAGACTACACTATCGACGGGTTGACTATTAAGGCTAGACTTCTATATGTAGATCCATTGGATCATAGGGAGCATTATATAAGGAATAATAGTTTGAGACTACATTATACGCTATATAGGTATAAGTCTATAGCTTACAGTCATGCAGTAGACTCTGTTATAGAAGGCTATATGGTGTATAGTAGCGGCTTAGATGCTTACGTTGCAGTAATTGATCCGGCAACACTTGTACCTAGTAGGTACTTGTTAGTAGTAGAGTTTAATCCGGGGAAACCTACTTGTTATAAGAGTTCACACCATAGAGGCTTTATCAGGCTAGAACCATTCCTCTATAGAATCACTATAGATACAGTTAATGAGACTATAGCATACCACAGCTTAAACATAAGTGTCTCTATAGCTGTTAGCCCTGATAATGGTGTCTCTTGGATTAAGCCTTCAAGCCTTCTAGAGGATGTAGTGTTTAACGTTACTGTATACTCTAGACTATTAGATACAATAACGTATAGTTATGTAGGAGTGATTGGTGGTAGTGTGACTACCCAATATGTATTAGTACCTAGAGAAGCTATTACAAGAGGTATGATAGTAGTTAGTGTCTATGGAGTAGATACTCTATGGTATAGATACAGTGGTTCTATAGAGAGTACTATCTATGTTAGTGAGTTAAAACCAGTAGTTGTTGTAGAGAATATAACTGTCTATAGAGACTATGCAGTTGTTACTCTAAAGCTATACCAGAATAGTAGCTATGGACTAGAACCACTAGAGTACAATACTACTATATCTCTAGGTAATATTAGCTGGACTGGGCTACCAAGCAATAATAGTATTGTGTTTAACATATCACTACATAGTATTGTAAACAACTATACAGTTAATGTATTAGTACTAGATAATAACCTATATTATGACCCGAATAACGTAAGCATTGTAGTAGAGATAGAGAAGCCTATAGATAACAACTTATCTCATAGTGTGGAGGGTGTATATGGTTTTAGAGACTATATACCAGCACCAGAGTATTCGTATAAGCCAGTATACATATTGTTATCCATATTATTGATTCTGTATGTACTCTATAGGAGAAAGTAAAATTCTAAACAGACTCCTCTATACACCTACATACGCCCACTCAATGCTTATGATAATATATATAGGTTTATAGAGAAACTATAGAGTAGATAAGGAGGAGTAGCATAGTATGCTACTAAGTGATATAGAAGAGTATGCTGATATCGTAAAGAGAAGTGCCTTCACAAAAGCTATTGCATCAGGTATGATACTTGCTGTACTCATGTTTACTGCTACATCAATTGTATTCAATATAGTTGGAGTAGGAAGCAATATTAATGAAAGACTCCTTCTAGCGTTCATAACCTTTGCACTACCCATAATAATTGCATCAATAGCCTATGCACCAAAGTACTCAAAGAAAGCTTCAGCTACAGCTATAGAATTTGGTAAGCTAGTTCTAAACACAGTAGATAGTCTTGGTATAAATAAGAGTGAAGTAGAACTTGTAGAAATAACCCCACCACCACTAATAGCTGTTGCAAAGTATAAGAATAGATACCTTGTCTTCCAGAAAAACACTCTATCGAGGGAGGGTAGCGTATACGTAATAGCTATTGATCCTATTGAGGTAGAAGAGCATGATGGATACTCGCCAACATACCATTTTAAGACGATAGATAAATTCATACCTAAGACTATAGCTAAGAAAACTATTAGTTTTAATAAAGCAGAAGTTTTATTTCCAGAGCCGGGAGAAGATAAAGT
>CAYXOO010000027.1:0-8385 GCA_964466845.1 uncultured Desulfurococcaceae archaeon
GCGTAGCTACATATAGGTTCTACTTGTAGCCCCTTACTAATAGCTAGTTCTACAGTATAGTCCATTAGCCTACGAGCTATCCCTCTACCACGATACTGTGGTGGAGTATATGTCTCTAGTACTTTAAGCCTCCCATCTTCTACACGATACCTAATAAAAGCCTTAGAACCACCTGGTAGTCTAGCATAAACTACACGACTAGTATGTCTAATATCTAGTTCCTCCATAGCCCTCTAGCCTCCACAAGAAGCTATTATCTACGGTTTGGACTATATGTCTTAAGCTCACGATCACCTACTATAACAGCTATTTCAACATAGTCCATAAGTGGTGTAGTCCTTAGCTTAGGCATAAGAACCTCGTCAACCTGGAATACACCAGCTAGTTCACTCATATACACGTTTACTCTAACAGGTACTCTATCACCCTCAATAACTTCAACTCTCTTAATAGCTAGTGCTGATACACTATGAATACCTATCTGGCCAAGCTTATAGGGTACACGTGCTCTCCCCTCAGCCATGTCTAGTCCATCACCAACACTTACACACCCAGCCTCGACTGTTAGACATTGTACATCATATGCTGTACAGTGGATACTATGCATAATCTCTTGTCTAACTCTATACCTTACAACAGGATCTTCTATAACCTGCTTCAACACACGATCAAGTATAGGCTTAGCTAGTAGAGAACCAAGTTTCTCATGCATATCACGGTGTATAGAGTTACCAATATCGTGTAGCAAGCCACCATAGAGAGGGACTAGGTATGTAAGCTTCTCATCCTCTACCACACCATCCCTTAAAAGACTAGATTCAACACCATGTTTAAGCAATAGCCTATAAAGCTCAAGTGCAGCACCAGCAGCAATCTCTGCATGCACAGGCCCGTGATCATTGTACTTAAGCCTCTTAACAGCCATAACATTACTCATAAACCATAGCTCTCTAACCTCTGGATCACATGCTATAGCCTCATAGGCTTTCTCTAAAAACTCATCACCACTAATAACCTCTTTCAACAAACCAGGTCTAACAACAACCACTACCAGCCACCCATACAAGCTATGCTATAACTATAGTCTCTTATCACTATAGCTTATCCTTAAATACTTACTCTAACACATAACCACATGAGATAATAGAGTAACTACATAGGATTAACTAGCTCTTCCTCCTAACAATCACTATAACTGTTATAGTGAGTAGAGCCATAGCTATTACTAGTAATAGATAGTCTATAAATGTAGGCTTTTCTTCAACAACTACTATCTCATGCATAGTCGTAGATACTGTAGTGGTGTTTATAACTAGTCTCTTCTCCCTATAATTACCCAGTAGATCATATACTCTAACAATTATGTTGCATAGGTTACCACTACAATTTACTGGTATAGACTTACCTATATAGTCTCTAGTATACACCTTCCTATCTTGTCCAGATACTACCTCAATGTATAGTATACTGGTTTCCCTATCACACCCATCTACAACTATGTATATAGTATTGTTGACTACTGTATAGCTTACTATAAAGTCTGGTGGTGTATTGTCTATAAATACATAGTATGTCTCATTATACTTGTTACCACATGGATCAGCTACTACAATATCTAGTCTATAGAAACCCTCCTTAAGACTTAAAGTAACATTGTATCTACTTCCATTAAACAACTTTACACTATGCCATAGAGAACCATTAACATATACACTTAATGCTAATAATTGACTATTATCAATAGCAACTAGAGTAAACTCTACATTACCAGAGTAGTACTTACCTGGCTTTCTAACCCATTTGATAATAGGCTCTGTTATGTCGATATATAAGTGGATGGATTCTTCACCATCAAGATATATTGTTTTTGGAATAAAGTGTATTGTATCATTAGCTTCTATTCTAACAACTACGTATAATGTATACTTGTCTAGTAGATCAAGTGATGCATTCCTATAGATAGGGACTAGTAGTGAGACATTATAGAATAGACTAGCATCCCATACAACTCTATTAACACCCTCATACCTATAGGTTGCCTCATCACTATATACTTCTTTAAAGGTATCACCACTAACAATGTATGTTGTTACATAAGCTTCTATATACCCACTAGTAACATCCATTACAGACACGTTTATACCCTTTAGATACAATGTATTATTCTCTAGAACAACACTATTCTTATCAACGACAAGAGCCTCTTTACCCATAGCAATAAATACCTTCTTACTCCATGGATAATAACACATTACTATTGGAGGTAGGTTATCGATGGTAAAGTTGTATCTAATAAGCTTTGTAGAAACCTCAACATAACTTCCAGCAATATAGATTTTCCTAGAAGCTCTTACATACAACCTATACCTCCCATCAACAAATGGTCTATCACTCAGATCTATAGACACAGTTACAAGTCCTAGTATAGATTCATTAGTGTATGTCTTCCTAAAAGCAATACCACCCTTATTACCAACTCCTTCAACAACTACATAGAGTGATGTAGCATTATATGCTCTAACAACTATCTTATCACGGTTAGTCAAGACATTATCAACTAACAAGTTAGGCTCTACAGTAACAACTATATCACCCATAGGGTTCTCAATAACAATATCCCTATAAACAACTGTCTCATGTCCAGCTCTATCTCTAGCTCTATAGACTAACGTATAGTTACCACTACCAAGCAAGTATACTGAGAAAGAACCAGTATGATTACCATTCTCTGGAGTAAGTATTGAACTATATATTATATCACCATAGCTACTCACTAGAGATACCGAGAGTGCTGAAAGGAATGCATCATAGACATAAAACTCTGTCTCAACAACATTATCTCTTATAACCTGGTTCTCCAGTGGCTTATAGACTATTATCTCTGGATACAACACGTCTTTATAGATAAAGACGGTTTCTATAATAGACCTATTTATGCAGGTGTTGTTAACAATACTTGATACTATAGCTGCTAAGGTAATGTTTAGTATAGAATCTGGTATACCAGTTGTGTTTATAGGTATGCTTTGTAACCCAGTAGTGTTGTATAAAATAGTGTATAGCATTTGATCTACATAGACATAGACGTATACTGATCCATTACTACCAGGATCTAGGTAGAACTCTAGATTAAACACATTGGTATCAACTACGCTATAGTTTTCTGGACTAACTATAACTAGTAAGGGCTCACTTATACTACGGTATATAACTGTCTTTCTACATTCTGCTCCATACCCATCAATATTGTATGCAGTAACATCCACATAGTACACTCCATTAGATAGCTTATCAGAAGGTACATGGATTGTATAGTTGTAGTAGTGTGTAGTGTTTCTAAGCACTTTCTCATATCTTACTATATCTGTTCCATCCTGGCTAGTAACATGTATGCTAACACTGTATATACTTGATTCATTCTCCCATACACTAACTGTTACATTGAATGATGAAGTAGCTACATTGTTCTCTAGAGGCCATATCCTCAACTCTATATCTGGTGGTGTCTTATCTAGTGATGCACTAGTGTTTATTACACCAACATATATACTCCTACTAGCCTCTATGTCTAAGGGTTTATCACTATAAGCCATATACACAGTTCCATTGACTTCTATAAACCCATTAGGATGAGCATCAACATAAGCAAATCTATCTGGAATCCATTTTATCCTATCCCACGAGCTATTATGTGTATAATAGATATCGATCTCTGAATTATTGAAATAGACTAGCTCATTTAACCCATCACCATCATAGTCTATTACTGGATAGAGTTTCTCTGCACATATACCCTCTAGTCCAACACCTATGTAGTCTAGAGTAGACATGTTTACATAGTATACCATAGTGTATCCACTATAGGGGTTCTCAAGGAATAACACTAGGTTTTCACCAGCTATGTTATAATAGATATTAGACTGCATACCACCTTGTACGCTATTTCTTGCATATGAGCCAGTGTCTAAAAGTATAGACCATAGTGTTATATTTGTAGAACCTATATCTTTGGTCAGTAGGACTAGTCTATCCTTGTAGATAAAGTGTCCAATATATGTAGAGTTCTGTATGGCTAGACTACATTCCCCGTAGTATATACTTATATCTCCTATCAATGGATCAATTGTTATATTCAATATATTATCTAGTAATACATCCTCTAAACCAAGTTCTCCATCCACATCACCGGGATACACATTATATGTGAGTATGGTTTCACCACTTAGTCTTGATACACTAGTAACCACTATAGTCTTCTGTATAAGATCCACTGATAATACAACTAGTTCTCTCTTAAGGGAAACTATACTAAACACTTCTACGTACAAGAATATATTGTCTCCAGTATATACGACTCCTCTAATATTTTCTACTATCCTATTAGGTATCTCTATATACCCGTTATAATATAGTGTATAATCTGTACTATTGACTACATATACATCTACAGCATCACCACATAGTATGACAGCCAGTATGTACCCATCGATAAACATCATGTGTGAGTACGGGTTTAGAGGACTAGGGTAAAACGAAGTCTCTATCTTGCCAAGGAACCCATTCCTACCTAGTACATACATGTCTTTTGATAGTATGATAAGCCTATAGTCTCCATTATCTCTATACATCCTCATCTCCTTAACAAGTCTTATACTAGGGTTGGAATAGACTAGTGTATCATCAACTCTTGTATCCAAACCAAAACCTCCTAGTTCTCCAGTAGTTGTTATAGAGGGTAGTAGTGAAGCTATCAAGACTGAAACCAATACCATTCTAGCTACTATGCTATACAAGGCTCTTATACACCATAGACTAGAATCTCCTAGTCTAGAACAAACCATTTCTCTACCTACTAATTAATAGTTTATTCAAGCAACACTATATTCTCTGGTGGTAAGCCAGATGCATATACTGATCTACGTGTAGTTAGTATAACTTGTTTACCACTCTCCATTGCATACTCTATAAACTTCCGAGCAACATCTTCATCTAGATACTCGTCGAAATCATCTATTACAACAAGTGGTGATGGAGAATCAAGTGCTGTACCTAGAGCTATAGCTTTCACTAGCCCTAATGGTAGGTTTGGTGGAGCAACTTCTTCTTCACCACAATAGGTCTTTATAAATATGGTCTTATTGGGTAGTTCTACAAGTTCTATACGTGAACCTATTCCACAGTATAGCTCTACCATCCTATTTATATAGTCTAGTCTATATCCCCTAATGAATAGCCTATGTATATAGCCTGGTAGGTTTGATGCATCATATCTAAGATACCCGAATACATCTTTGACAGGGTTTGTTGTTGTCCGGAAGTCTATCCATTTAATATAGGTTGCATTAGCTAGTGTATAGCAAGCTATTATCCCTAGAGACAGTATATCCTTTATAACGGTGTAGAGTATGTCTCTATAACGGCTATTCGTTCTAAGCTTCCTGATCCTACCAACTTGTCTTACAGACAATAGTATACGGGCTAGTAGATCAGTTGCACTAGCCATTGTATCTTTCAGTGAACCCCAGTATCTTAGGTTTTGGTTAGAGAAAGCTATAATACTACCCCATGGTGTAACACCTAGTTTTATCTCTTCCTCAAATAGATCTTCAACACCACTTATTACCTTAGAGTCAAGAGCCATGTACTCATCTCTCTCTGGAAGCCTTAGAATCATAACTCCATCGTCTATAGTAGCTATTACTCCATCAACATGGTATTCTTCTACAAAACGATACTCACGTGTATCAATTGTTACTTGGAAATAACCATGTACATCATAGCTGTCATCACGTATCCCAACACCTATCCTTATATAGCCTTTCCTCCTATAAGCAAGGTTTTCTAGTCCCCACCAGTGTCTATAGATACTACCTGTAAGACCAGCTTCTCTCATAAGCCGAGAGAGGATCTCTAGTGCTTCAACAAAGCTTGTCTTACCACTACGTCTCCCACCTACTACTATTGACAACTTATCTAGTTTTACATCAAGTGTTTTAAAAGCCTTAAAGTTCTCAAGGAACAACCTATTTATAATTGTAGTCAAACCCCTCCTCCATAGAAAATATAGTCTATTCACTAGATATATCTTTTACCTAGGATAAACATAGTAGACTATACTATAAGGTAGTATACTAGAATGGTGGCTCTATAGTGGCTAGGACTGTAGGTCTTGCACGTATAAGAGCTGTACTAAGCGATCCATTGTACGGGGTTATACCAGTTAATGAGATAGAGTATAGTATTATACAGACACCAGTCTATAACCGGTTGCATGAGGTTAGACAGTTAGCACTAGCTCATCTAGTCTACCCGAGTGCTAAGCATAGCAGGTTTGAACACTCAATAGGTGTTATGCACCTAGCTACACGTATGCTAGAGAACATACTAGGTGGTATTAGTCCTAATGAGTTAAACGAGTACTTTACACCAACTGCTTACCAGAAGATCATGGGTTTATACGATACTGGCTATTATAGAGAACTTGGTCTCCATAGCCGTGTAGACCTTTTGAAAGCCTACCTAGTACAGAGTATAAGGCTTGCAGGACTACTACATGATATAGGACACTATCCCTACAGCCATGTTGTAGAGGAAGCATTTGGTGAACGTGGGTTGCATGAGAAGAACACTATAGAGTTGCTACTAAAGTGGAGAGAGCTAAAGACTATACTAAAGCCATTAAGGATACAACTGGATGGTAGAAGCTATACTGGTGTAACAGTTGAGCATATAGCCTCTATACTACTAGGTAGTGAGTCTAGAGAAGAGTTCCTAAGACAACACACTAGCTACTACCCACTGCTAACAAGTACTGGCTATAGCCTACTCCATAGGATAATCTCTGGAGTATTTGATGCTGACCGTCTAGACTATCTACGTAGAGATGCATACTATACTGGTGTAACCTATGGCTTAGTTGATATAGACCGTATTATAGACAACATGTATGTAGCTAGGATAGATGGAAGCTATAGAGTATACTACGACCTTAAATCACTACCAGCACTAGAGGACATGGTTAGCTCTAGACTAAAGATGTACAAACTAGTCTACTATCACCACAAGAATGTTGTTTTAGCAGAAGTTACACGTAGACTACTAAGACACGCTATAGACTATGAGGATAGGACTGGGTATAGGTTTCTAGGAGACTATAGTCTTAGAGAACTGTTTATAGACAAGTACGTAGACATAGTTACCCGTAAGCCCTGGATAATGACTGATAGCCTACTCTACAGACTAGCCTATAGCATAGTAGAGTCCAGCATTGATGATAAACAGCTATTATACTATGCCTATGCATTCCTAGACCGCCGACTACTACCAGTAACATTGTTTAAGAGAGAAGAAGACCTCTACAACTACATATCAAGTCTCTACAATAGAGAACTAGGCTTTGAAGAATACAAGGGTATCCTTAAGAAGGTTATTGAGGGGAGAAGCGTTTTTGATGAAAAGTGTTTCTCTATAGACAAGTACTGTATATGCTATATTACTTCAAGGACTACATACTATGGCTTGTACAAGCCTAGTATACTTGTTAGAGTTGGTGATGAGTATAGAGAGTTGAGTGAGTTAAGCAATTATATACAGTGGCTTAACAACTACTATAGAGGCTATGAACACATATACATATACGCTTACACACCAGACACCGACCTAATGAAGAGTGTTAAGACTGGCTATAGGGTTAGGAAGAAGTTTATACAGTATGCAGTGGATCTACTGGAGAAGATATTTGTTGAGAAACTATCTCTTCTCCAATAGCTCTGGGTGTCTCCATAGAGTATAGGCTATTATTAGTGTGTATAGAGAGTATAGTATGTATGGCTGGGACATTACCCTATCAAACTCGTCACGACTACCACGATACACTATAGCGTTCTTAACTAGTTGTCCATGCACTAAGTAGTTTCTAATCATATTAGTTGTCGGTGGATACCTATGTAGTATCTCTTCTATATCCTTTTGTGTAATCATTTCCTTGTCGAGCATATTAGCTAGTTCTACACGTATCTTCTCCAACTCGATCTTCTCATGTGTATCCCTTACACGTGTCTTTATAAAGTTCTCTAGCCTAGCAATTGTTGTCTTTACTGCTTTCTTCCACTCTCTACGAGCCTCATGTGGTACATCAACTAGTTTAGCATAGAGGTTTACAAGACTAGAGAAAACCCATTTATAGAACTCACGTGTCTCTTCTGGTTCACACTGTAGTATACTAGTATCTGCTTCTACAACCCATATATTCTCTGGCTGGAAAACCTCTAGTGTCTTCTCAAGTAATGTCTTATCTACATACTTTAGTAGTTTCCTCTCAACAATGTATTCATAGCCTTTCTTTAACACATTATATAGGTCTCCATAGTAGATCTCTCTATCACC
>CAYXOO010000027.1:8395-18554 GCA_964466845.1 uncultured Desulfurococcaceae archaeon
GTATCTCTAGTCCTTGGAACAACATATAGAGTGCTGATAGATACTTTAGTCTATAGTAGTAGCCTACAGAACGGTTTAGAAACCACGATATATCCCTCCAGCTATGGAAGACACTATATCCCTCTATATCAACCTGTTCTCTATCCCTCCTTACAAGCTCCTCAATATATGCACCATGCATAACGAGTGCATACACCACGAGGTATAGGAGACAAGTTATTGCCTGAAATACACCGAGTAGAGCTAGTGGTACAAAACCACGTTTTACAAGCAGTGGCTGTGTATAAGCGAATAACAATGGTATCATAAGGCTAACGAGTACTATAAGACTAGCTATAGACATTAGTGTTTTTTCAGCTTCTGGTTCAACGGGGTGTGTAAAACCCCATGGAGTAGTCTTTCCCTCCAAGAGTACACGTAGTACCTTCTTATTCATATACTTTGATACAATCAACCATAGGCTCCAGGAGCCAACTACTATTAGTGTTCCAGACCACCACTGTATAGCACCTAGTCTATAAACCCATATTGTGAGTATAGTTACTGCTATAAGGTATATCAGTATATCAAGCTCTATATCCTCTAGTACAATGTGGAACAACCCTTTCCTCTCTCCAAGGAATATAGTTATTATACGGTATAGTGCATGGTATAGTAGGAAACAAGTCACGATATAAGCTAGCACTACATATACGTAGTAATAGTCTGGTATAGTCTTGTAAACCATACGTGAGATGAGAAGCCCTAGGCTCATAAGGCTTAGTGGGAAGGCTATACGTGTCCATAGCTTACGAGACATAAGCTGCATATATACTATAAACACTATTGTAGCAAGCAATATGAGCTCCTTAGCACACCATGGAACCTCTGTTGTAGTATAAACTAGTAGTATAGAGACCAGTGTAATCAACATAGCTTCTACTAGTCTATAGAGATATGTCTTTATAGACAAGACACTATATACCCATATATAGTCTAGACCCATAGTAATTATAAATATAGCCCCTAATGGAGTGTGGATGCTAGTATGGATAAATGGCTTATAATAGCACTAGCTTTTACAATAGCTACTATAATAGGCTCGGTGATCCCATGGAATGAGGAATGGAGCATGGAGACCTCTACACCAGCTATACCATTGTCAATAACACATATAGTAACGTATATACTTAATGGTTTATTCTGGTATAAGGCACTTGGGTTAAACCGTAGACTAGTAATGGTGTATACTGTTATAGCACCTATTACTGAGATAGCCCAGTTACCAGTACCATATCGTACCCCATGTATAGATGATCTTGTCTCAAACATCATAGGCTTAGCTATAGCTATAATAGTAATTGTAGCTAAAAGATTATTTGAAGAAACAGGGGGTGCTTGACTCTTATGGATAAGAGACTAGTTGTTGCAATAGCTATTGCTCTAGTTATTCTAGTAGCTATACTCTACTACTTATCAACAATGAGTACTAGTGGAGAGAAAGGTGTAGCTAAGGAGAAGCCCTTCCCTATAGAGGATAGACTATATGCTCTAATAAAGGATGTTGAGGGTAGGGTGGAAGTGTATAGCCCAGCTTTTAAGAACGGATCAAGGATCCCGGCTAAATATACATGTGATGGAGACGATGTATCTATACCATTAGAGATAAGGAGTGTACCAGATAATACAGAGTCCATAGTAGTGATAATGTACGACCCAGATGCACCACATGGCTACTTCTACCACTGGATAATCTACAACATACCACCCGGTAAGACAGTGTTACCAGAGGGTATAAATAAGACAAAAGACACACCCTATGGATCACAAGGTGTCAACGACTTTGGTGGAATAGGCTATGGAGGGCCTTGTCCACCACTCGGCCATGGAGTCCATAGGTACTATATACTGGTTCTAGCACTAGATATAAAGCTTGATCTAAGTGGTGGTGCTAGTTTAGAAGAACTTGTAAATAGTATAGAGGGACATGTAATAGCTTATGGATACATCTATGGTACTTATAGTAGGTAGTAGGTGGGTGAATAATAGAATTGAATAGATGGTCTAGACTACTAGTAGGAGCCCTAGCTCTAGCTATCATAGTATGTACCATAGCCTCTCCAATAACGTATAGTATAAGCCTCTACAATAGCTCTAGAGAACCCATACCAAAGGATCTACCATGGTATCCACTAATAGTATTTGGTGATAATAGGCCTAGAGATACAAGCTCTACATACTACTCAAGCATATTCTACACGATAATCAGAGAAGCTAAGACCATAAACCCAGTAGCTGTTATAGGGACTGGAGACCATACTGGTAGGGGTACCCGTAGACAGATCGATAGGTTTGTAGAGACTATGGAGGGACTTAGTAATGTATGGGTTTGTCTAGGTAACCACGACTTAAAGAGTGGTGAGAAACAATACTGGGTTTCAAGGGTTGCTCCAGAGTTCTACCGTGTAGACAGTATAACTGGCTGGAGTATAGTCTTCATAAACAGTGATGCACATGCAAATACAATTAAGAGGAAACTTAGAGAGCTAATGATATACAATAACGTCTCATACATAATAGTAGTACACCGCCCACTATACCCTAATGTAGGACACAACATATACTCTGATAAGAGAAGGGCTATAGAGGAATACATTAGCAGGTATAATGTAAAACTTGTCCTACAGGGACACTGGCACAGCTTTGCATCAATGGTTAGAAATGGTGTTGAATACATAATTACTGGTGGAGCTGGTGCTCCTCTATACGAGGAGCCATCTAGTGTTAGTGGAGCAGTTATTGTAAACAAGTACCACTATCTAGTACTAATACTGTATCCTAACGGTACATATACTTACAATGTAGTTGATCCAAGTAGAGGCTCTATTGCTGTAGAGAAGCTCAATGAGACAACATGGAGAATAGTTAACACCAAGAGAGACGTATGGGGTAATCCAATCACTATACCAGTTAGAATAAAGGTTGAGATAGATAATAAGACGTACTATGTAGTAGTAATGACACCACCTAGTAAACCAGTTATTGTAGGATACAGTATATCTAGTGGTAAACCAGTATTCCATGTAAACACAAGCAACTGGTACTCCTATGGACTAGTAGAAGGACTACTACAATCAACTATAGAGACACCATGGAACACAATAACCACACCATCTACCACACCCTCATCCACACCAGCAACCACGCCAACTACACCTACAAATACTACAGAGACTACACCAACGGAGAACAAAGGAGGTATACCGGGTCTAGAATATGCTATAGCAGCACTTGTAGTATTCATAATAGCTGTTATAGCCTATGTAGCTACACTCAAGTGGACTAGGAAGCACTAGAGAGACTAGAACTCTATTGGACACAAGGGGTCTTTTTCTACTCCAACCCTATTGTATAATAGGTAGGTTCTAGCATAGCATCCACCACGACAATAGCTTGCTATACTACATCCTCTACAGGTATCTGGTATCTCCATAGCCTTCCTATAGAGTGGGTGCTCTAGTACCTTCCTCCATGACTCCCGGAGTCCATCTCTAACTACATTAGCTACTCTAACACCAATTACATCACATAGTAATGCATCACCATTAGGTGCTATATCTAGTACATTCCAGTATCTACAATTCCCTCCATATAGGTGTTTAGCCCATTCTATAGAGGCTATAAATGGTGTACACCATACAGCTATGTCTACTCCATACTCACATGCCTTATCCTCTGCTTGTCTAAGTGCATACAAGTACTCATCCCTTTCGATATATACTCTATTAGCTAGTGCACGACCAACAGCCATAGCTGGTATTAACGATATACTCTCTACACCTAGTCCAAGGAGGAACTCTATAGTCTCTCCAACAACCATGTAGTTCTTCTTAGAAACACATATATTCACATGCACAGGAACACCACTATCCATTAGCCTCTGGATATTCTCTAAGACCCTATCCCATACACCACGGCCTCTAATCTCTTCAAACAACTCCTTATATGGAGCATCAAAACTTGTGTATACTGGGATATCTCTCTTAGCAAGATACTTTATCTCTCCTTCTCCAAGTAGTGTAGTGTTTGTAAATACACTAGTTGTTAACCCATAGTCTAACGTAGCCTCTAGTATATCGATGATGTCTCTACGTGTAAATGGCTCACCACCAGTATAGTGTATATGCTCTATACCAATGTCTACTGCTTCAGATAATACCCTCTCTATATCGTTAAGCCCCAGCATCTTATCCCTAGAGTACAGAGTTGTATAACAGTGTATACAAGACAAGTTACAAGCCGGAGTAATAATCCATATAATCCACTCAATACTCTCCAAGACCAAACACACTAAACCCTACTACCTCCTCCTACCCCTAAAGAAGATACATAGCCCCTTAATAAAGACTAGTAATAACACAGTCTAGACACCAATAAGGAATATAGCAGTTTATCTACTATAGCTCTCCCTAACAACACCCTCTGGATCACTCCTATGTCTCCAAAGCCCTCTACTAAAACTCAACACTATAATCCCAAGACTATCAATAAGCTTATCACTAACAAGTGGCTCACGTATGTACGGGTTTACAATAACTCTACACCCCACAGGATCAAGCTCTCTATCACCAAGGACTAGTCTAGTAACAGCCTTATCTCTAGATACAAAAACCTCTATAGAACCACCAGCAGTATCAGCTTCCTCAATAGAGACCTCATCCATAGGCCATAGCCCCTAGCTCCCTAGCTATACTTAAAATATAGTTTTACTAAGCTATTAGTGAACTAAATAGTAGAAGAACGTTATTAGTAATTAGCAAGGAACAGTATATATAAATACTATGCAGAACACATATAATAAGTGATAGAAAGAGGGTATAAGGTGAAGAAGGTGTCTTCCATAATATTCGATCCAGATGAAAAGCTAATACTTAGTAGTAAGGCACGTATAGAACAACCAGTAAAAGGGAGTGGTGAAGCTTATCTAACAAATAAAAGGCTTGTCTTAATACATAAGTCAGGACTTATATTCAAGAAAGAAACACCCTTAGTTAATATATGGTTAAGTGAAATAAGCTATGCTAAGGTGGAAGGACTCTTATCAAAAGTCTTAGTAATAGGAGTTACCCATGGAGGTACTGTTATAGCCTATAAGATAAAGGTTTCAAATCCAGAGAGCTGGTTAGCTGAGATATATAACCTGAAGAGAAAACAATGATATAGAGCAACTCCATAGGTAAACATCTAATTCATTCTAGATATATGGTTCTAAAGTTAAAGTGGTGTAACAGTAACAATAATTCTATCCAGAATTCTATAACTCTAATCTTGTAAAGAACTAGTAGTACGTTTCTAGTATCTATTATCTATTGATAAGTAGTAATCACTTAGAATGTCCTTGGAGTTGCGTAAGATAATAAAAACGTTTTAATAGACATTAGGACTTTATAGCTATATTTTAATGCATCATATTCTAAGGACTCAGCTAGACCGATAGGGTCTATGCATCATCTATAATAAGTTAAGTTACTTGATTCTCTTATAGACAGCTATCTTCCTCACTCTACGAAAGTAGCCTATAGTCCTACGTTTCCTCCTAGGAACAACGTGTTTCTTCTTCAAGGCAGCTCTCCATATAGTCTTCTATGTTATACGGTATAGTTGTTTCCTAGTTATAGCTATCTCTATTGATACTTGTAGCTCTATGGAGGGAGATTTTGCCGTTAAAGGTTCTCTGTTACTTCTTGACACTAGTATTTATATCTATTGGCATAGATCAACCTATATATGATCCATTCGTGACTAGATAATGTAGCTAAGGTAAGAACATAGCCTAGGTTCTATCCCATGTATTTACCTAGGATTTATGTACTAGTAGCTATAGCTGTATATAGGAGGATAGTATAGCTCTACTGCTCTCCCACTTATAGTAGCTATGGAGGGTTGTAGATAGGTTTATTTCCTAGTTATAGCTATCTCTATTATAAAACACTAGTCTTCTATGTGTGGGTGGAATAGTGTTTAGTCTTTTTGAGAAACCACGTAGTCTTATAAGAGCTGCACTTGGTCTTGTTAAGGCTGACTTGGTTATACGTGGTTGTAGGCTTGTTAATGTTGTTACTCGTGAGGTTATTGAGGGTACAGATATTGTTGTTTATGACGGCTATATTGTTAGAGTTGGTAATCCTATAAGGGATCTAGGTAGATACATTGGTGATAAGACAATAGTTGTTGATGCTAGAGGATACTATGTGTTACCAGGGTTTATTGAGAGCCATGTACATATTGAGTCTAGTATGTTGTGTGTACGTGAGTTTGGTAGGTTAGTAGCTATGCATGGTGTTTCAACAGTTGTCGCTGATCCACATGAGATTGCTAATGTACTAGGTGTTGATGGTATAAGGTATTTTATTGAGGAGTCTATGTATACACCAGTACGTTTCTATTTCGAGGTACCAAGTTGTGTACCAGCTATCGATCCAAGCTATGGAGTTGATAGTGGTGGAGCAGTTGTTGATGCTGGACAAGTAGCTGTATTGATGCAGGACCCGGGTATTATCGGGCTTGGTGAGGTTATGGATTTTGTTAGTGTACTTGATACACGTACTGAGGTACTGGTTAAGATAGCTTCTGCACGACTAGCTAAGAAGATTGTTGATGGACATGCACCATTGCTTAGAGGAGAGAAGCTTGATGCATACCTTGTAGCAGGTATTGAGAGTGATCACGAGTCAACTGATCCACTTGAGGCTCTAGAGAAGCTACGTAAGGGTATGTACGTGTTTATGAGGGAGGGTAGTGCATGGAAGGATCTCTCTAGACTAGTAAAACTTGTTACAGAATACCGTGTTGACACAAGGTTCTTAACACTAGCTTCAGATGATATAAGCGTTAGAGATCTTGTTGAGAAGGGGTATCTAGACTATATTGTAAACAAGGCTATAGAGCTTGGTGTAGACCCACTAGTAGCTATCCAAATGGTTACTATCAATCCTGCAGAAAGGCTGAGGATGACACACTTACTCGGCTTGATAGCCCCTGGTCGTTATGCGGATATGGTGTTCACTCCAAGTATTGAGAGGATCAGTGTTGAGAAAATGGTTATTAATGGAGAGATTGTCTATAGTAATGGAGAATGGCTATACGAGCCACCTGGTAGGTATGTCTATCCAGAGAAAGCATATAAGACTATAAAGATAAAATGTGTACCAGAACCAAGTGATCTACTTATAAAGACGTCTATAGACAAGGGTGTTGTAAAAGCTAATGTTATAAAAGCTATACCTGGTAGTTCCCTCACTAAGTGGGTTAGAGAAGAACTTGTTGTTGAGAATGGCTTTGTAAAAGCTGATCCCAGTAGGGATATACTGTATATAGCTGTTATTGACCGCCACCATGGTAGTGGGAGGATTGGTAGAGGCTTTGTATCTGGGTTAGGGCTTAGCCGGGGAGCTATAGCACAGACTATAGCACATGATACACACAATCTTATAGTAGCTGGTTCTAACCCTGTAGACATGGTTGTTGCTATAAAGAAGCTTGTTGAGACAAGTGGTGGTATAGTATTCGTTGTTGATGGGGAGGTAGAGGCTATTATAGAGCTACCAATAGCTGGCTTGGTTAGTGATAAGGACTACATGAGTGTCTACAGACAACATGTTACTATGGAGGAAAAGCTTAGGAGCTTGGGTGTAGACTTCTCAAACATACACATGACACTAGGACTACTAGCACTACCAGTCATACCAGAACTACGTATAACAGATCGTGGACTAGTAGATGTATTTAATACAAGGATAGTAGATCCTATAGAAGAAGTTATACAGTAAGTATAGCTGGAACTAATAGCTATCTCTATATGGGTGTCTATCAGTTTTTATTACTGGAGGGGGTAAAGTAGCTTGTAGGGGGTATAGTTATGCTTTTTGATGAGCGGCCTAAAGAGTCTCTAAAAGACTTCTTTGATATGAGGGATAGTGTTGAGAAGTTTATCTATGGTGTAAAGAGTGGGAGAGCAGTTATACTAGTATTAGGTCTACGTAGAACTGGTAAGACTAGTCTTGTTAAAAGTTGTCTTAACGAGCTTGGTTATCCATATATAATGGTTGATCTTAAGGGCTTCTGGGGTCGGATGGGTTGTAGTCTCCATGACTTATATGTTGTATTAGAGGAGTCTATTAATAAATACATTAGTAAGTGGAAGAGAGTTATTGATTACTTTAAGAGTGTTGAAGGTGTTAGTGTTCTAGGTTTTAATGTAAGGTTGAAGACTCGTGGAAGACATAGGTTTAACTTCATTAGTTTTCTACATTCTCTAGACTCTATTGGTAGAGATTATGACAGATTTATACTAGTATTTGATGAAGCACAGTTACTACGTAGTATTAATGGTTTTGATATTACAAGGTATATAAGCTATGCATACGATAACCTAAGGTACTTGACTATAGTGTTAACTGGATCAGAGATAGGTCTTCTCTACGATGTATTAAGGATTGATGATCCATGTTCACCACTTTATGGTAGGTATCTATACGAGGTTTATACTAGAAGGTTTAGCCGTAGAGAGTCTATAGAGTTTCTAAAGAGAGGATTTAGTGAGTATGGGTTAAGTGTACCAGATAGTGTTATTGAGGAAGCTGTAGAACTACTTGATGGTGTACCAGGATGGCTTACATTATATGGTTCAATGTATGTTGTTGAGAGATCAAGGGATGTGGTATACCGGGTTCTAGAGAAGGCTTCACAAATAGTCTATATGGAGTTAGAGAAATTCCTTACTGGTAGAGAAATTGCTAGAAAGAGGTATGCTATAATACTGAAGACACTAGCTGAAAAGCCTGCATCATGGAGTGAGATTAAGAGAGCTATTGAGTATAGAGAGGGTAGGAGAATAAGTGATCGTAGCCTCTACAACCTCCTACAAAACCTTATAAAGACCTGTATGATCAGTAAGAAGGATAATAAGTACTATATAGTCGATCCTATACTAAGGTATACAGTAAAGACTCTACTAAAAGAATAACCTTGCTATGTCTAGCCCTAGTATTACTATGGTTTCTTAAGGTAAGGTTAATAGTATAGTATTGTATCCACTATGTAATTGGTGGTAGCTGGTTTGTCTAGTATGCTTCTCCGGAATGCAAGGCTTTACTATAGTGGAGAGTTTATTGAGTCATCAATACTTGTTGAAGATGGTGTTATAAAGGCTATTGTTAAGGATGAAGAGAAGCACATTGGGAGAGTTGATAAGGTATATGATGCTCGTGGGTTACCCGTTATACCTGGTGGTATTGATATACATGCTCATATCTATGACCCAGACTATACACACCATGAGGACTGGTACCATGGATCAATAGCTGCTGCTTATGGTGGTATAACTACTTTCTATGATATGCCTCTAAGGCTTTTTGTTGATAGTGTTGAGAAGCTTAAGATGAAGATCGGGGCGGGGTTGAGAGAGAGTGTTATTGATTTTGGTGTGCATGCTGGTATGATTACCGATGATAACATGGATTGTATTAAGGCTCTCTCCAAAGAGGGTGTTGTTGGGTATAAGTTCTTTACTCTAAAGCCATGGGGTATAAGTGATCATGGGTTGCTTAAGGCTTTCAGACTTGTTAGAGATGTTGGTGGTGTAGCTATTGTTCATGCAGAGGATGATGCATTGATAGACTATGGGTTGGAGAGGTATAGGGGTAGTGGTGATCCATTGGCTCATCACTTGGCTAGGAGTGATTATGCAGAAGCTGTTGCTGTCTATAAGGTTGGATGGTACTCTAGAGTGATTGGTAATAAGCTACACATAGCCCATGTTACTTCTAGGCTAGAGGTTGAGACAATAGCTTTCCTTAAAAGACATGGTGTTAGATTGACTTGTGAGACATGTCCCCACTACCTATACTTTACACGTGATGATGTAGGTAAATGGGGTAACTACCTAAAGTGTGCACCATCTATAAAGACAAGTGTTGACCGTGAGGCTTTGTGGGAGGGTCTTGCTAGTGGTGTTATTGATGTCCTTGCTAGTGATCATGCTCCATCTACTCGGGAGGAGAAAGAAGTTGATGTATGGAGTGCATGGGGTGGATTACCAGTACTTGAGACTATGCTACCACTACTCTATACACTAGGTGTAAAAACTGGTAGAATAGGATTTGGTAGAATGATAGAGGTT
>CAYXOO010000028.1:0-12092 GCA_964466845.1 uncultured Desulfurococcaceae archaeon
ATACCTGATATAGTCTATGCTATAGCAGTTGCTGTTGCATCAGTATTGATAGCCCACTTTATAGTAAAGAAGATACCTAGGTAGCTAGTTCCTCGTGGTAATTCCTGGGTAGTACAGTTATGTGAAAACTTATTTTAGGGTAGCATATCTAGATAACTATATGGGTGTAAAACTAGTTGTTGAGGAGTCTTAGTAGGTCTAGAAGACAGCAGGGTATAAGAGATCCTCTTATAACACTATCTGGGAGTACACTACAAGTCTACATGATACTGCTTACTAGTAAGAAGCCTCTAGGGATTAGAGAGATACAGCGTATAGCTGGTTTCCGTAGCCCTAACAGTGTAAGGCATCATCTCGACAAACTCCTTGAAATGGGTTATGTGGTTAGGAGTGACGATGGATACGTAGCTGTTAAACCACGTAGCTCTATACTGTCTACATTTATTATATTGAGGGAACTCCTTATACCAAAGTCTCTATTCTATGCTATAGCTACAACGCTCTTCCTCCTATTCTACATAGTATATAGGGTTAATACGGGTATTGACTGGTATCCAGCTGTATTCCTAATAGTACTCTCTATACTTTTATGGAGAGACTCTATATCATTGTTAAAGAAGGTTAGCCAGCTTAAGAGACTCGGTGGTATAAGGACTCGTAGGCGATAACCATTGTTCTCTTAATTAACTCTTATAATCTAGTCTATGGTATATATACTGTGTCGTCATCCCCTAAGGCTATAGAGTATACTAGGTGTACACAGTATTGTATACAATAGCACACTGGGACCTAGATGGGATAGTCTCTACAGCACTTGTAGTAAGACATGCATTGTCTAACAAGCATACACATATAACTAAGAAGCTATCTACAGCTAATGCTCTCCCAAGGTTTCTAAGGGAATTCAAGAGTGCCTTAGAAAACAATCCATTGTATAGGAGGCTGTTTATACTAGACTTAAACCCGTTACCCAGTGATATAGGTTTTATCATGGATACTGTTAGGGATTTCCTAGACCTTGGTGTTAGAGTATACTGGATAGACCATCACGTATGGTTTAGTGATTACATAGGTGTTCTTAGAGAGACTGGTGTTGAACTAGTTGTTGATACAAACCGTGTTACTGCAGAAATAGTTGCTGACTACCTAGGGTTGTACGATAGTTATTCTAAGTGGATTGTAGAAATAGCTGTTGACGACGACTTGTTCTTGAATCGTCTAGAGGAAACCGTTTGTCTAAGGAGAGTGCTTAGATGGTGCGACTGGAGTATTAGGTATAGGGTATTAGAGTCCTTTATAAACGGTGAACCATGTCCTAAATGGGTTAAGAGGCTATACAATAGCTTCTATAGAGAGTATGAAGAACTACTCAGAGAGTCTGTATTGAATACAATGTGTAGAGAATGTAGTGGTTTATCAATAGCTGTTACACGTGTTGTAGATGATCGGGTTCATCCTGGTGAGATACAGTCTCTACTTGAAGAAGAGGGTGTTTATGCAGATATATATGTTATAGTGTATAGCAATGGTGTTAGTCTTAGGAGTGACTATATAGATGTATCAGTTATAGCTCATAAGCTAGGTGGTAGTGGTCATCCACGTGCATCTGGTTTTCCATTAAACACTAGCTTGGAGGATGTATTAGGAAAAATAATTAGTTACGCAGTAGAGTTGAGGGAGAACACTACTTCTTAGCCTCTTCTATACACTTCTCTAGACACTCTATAGCTTCTTCTATAGCCTTTGTAATCGGTTCTTTAGCTTCTTCTACACTAGTATAGAACCCCTTGCCTTTAACACTACATTTCTCGATACATAGACTCCTAGTCTTCCTCAATAACTCCCTCCCGTCACCACCGTATTCTCCAGTTAGTATCTTTGTCTTAACTAGTCTGTCTAACGGGTTCACTCTATAGCGTCTAATGTACCTGTATCTTCTAAGGAACTTCTCAATAGCTACTGCTAGGCTATCACTAGTTACTGGTTCAAAACAGTATTCATATCCTCCTTGTTCTCTATTACTAAGCAGTAGTCTAACCATACCGTCTACACCACCCATGCCTTCCTTACTCCTTATAAGACTATAGCCCAGCATTATATAGTCTCTATTATATCCCCTATTAGGTGTTTCTAGTATCTATGTGTTTAAAACAGTTATCATCCAATGTATCATATACTCTTTTCCGTTGTGTACAAAACGTATTAGTTTTATATCTCCACCTACTTATAATTGTGTAGGAGTAGAGGTATATTGTGGTGGTAGATTGTGTCGTTGAATAGAGTCATAGTTGTAGCTCTCATAGTCTTCCTTGCAGCATCAATGGCTACACCACTAGCTATGGCTAGCAAATATCCACAATACACTAGCAGTAGTATAACCAATGAGCTTAGAAAGATTGATCCAAAGTGGAGAGACAAGATAATAGGTGATATACTAGAGGCTTATGATGAGAAGACAGATATGGAGAATAGGATACGTGTAGCATTATCTGGTGCTCACATAGTAAAGCCTCTGACAATGTTTAATGGAGCACAATCAGTTCTTGTAATGGGGTACCCGGATGCACTAGACTGGATAAAGACTCATTCTAGGAAGGTAAGGTATGTAGCTAGAATGTCTAACGGCATGATACTAGCATATATACTGGCTACTAAGCAGGACGTCATAGATATTGCTAAACACCCTAGTGTAACAAAGATAATGCCTTCACCACCACTAGTTGATATACTGGAGGCTGAGAGGAAGAAGACTAGTCTACTACAGGAAGACAAGAGGTTGTCTAGGCCAAGACCATTAGCTGGTGAGGAGAAGAACTGGAGCGGTATAGTTGTTGGTGGTGCCACTATCCTGGAAGCTGATAAGGTATGGGAGGAATACGGTATTAAGGGTGATGGGGTATACGTTGGTGTTGTAGACACTGGTGTAGACTTTGCAACACCAGAGCTTGGACCCAATGTTATAGCTAGAGACGGTAATAAGCCTAGATCAATTGTTATGGATGAGAACTTTATATTCACACATGTAGTGGCTGTTAAGAATGAGAGCGGATACTTAAACACTAGTGGTGCATGGTGTGTAGTCTATGATGCACTACGTACTGGTATCTATAGACAACTAGTGTTCTGGCTAATATACGTTGATGTAGACTTCTATATCGGTGACAGGGTAGAGAGCAAGAGTGGTATCTACAAATTCGGCTATGGAATGATATGGTTCTACGACCCAATGGTTACAGAGTACTATGTAGCAACTTTTGTACCAGTAGTACTTGTTGACACTAGAGTAGCTGGCGTATACGATACAGCAATATTCGATCTATCGACAGCATTCTATGATTTCTCAACACTTATGAGACAACTAGAGAATGAAACAAAGAACTATACCATATGGCGTAAGCCTAAGGAGGAGTGGAGAGACTATAGCTTTGCCGACGAGCCATTGATCAAGTGGGGTAACGAGATTGTTGCTAGAAACTTTGACCCAATAACAGAGGGTATGGAGGAAGAAGATAAGATATTCCTTATGACACCAGACTTCTCAATAGGTATGGTTACAGGCTACTACCTAGACACAATAGGCTTTGCTAAATCATACTTCATATACTACTACGGTATACCATGGTATATAGTGTTTGGAGAACCAGGTGTATACCCTGGTCTAGACCCCAATGGAAACTATGTAGCCTTGCTAAACGACTTCTATGGACACGGTACAGAGGTTGCATCATGTATAGCCGCACAAGGTAACCGTACATACGAGATCTATACCGAGGAGGGTGAGAAACTCTATGGTATAGCACCTAATGCTAAAATAGTAGCTGGTACTGGATGGCTTGTAGGAGACCTTGCAGCTATAGAGTACTGGATGGCTGGATACGACTTTGTATACAACCCAGATACTGGATACCTAGAGATAGTACCAGCTGGCAAGCATAGAACAGACATTATAAGCAATAGCTGGTCATACGTAAGAGTAGCTAAGTGGGGGCACCAGTTCCCAGGATGGGATGCTATATCATGGATATTTGATGACATGTTACTAATAGACTACCTAATAGGGAACAACGTGACAATAGTGTTTGCAGCAGGTAATGAAGGACCCGGATACAATTCATTGAGTACACCAAGCTCTGGACTACTAATGATACAAGTAGGTGGATCAGTTGCTTTCGAATACTACCAGATATTCGGCTACCGTCCAGGATACTCTAGTGATATAATGCCATTTGCAAGCCGTGGACCTACAGGCCAGGGTTATCCAAGACCAGATGTTGTCAATATAGCTGGTTTTGAATGGGCTGCTACAAGGACTTTTGATGGTAGAGGATGGGGTGCTACATTCCCAGACTTGTTCTCTGGTACAAGTGAGGCTACTCCATTGACTAGTGGTGCACTAGCACTTGCAGTACAAGCCTTTAGACAGAAATACGGCTATACACCATCACCATTTGAGCTTAAGATGTTGCTAAAGAGCACTGCTAAAGACCTAGGCTATCCAACTCTAGAGCAGGGAGCTGGGCTTGTTAATGCTTATCACTTGGTAAAGACTATACTTGAGGATGGAGTACGTGTCTATATACCAGAGGGTATACAGAGAGCCTTTATAGAGAAATACAACATGATCTATGGTCCATACACTGAGCCTCTAGCTAGCTTGCTCTATGATACAGCATACTATACAATTGTAGCACCAGGTGGTAACGACCAGTTTACAATGGTTTTCGAGGGTAGTGGAGAAGTCTCTATAGAGGCTATTGAGTATAAGAAGGTATATGAGTACACTGTCTATGATGGATACTATAGGTTGACTACAAAGTGGATACGTGTACCAGATGCTCTAGTAAAAGCTGCTGACTACATAGAGGTTATCATTGTATTCCAATACACTGCACCACCACTACCATACTATGGTAAACTACCATATACCGAGGGATACCTTATAAGAGCAGACATGTTTAACTGGGAAGACGTAAACCACAATGGTATCATGGAGCCCGGTAAGGAGCTCTATAGAATCAATACAGCTGCACGTGTAGCAACAACTGCTTTCCTAACACTAGCTCATCCAGAAGAGAAGATCACTGGTAAGTTCCTCATACGTCTAAGGAGGAACCCGACATTCAACTATACAGCACATCCACTACCACCAGTTAAGGTAAAGATTGTACTACGTGGCTATAAGGAGGTTGAATCACAGCTAATTACACTACCAGACAAGGTAACAGTTAATGGTAGGACAGTAGTTACTGGGTTAATCCATGTACCAGAGACTACAGTACCAGGGCTAGTAGATGTAAAGATAAGGATCCATGCACCAGATAGGGATATAGCAGTACCAGTAGCCATACTAGTACCACTAGTACTCGACGATGTATCAAGTGTATTCCTTGGAGCACGTGATACTGGCAGACCAAACGATCCATTCACACCACTTGGTACTGGAGACTCCTTCTATGGTGACATGCCAGAAGGTCTAGACTGGAGAATGTTGCCAGTACTAGTAACTGATCCAGAGATAGCTGGTGTAGCAATGATTGCTAGGTGGAGAAGCGGTCCATGGACATCAATGGCTGTAATAGCAGTACCACCAGGAGGCATAATACCACATACATGGGGTGGACCACAAGTATTCTCAGCATTCAAACTAAGTAGTGATGTAGGATTTGTCTATAACCCAAGCATGTGGGATCAGCTACACGGTACACTAAGGCTATACCTACCGATAAAGTGGATATGGCCATACTACAACCTAACATACCTATGGTACATGTATAGGATAATCTATAACGGTACACACCTCTATGAGTACTGGGACTATATAAACCCATTAAAGCCCAGTATACAGCTTGGACTATACCGTCTACTATTCACATACGAGTGCTATAGTGGTGACATACCAACTGATACATTCGGGCTTAGACTAGTAGTGATTAGGAGCAATGCTACCTATACATTCCTTGGAACAGATGGTGTATACAACTATGGACTAGTACATGTAAAGTTTAAAGCTGGAGGCTATGCTCCATTCCTACTAGCAGACCTCTACGTCATAGCAAACACTAGTGCATACCTAGTATCACCTGGTATACTAGACTATGTATTCCTAAGTCTCTACCTAAGATGGGAGAACGGGTATGTTGTAGAAGGATATCTAATCAACTACACAATAGGCTACTACATAGGAATGAGTGTAACTAGCAACGAGCTAGAGCTCTCCTACTACATAATAACACTGGCTAATGAGAAAGTAGTTGTAGACACAATCCTAGTAATGTACGACTACCCATGGCACGCTAGTGGATACTATGCATACAACTATACAACAGACGCACTAGGAATTGGAGAGATCGTATACCCAGGAGTAGTTACTGCAACAATAGTTATAGAGCCAACAACTCAATAGTTTAAGGAAAAGTTTTTTAATAAAAACTCTTTCACACAATAAGTTTTTTCCTACTAAGCCATGATATAACATCTCCTAGTATCTTCCTTAGACACTCTATACCCTTATATCCAAAACACTCTATATCCATAGCCTTTGGATCAAGTATTTGTTCTGCAAGATAGGTCTTTATGATACCGTCTATACCTAGTCCATGTCTAAGCATTACCGGTAGAGCTGTTGATACAAGTAATGATAGGCTTCTACGGCTTGTAACTAGTCTATAATACCTAGTACCTAGTTCTAAAGCAATACACCTCAAGGGTATACTGGTATAGCCTCTATATATCCCCTCGGTACAACACTCCTTCTCAACAACACTTTTTCTAATAAAAGCTATACTCCTATCTATAGCTCTAGCAATCCACTCTCTAACACCACTCACTACAAACCCATAGTCTCTACCACGTAGACAAGACTCCATCACATACCAAGACAATAAGCTACTATAGTAGCTCCTAACATAATCCTCTATGTTATTCAATAGACTAGGCTTAGAAGCTAGTACTAGGGATAACGATACAGCAACCCCGGATCTATAGAGCTCATTATATCCAATAGTATCTGGTGTATCAAGATCTGTGTGATAGTATAGACTAGGCCATTCATTATACATAACACCCTCTACACCAGCTATATTGAATACGTCATGATCACTCCCATTACCATAGGGTGCCGAGTCGTAACGAGTAGAGCCCATAGCATATTGTCCATGGAATGTCCTACCAGTCCTATAGATAGCTTCTAGCGACAACCATGTAGCTGGTGTTAAGAAGCCCTGGTTAACAATTGATGCTCTTATATGGTGTAGTACAGAGCCAGTAGCTTCCTGTCTAGAACCAATCATGTCTACGTTTAGATTAGCTATAACGTTCTCTCTTAGCACTCTCTTTATAAATAAAGCTATTGTACCAGTATACTCTGGTATCCAGTAGAAACAGATCCTATGTGAGAGGCCTAGCTTATCCCATAACCTCTTGACAGCTACTGCAGAACCAGCTAATACAGCTGATCCACTAGCGTTATCGTGTGCACCAGGTGTTGGGTGACATATATGGGCTGTAGCAACAATAGCTTCTTCCCCACTACCTATGCATGCCTCTAGAACAGGTAGTCCATACTCTTCATACCTAGTCTCTATATTCCACTCAATAGTTACTCTAGACCCCTTATTCAATAGACTATGTATCCTTTCTACAAGATACTCGGGCAGCGTGAAACCAGGTAGTACATCCCTCTCTTCACTAGGTTCTATATGGTACCCAGTATATGGTACACCACGTGGGTGTCTAGATATCCCATACCAAGCTATAGCCTCTAGTCCATAATCTAAACCAAACTTATAGACTAGATAAGGTGGATCATTTGTTAACGCTACCTTCCCACCTGCCTTCCCAATATTCTCTAGTTTAACAAACTCTATACCAGCTTTTCCAGAACCACTTGGTGAATGAGCTATAACTAGTGTTGGGTGATCTATAGTGTTTAGCTTAGCTATCTCAGTATTGTTCTCCCTAACAACTACTTCACCATAGACTAGTCTCCAACCAGTAGGTGCCCTGTAGAGGCCTAGGTCTAGCCCATTCTCTATCTTATAGACTCTAGTCTCTAAACCATTCTCCTCAAGATAGTTCTTAACCACATCAACTGCACTCCATAAGTCTCTACTACCTTGTATCCTATGGTACTTAGTGATTTCTGTGAGTAAACCATATACTTCTCTAAACGGGTAATTCTTTTTAATAAGGCTAAGTACTTCATTAATACTAGGCACTAAAGCATCATCTCCATCTGGTGACTATGTATTGGATATACAGAGTATAGCATTAATAGTTTTACTAGCACTAGCACCCGGGTTAGAAGCACGTGCATCAATACCTCTTGGATACTATGTGTTAAGGGAGCCATTCACTGTATTTATAGTATCCTATGTATCCAGCTCTATACCATGTATACCACTCCTATATCTCCTAGGCTTTCTAGAAGAAAAGATTATCCCACGTAGTAGGTTGCTGGAGAAGATGTATAAGTGGAGTATAGAACGTGTAAGGATCAAGGCATATAGGATAAGGAATAGTAGGTTTATCTACGCATCACTACTATTCTATGTAGCAATACCGCTACCACTAACTGGTGTATGGACTGGCAGCCTTATAGCGTACCTACTGGGTCTTGACAAGACAAAGTCTATAATAGCTATATTCCTCGGCAACCTAATAGCTGTATCCATTATACTACTGGCTGTACTAGGTGTGTTCACAATAGCTCTTCTATAGAGCTTGCATAGCTAGGATATATCCTAGGTTCTTTAAGGGTTTCCTAGACACTATAATAGCTATAGGTGTAGAGGGTTATGGCTGAAACACTAAGTAGGCAAGTCCATACCTTACTGGATACAGTTAGTGATAGAGATTATGTAGAAGCAATAGCTGGCTTATTATCAATAACTACTACATACTACTCTATAGTAAGTGACTATAATGAGAGACAACACGCATTATCAATCATTAGAGGATGCATAGATAAATGGCTTGAAACAATAGCTCCTCTAGAATACATACCCGGTCTTGTTGACGAGCTAGATAGAATTGTTGATAAACCCTTATGGGATGCAATCCCTGTTTTAACAGAGGGTTTGTTTGAGAAGATACTTGTTGAGACAAAAGTGTTTAAGGAGAAAACACTAGTGGGTAGTGAGTACGATGACGTGGTTATGGAGGCTATTGCTGATACATACCGTGTACACACCATACTACTACTTGAATCACTATCCAATAGGGATATAGACTGGAGTGAATACCCAGTGCTATCGAGTATACTATGGAGCAGCAACGACCCATGTGATCAAGTGAGGAAGCTTGCTACAGTAAATGCACTAGCAATAGTGTTGTCTCTAAATAATGGGTAAGAAATATATTGTATAGACATCTTCTCTCTAAACATGGTGTCTAAGAGAATTGGGTAACAAGAGTGTTTTAGAAGGGTTTCTTGAACACTATAGCCCTGTAATAGCTGTTGCTCTAGCACTCCTCCTAGTCTATCTATCATATACACCAAGCTATACAAGTGGTTATCTAGAGACAGTATTCCTTGATAGAGAAGCTGTTGTCTATACACCTTTTAAGACAGACATACTGGTGTCTCTGCATAGCCTACTCGATGATAACGTGGAATACCTCACTATACATGGGTTTACAAACACAGTACTACTAGGTAGTAGTAGAGAAGGAGTCTATGCTATCGTTAGAGTACGTGGACTAGACATATACACTGTGATAACATCGGTTGCAATGGTTTTACTAAGTATACATGCTATACTAAGGTTTAAGAGCTATAATGGGAAGAAGTTGAAAGCATATACTGTATCACTAGTGTTTACAATAGCAATTGCTCTCTCAATATACACCTATACACTATATACTAGCACCCCCTATAACATAGCCTATACTACTGGTTTAGAGACTATAAAGCTTGAGAAACCATTCTATACCGATAACGCATCTGGTCTAGAATACTACTTGATAGACAGTATACCAGCTAATGAAACACCAGCTATGTACTGTATATGTAGCTCTCGGGGTGTAGAAGCTATATTGTTTAAACTAGTAGGTACTAGGGAGTATAGTAGAGTACACGTGTTTAGTAGAGAGAACAAGAGTTTCTGTGGACACATAGGACTTGGTGAGAAAGCAAAGCTAGTACTAGTGATAGAGTCTCGTAACCGAGGCAGCGTCTTCCATTACTCTAGAGTATCAATTGTCGAGATAAAAAGCTATAACCCATACATAGTATCGGCTCCAGCAATACTATTGCTTGCAGAGACAGTCTTTATAGAGCTCTATAGCAGGGGAAAACCTAGATCATCTCCTTCGGCACACCAGAGGGAGAAACAGCTCTCTTTGGAGGAGGAAGACCAGTCTTCTTCAACAACCTAACAACATGTGGATAGAGTATAACATACTCCCAATCAACATCCATTAAAGCAGGATGTATGCTCCTAAGGACTTCTAGAAACCACTTTATATCCTCATCACTACTCCATCCAATCATAGCTGCTACATAGAACTCTTCCCCAGGCTCTAACCCAGAGTCTAGCAGGTTCTCTAGAGCCTTAAGCTGTAGATACCATGCATCCTTCTTAGCACCAGTTAACTGGTGGAATTCTTCCGGAGTAACACCCTTGAATGATACACGTACGACTACTCTCTTATAACTAGCTAGTTCTCTAGCATAGCTCTTGTCATAGCCTATCAATATACCGTTTGTCTCTAGTATAAACCTGTATCCATGGCTAGTGACATAGTCTACCACACTAAGTAAGTGTCTACGGGCTATAGTTGGTTCAGCACCAGTTAGTCTAACAAGTCTTACACGATAACGAGTAGCCATAGAGACTAGTCTCTCACCAACAACTGTTGGAGAAAGCCATCTACCCCTACGAGGGTTCTCCCTAAAATACCATGACCAACAGAACCTACATGACAAGTTACACCCTATAACATCAGCTGATACTATACCACCATACCATCTATCCTTCCTAAACCTATAATAGAGCCTTTCTTCAACACCATCTCTAGTCCTAGCTACACTCTTGTACACAACCCTAGCCCTCCCAACTGGATCATAGCCTTCCCCAATCAATCTATAAAACACCAAATAGATAGTGTAAGGAAGAGGATTAATATAGGTGTTCCAAGGCTATTATGTTCAAAAAACTCTTGTATAACATACTAGT
Source organism: uncultured Desulfurococcaceae archaeon (assembly GCA_964466845.1). Classification (GTDB taxonomy): domain Archaea; phylum Thermoproteota; class Thermoprotei_A; order Sulfolobales; family Desulfurococcaceae; genus CAYZRH01. The sequence goes on from CAYXOO010000028.1 coordinate 11,178, forward strand.
CTATAGCCCAAGTACTACTTCCTACTCCTTGATAGAAATACTAAGGCTACTACTACTATGATAGAGGCTATGATGATAGCTATTAGTAGTAGATAGCCTTGTCCACTAGTCTTAGACTCTGTAATAATAGTTGTTGCTGTAACTGCAACTGTATTGTTTACTGCTTGTTTCTCTGGTATACTAAACTCTATCCTTGTAAGAACCAGTATTACCAGCTTGATCCACTAGTTTAAACAATACTGTGTATTCACCGGGTATTCTAGGTAGTAATAGTGTATCCTTGGATAGCTTGGTAGACATAGTTGTTCCATTAGGATATGTTATATAGGCTATAGCTTCTACGATATCACTGCTAATAGTGGACTCTATAGCTACTAAGTTATCACCCCTCCTCAGATCAACTTCTTTAACCATGATCCATGGAGCACTAGTGTCTACTGTAAACACTATCTTCTCAAACCCAGTATTACCTGCTCTATCAACAGCTTTTAACGCAATAGTGTATACACCATCACCTAGTCCTACTAGTGTATATGATCTAGTATCTGGCTCTATCTCTACAGGTTCTCCATTGATATAGATAGTCTGTTCTACAACTTCTTCACTAACACTCCACTCCAAGGTTATAGAAGAAGTGTTTATACAGCTATTGTTCAATGGGGTAACTATCTCTATAACTGGTGCTTCCTTATCAACAACTGTATAGTATGCAGCATTGAATACATTGCCTAAGCTATCACACGTAGTTATAACGACTCTATAGAAAACACTAGCTAGCTCTAGCTTTGTATATAAATGATTCCTAGTAGACACATTGTCTACAACAGCATATACTGTATCATTAACTGTTACTGTAATATTTGAAACGTTTGAAACGCTTGACTCGTCATAACAACTAACGAGTATCCATGGAGA
>CAYXOO010000028.1:12192-18127 GCA_964466845.1 uncultured Desulfurococcaceae archaeon
ATACACACTAGTATCTGGTGGTGTCTTATCAACTACAACCTCTATACTATCACTACCAGTATTCCATGCAGCATCATAGCCTACTGCTTCTACGGTATGGGTTCCCTCACTAAGACTTAGTAGTACATACTCTTCTGTAGTCTCTCTAGCACCAGCTCTCCATCAACATATATACTGTATTTCCTCATAAAGTAGTTGTCACTACCACTCCATAGAACCAATACTTTGTCTGTAGAAGTAGTTGTTGATGGGTATACGTATGTTATGTCTATTGTAGGCTCTATAGTATCTACTATAAACCATATCGATAGGCTAGCATTATTACCATAAATGTCTGTAGCATCTACTACTAGTATATAATTACTATAATACGGTAGATCAACTATTATGTCTACATAACTACCTGTCCCGTTCTCTATAATAGTCTCTCCATTACATGTTATCTTATAGTATACCCTATCTACTCCAGTGCCATCTACTACTCTATACTCTATCTCTATAGAACTAGTGTTATAGTAGCCTCCATTAACTGGCTCATAGATCTCTATAACTGGTGGTTTAATGTCTTCACCAGGCATTACTGTTTCAACAATACTGTATACAGCATAGTTATCTAATGTTACATAGAGTACTAGTTGTTCTCCAAGATAATCGTTTGGTATGTAGAGTGTTGTTTCTCCAGAACCATCAGTTATACCTACATCAACTATCTTTAGAGACTCTGGATCAACAATTGATACTATAGCACCTACACCAACACTGTTATCTGGATAATAAGCGTGTATAACATTGTATCCAGTCCTTAAGCCATTGTATTCAACAACTGGGTTCTCACTATAGTGTCTTAGTGGAGGCCTAGTTGCTGGATCACCTAGTAGGTTGTACTCTAGATAAACCTTTTCTTCAACATAATCACTTGTATCAAGACCACCGTGTTCATCAACATACTTGACCTTGGAGTAATAGAATGCATCACCAGTTGTTGATCCATTAACTACTGCTTCATAGTATCTATAAGCATATTCTTCAATGGAGAGACTATGATAACAATTAATACTAGGAGGTATAATAGCCTATTACACATAGTTTTCACTCTCCTAAAACAGTCTCCGGTAAGATATAGAATTCATTGTCTAGATATAAGTAATGTGGAGTCAGGTCCTTAATGACTAATCCATGGATCCTTGATAACAGCTATTATGCTCTAGTGTCTAGTCTTTAAGACGATAAATGCTATTAATAAGATAGTTATCAATAGCACAGCTACTAGTAGCAACATATTATACGAGATATAACTACTACCATATCCAGAGGTTGTTGTGTTAGAATTTAGAGTACTCTGTATACTCTGGCTAGACTGGGTTTTTGACTCACTAGTTATAACTGGTGGATTAACTGGTAACTGATCAACTTGTATCCATGCATAGGGTGCTCTATAGCTATAGATAATAGATATATCTTGGATTTCCCTATAGATAATCCATTTGCCATTGATATATACTAGCCTATTATTCCATCCACAAAGACCTGGTTCCAAGATCTTAGGTAGGTCTTTAAACTCTTGTTCACTAATACTCTTTAACAAATTATTCTCTATAAGCCACCTTATTTCATAACTAACTGTCTTCTCCAGCAACTCTCTATAGTTCTCCATGATTTTAAAGTCATGCAGTAGTCCTCCATAGACTGGGTATACTTCTTCAAATAAGTAGTCGTTTATACCGAGTAGTTGTTTTAGATCAAGTATCTCTCTTTCTATCAAGTCTCTATTTGGAGAAGACACTATAATGCATACTCTCAGTACTTCTTCATCACTATTATACTCTATAGTTGTATTAACTATTGTGTCCTCAAAGCGTTTTACCAGGATACTTGTATGAATACCTTGTACTTCATGGAAGAATACTATCTTGTACCCAACCTCTATCAGTGGTTCAACAAACTTTCTAAGATCTTTAATATATAGTCTAGTCTCCATTAAGTATCCATAGCCAGTTATATTCATAAGGTCTAGTTTTGGAGTTATAGTTATTACTGGACATACTATCTTTTCTACTCTTTCTCTCTTACCTTGGAATAATGGTTCTTTAGCTAGTATTACATAGAATAGTTTTGAATGAGATAGATACATATATGCTTTTACTAGTCCCTTAAACGGGATATTGTACTCTATTTCTCTAAAGTTACTAGTGTTTCTAAGTCTATTAAAATCTATATCGACACCATTTCTACACAATAGTATTGTAACCGAATACTCTTGCTGTGGATCAAAGTATATGTATTTAGCTCTATCTTCACTACTGCTTGTTAGACTTACACTATATACCATGGGGAGTAGTATAACTATTATTGTTATAGCTAGTATTTTATGCATAGTTTCACACTCCTATATTATTAACTAGATGTTGTGGGTTGAAAAACTTGTTTAGGAGAAAAACTATTGTTTTTAGGAGGAAAAAAGCTTTGGTTTAGGGGAAATGGTTTTGGATTAGCTATTTCCTCTTCTTAACTAGTATTAGTATTAGTATAGCTGCCAGTAGTAGTAATGGTAGTGCTGGTGGCTCTACAGCTGGTACAGTCTCTAGTATTCCTGGTGGTGCTATGTATAGCTCTATTGTTGTATCACCTACTCCTAGTGTATGAGCACCTGGTTCTGTATCTTCTGGTATAGTGAAGGTTCCTGTGAACCTACCTGCTGAATCTGTTGTTACTGTACCTAGTAGTACTGGGTCACTGTATAGGTATATCTTTAGCGTGTAGCCTGCTAGTGGTGTTCTTGTCTTACCCTCTCTAATGTATACTGTTCCACTAACTGTTATGTTTCCTCCTATGAGGATAAGCTTTGGTGTTATTGTTAGGTTTAGTACATCAATCTTTGGCTGGTGTATCTGTACGTACTCTATAGTATTCAATAGTACTCTCTTGGCGTTATCCGAGAAGCTGTTATAGTAGGTTCCATTGTATCTAGACCAGTAGTTTGCTCCATAGCTTATGAATACCCATCTCTCGTATCCTGGTGGATACCATATGGCTATAGCTGCTCCACTTCTTTCGTTAGCGGTGTCGTGTAGTATACCGATAACGTCTACAAGGTCTTCTCCAGCAAACTCGTAGATTGAGTAGTCTGCATCTTCTCCTAGGTTTGTTACGTATCTATAGCCGTTGTCTCCCACGTCAGGCTTTACTCCCTCGAATATCTTGTGGTATGGTGATAGTATCTCTATGTAGGTGTATTGACCGTCTGGGTATCCATAGACACGGTTTACTGGTGCTGCATAGCCTGCAGCCCTTATTGAATCGTGGTACTGGTACATTACATAGCCTCCGTATGGTCTACCAGTCATTGATGAGTCTAGGAATATCAGTGATATGTTGTGGGCATCAGTTTTGTTTAGGAAGTCTATTACCTCAGTTGATGTTGGTGTTGAAGAGCCCCACTGGTCTATTATGATTGCTATAAAGTCTGCTCCAGCATCAATTACTTCTTCTACTTCAGTATAGTCGTCATAGCTCTCTATATAGTATGGTGTATGAGTGCTTAGGAATGCATAGAGGTCGCTGTCTATGTCTCCAACAATAGCTAGTATTGGTGGTTTCTTCTCCATAGCTATTGTTCCTAGGTCTGTTGTTGTGTCTGGGAATACCTTTACATTAGATACATTGGTGCTGAAGTATGCTAAGTGTTCAAAGTATACTGTATAGATACCAGCATCTACTTTTAGTATGAATTCTCCATTGGCATTGGTTGTATTGGTTGTTGCTCCAGCCTTGACTGTTACACCAGCTATTGGTAGGCCAGTCTCTGAGTCAACAACCTTGCCCTTGATATATCCCGTACCGGTAGGCACTATCCATATCTCTACTGTTGGGTTCTCGAATTCACATATCCTAATTGTTGTTGAATTGCTTGTATAGTCTGTCTTTGTAACCTCTACAGTATAGGTTGCTGGGAATACAGTAAATGTAGCTGTACCACTAGCATCTGTTAACTTCCACTCACCAGCTTCAACTACTGTTACATTAGCGTTCTCTACATAGGACTCGTATAGTGGGTCATATACTTTTACAGTCAATGTACTAGTTGGTATGTTCTTATAAGTCAATGCATAGTCTACAGCGTTCAATAACACCTTCTTAAGGCTCTCATGATACATGTTGTATTCTCCAGGCTCACTATACTTTATACGGTAGTGGCTAGCACCAGCACCTATGAATACCCATCTCTCACCACTAGTTGGCTCAACCCATACAGCTATACCAACACCATCTCTTGGTGCACGGTCATCGTAGAGCCAAGCTAGTGTTATCACCTTGTATCTACTATCCTCGAACTTGTATATTGCATAAGCTACATAGTCGTAGCCTTCTCCATCAGTATCGTTTACTACATAGAACTTGTTGTCTTCAAATGGTGTTACACCATTGAATACTGGGTGTCCTGGACATAGCATCTCATAGTATACCTTGCTTCCATCGTAGTACCAGTAGTCAGAGTATCTAGATGTTGGTGCTACATATCCGTAGTCTCTGATTTGTGTGCTATAGTAGTATAGATAGTATGCTCCATAGCCTGTGTATCCATAGCCTCCAGTGTCTAGGAATATAGCTGGTATGTCTGACTCATTCAGTAGGTCTAGTACTGTTGTTACATTGTCTGCCGTCGGTGTTGTGTCTCCCCAGTAGTTGAATATCACTAGTATGTAGTTTGCATAGGTTAGCTTCTCTATAAGCTCCTCCCAATCACTTACTTCTTCAACGTTTGTATAGCCTGCAGCCTCTAGCACCGTCTTGATATCATCTTCATAGTCTCCTACAATAGCTATTGTTGGTGGGTATGGCTCTAGTGCAAGGTCTGCTCTTACAGTTACATTAGCTGGAGCAACCACTAGTGTTGTCTCTGGATAATACTTTGGAGCAAAGGCCTCAACGTGGTAGCGACCAGGTGTTATATTCTCAAACTTATAGCCTCCAGTAGAGTTTGTAGTTGTTGCTAGCCCTAGCTCTATAATCTTGACTGTTGCACCAGCTATTGGTGAGCCAGTGTCTGCATCTGTTACTATACCCTCTATGGTAGAGTTTCCTCTTGGTGTTAGTGTTACATTGTATTCTTCATCCCATACACCAATTGTTATGTTGATGCTCTTACTATAGTAGCCAGCCTTGTCAACAACTAGTACGTGACAACCAACTGGTATACCAGTTATCTCGTAGTATCCATCAGCATCTGTTGTTGTCGATAAGCCTAGTTCTGGTAGCTCTATTGTTGCACCAGCTAACGGCTCTAGTGTTGCTGCATCTAATACATAGCCGTATAGCTTGTATGTCTCAGTAACCTTGCCCTCCAATAGAGTGTTGATGATGTTTATGAATACATGTTTAGCGTTGTCGGTGTAATTGTTATAGCCACCAGGTGTTGCATAGCGTACATAGTAGCTTCCACCGTGTCCAAAGAATACCCACTTCTCGCCGCCAGTAGGCTCTGTCCATACAGCTATGATCGGCTTATTTAGGTCACGGTATTCATCTGTTACATTAGCTACTATAACCACTGGATCGTCTGGTTCAAACTCAAAGTATCTATAGTATCCAGATTCCGATAGATCGGTTACATGCCTATATCCATCACTACCTACATCTGGCTCTACCTTGTAGAAGAAGCAGTGAGTTGGTATAAGCATCTTCATGTATACATAGCTTGCTGTTGTAGACCACCAGTCGGTATAAGTTGGTGCTATATAGCCTTCTGCTCTAATAGAGTCTCTATGGTAGTACATACGGTATATACCATCGTAGTATCCAGAGTATCCTAGGAACACTATTGGTATATCACTCTCATTCATAGCGTCTAAGAAGTTAATTATAGCTACTGCTCCTGGATCACTGCTTCCCCATCTATTGACTATAACTATAAGTGGGTCTACATAGTTGTTCTCAT
>CAYXOO010000029.1:0-18087 GCA_964466845.1 uncultured Desulfurococcaceae archaeon
GTTAAAGAGGGGTTATCGTGTGCCCTTAAGGGGATGGGGCGTAGGGTTACGTTAGTTCTAGATGAATTCCAGTATATGGCCATGAACTCGCCTGGGCTTGTGGGGCGACTTCAGAGATCGATTGATGAGGTCTTAAGTAAGGATAGATCGCTAATGCTCATACTATGTGGTTCTACAGTATCGTTTTTTGAAAAAGAACTACTCGGTTATAAGAGTCCATTATTTGGTAGGAGGACTACTCAAATAAAGCTAGAGCCGTTGAAACCTGTTGATGTAATAGATTTCTTCCCAAAACTCAATCCCACTGATATATTGAGAATGTACTCTATACTTGGAGGTACACCAGCATATCTATCACATGTATATGGTGTAGATAGTTTTGACAATGCGTTAAAGAAGATACTAGAGCCAGGAAACCCGTTACTAGAGGAAGCACCTAGTCTTCTTAGACAAGAGTTAAGAGAGCCTAGAGTATACTTCTCTATTCTAAGACTTGTATCTGAGGGTAAGAGAAGGATTAGTGAGATAAGTAGTATAGCTGGTATCGATCCTAGAGCTATACATAGATACATCACTATCCTAGAAGAAATAGGTATCATTGAGAAGAGGAAACCAATTGGTTTTAAGAAGGGTTATAGGATATACATTAGAGATGAATACTTTAGATTCTGGTTCTACTACATATATAGGTATAGAGGATTCATAGAATCAGGATATATAGACGAGGTATCTAGTTATATAAGAGAAACTATAGACACCTATGCATCTGAAACCTTCCAGAAATTTGTAGAACAACACATACACGATCTATACAGACTAGGCTACATAAAAACAAAACCAATAGAATACGGTAGATGGTGGTATAAAGATAAAGAGATAGACCTTATTGTTAGAGAACCAAGAAAACAAACAAGCTTTATAGAAGTTAAGTGGAGGGATCTTTATCTAAGGGATCTAGAGAGAATACTGTATAAATTAGAGGAGAAATCAAAACACACTGGTCTACAAAGCAATATAAACTACTACATTGTCTTCACTAGAAAAATAAAGGATATAGATAAACCATACATAGAACTAGACAAACATAGAAAGATAATAAATTATACAAAAACACTACCAATACTCTATAAGCACGTAAAATCTACAAAGAAAAGATAAAGTCTCTAATCAAACAAGTCATCCAGTAGATTATATTAAGTCAATCCTATACATAAATATAGCTGAAGTGTCATATTATGTACTCATTATTAAATCTATTAATAAAACTAGTGAGATGTTTATAAATGATCTACCTTCCTAAATAGTTCTTGTGGTTTATTTAATGGTTTTGTGGCATCTATACCCATTTTATCTACTACTCCATCTTCTCCACTTGGGTCTAGTGTGCTGCCTCGTGCTCTGGGTATTATTACTAGGTCTTTTGTTGCTTGGAATCGGGTTGCTATAGCCCATTCTACTTCACTGGGGTTGTCTGGGTCTATGTCGTCGTCTACTATAACGACGTGTTTTAGGCTTGGGTGTCCAGTGAATGCAGCCATTATAGCGTTTCTTCCATCACCTTCTCTATGTTTCCTAATAGAGACTATAGCGTGTAGCCATCCACCACTAGCTGTTGTAAGTCTAACCTTAGCTACATCAGCAACTCTCCTAACAGTATCCCATAGCTGTGCTTCTCTAGGGAAGCCCATTAATAGTATATGCTCTATATAGCCGGGTACGATAGCGTGTACAATGGGCTCTATAGCTGTATTAACGTATACTCTATCGAGTCTAAACACTGGTTGTTTCCTCTTCTTATCGGGTAAACCTAGTATATCAACAAATGGTCCTTCCCAATCAGTCTCTCTAGTAATCCTGCCTTCTAACACAATAGCTGTATCAACTGGTACTGGTATACTATAGAGTGGTGTATAGGCTATAGCTAGTCTTCCATCCAACAACCTATTAGCAACCCATAGCTCATAGACTCCATAGGGCGGGCTTGTAGCAGAAGCTATCTCGACCAAAGGGTTAGCTCCAAGGAGTATAGCTACTGGTGTATCTTCTCCACGTCTACAGTACTCCATGTATATCCTATGTAGGTGTCTCTCAACAATCCTTATTGTAGCCGAGTATTTGTCTCTATACATCATCCTATGGAAAGAAGCATTACATACACCATCAATACAAGCTAGTATTATAGAGCTAGTGAGATAGTATCCTCCATCAACACTATAGTATCTAAGGAAAGATATATCCCATAGACTCCAACTAACTTGTTTAAAGAACTCATTAAACTCCCTAGTAGCTGGCTCTAGTGGGCTAGAGAGAGCGTTTAACAGCTTTGTATAAGCACTAGAGTCATCGTTAACACCAAGTACTCTATAGAGCATTCCACGATTACTAAAGATATTTGTATAGATCCTAGTACTACAACCCTCCACGTCAGCAACAACTACTTTACCACAATACTCTCTAGCAATCCTTGTGACATCATACTCTCTCCTAACAACCCCTATAGACTCGTATCCGAGAGACTCTATATAACTCCATACACTAGTATCCATAACACAATAGCCTCCCATAGGCTATATATGTTCAATTATTTGTTCATGGTATTCATCAGTTAGCCTAATCCTAGAAAACCTTATATACTTAGGAACTCCATCAAATCCCGTTTTTACAGCTATAGATTTATCACTATAGTCTATACCAGCTATAAGGCCGGGGTAATCAGTAGTACCATCAGATAATCCTACAAGTATGTTCTTTTCAAAACCAGGGCTATAGAGTCTTATACGAGACACTTTATATACGGATTTTAGCTTATCACCATTAATACTCTTTGGGTGAGCGTTTGTGACAAGGAATAGTGTGTCTATGGTCTTGGTAGCATATAGTACTTCTACACCAGCTATACTAGATACATTAGATGGATCAATCTCTACTCCATAGAACATTGGATGACTAGTCAATACTACTTCATCCATACTATATCTCTTGACAGAAACGTTTTCTAAGAATCTACGGTATTGTTCACTACGTAGCTTTCTCCTTACTTCTCTACTCCTAGGTCTAGCTTGTTGTGGAGAACTTAGCTCATAGACTCTAGCACTTGTTTTCTCATAGAACTTGAATATACCGTGTAGACTACTATCTAGTACTACAACTGTATCTGCATCTATAGCTTCTAGTATCCTAGTCTTATACTCTACAGCATTAATATCTCCAACCCATCCATCAGTATCAACTATAGCTATGTTAACACCATACTTGTCTATAGCATATCTAAGAAGCTCTCTTATACCATACACTATCTTGTCTACATGGTATTGAGGCCTTATATCGCCTATAAACTTCATAGCATCTGGCTTAAGTTCTTTCATCCAAATAGCTTTCTCCTTGTATATAGAGAGTGTTATAAAGCATGGTGGACCGATATCTGCTTGTCCTACATCAGAATCTATAATTGCTATATTGAACCCCTTGTCTAAAGCCTTGTTAGCTAGTAGTAGTGTATAGGTTGATTTACCAGAGTCTATAGGTCCTATAACAACTATTCTCTCACTATTACCACTTAGTATCTTCTCTACACTATCCATCCACTCTATCAATGGCTCATTACTTGATGCTTCCTCAATACGTGCTTCAACACCTAGGTTAGCCTCTATAACCGTATCTTCTAGAGCTATCAATGGATAACTCCTAACCTTGTGCACAACAAGTTTTTCACCACTAGAAAACCTCTTACCAAGTACATCTATAGAGCCTTTAACAACTGTTATAGCTGCTGGCCCATAGACACGTATTATATTGTTAGATGGAATCTCTATTCTTAACACTAGTATCCACCAACACACCCTTCTTTAAAGCAATCGTTATAGCTGCATATACGTCTCTCTTCTTAGCCACTCTCCTATCTCTCTTAACAAGCATTTTCTCTATAAAGGGGTTTCTCCAGGGACCACGTGGGCTACTCTCACTCTCATCAACAACTTCTACAGTTGCTCTAGAACCAAGTCTCTCCTTAACCAAACCAGCAAGTAATACACCATCACCACCCATACCAATTTTCACCTCGTAATTCCTTGATGGAAACCCTTCTATAGCCTCGACAATATACTCTATAGCTTCTTCTTTAGAGCCTATGTGTCTCCACTCAACAACTTCTCCATCACATATGATGACAACTGTATATTCACTACCAGGGTCTACACCTATACTTACTAGGTTATACTCTTCCCTATCTCTTAGAGCAAGTATTGCTTTCTCAATAGACTTCCTACTACACTCTCTATTATATACTACTTTGTATACTCTATCAGCTATGTCCCTATGTACACTATAGTTGTCCGTATAGACTATGTCTGTAGAACGTAGTTCGTCTAGACTATCTGGTACAGTATATGGTATACCACGTTCTCTTAAATACCTCGTTACATAGATATACCTACGAGGCTCAAACACTAGTACTACAAGTCTATGTCTAGCCTCTATACCATACTCACCAAGTCTATAGTATGAACTACTAGACTCTAATAACGCTAGTGTGGTATGTCTTGGAGTACAGTCTAACAGGATGTAGGATACTAGATAGAGTATTCAATAAGAAGCCAGCAACTATACTAGTCTATGGACCAGCTGGAGCTGGTAAGACAACGTTGTTGCTACACATATCTAGGAGGCTGTCTTGCCATGGAGAAAAAGCTTTATTCATAAGTACCGAGGGTTTACAGTACCAGCCACGTGTATCAATGCATCCAGACTGGTTTAGAAACATATTGTTTACAGAAATAGATTGTTTTGATAAACAACTAGATTTCGTGTTAAGAACAATACCTTTCACTAGATATAAATACATATTCTTTGATACAATAAACTCTCTATACAGACTAGAAGCATATAGAGAGGATTCTATAGAGAAACTAGGCCTAGTACTAGCTATCCTATGTAGTCACGTGATAGAGTGTAATGGCTTGCTAATAGCTTCTGCACAAGTAAGAGCTATTGAGGATGAGAGAGAGTTTATAGCCTCTGGGATGAAGATACTAGAGTACTGGTTTGATGTAATAGCTAGACTGGAACGTGTTGATGGGAAAAGAGTTTTAACCATAGTCAAGCCATCTAGCTATAGAGACATAGCTATAGAGTATAGCATAACTGATAAGGGGATTATGTGGATTGGATGTTAGCCTAGTAGATTTCTTTATAAGATACTATATACCACCAATGGTTGCAAACGCTATGCCAGTATTCATTAGATACGGGAGACCTATCGATGGAGGACGTAGGCTATGGGATGGAAAGAGGTTGTTTGGAGATGGTAAGACATGGGAGGGCTTACTCACTGGTGTAATGGGAGGGTACCTAGCATCAATAACTGTATCAGCCTATATAGGCTCTATACTATTCTTCTACAAACCATTCATAGCATCAATAGCTGGCTTACTAGGGGATATACTAGGCTCTTTTATAAAGAGGAGACTAGGTATTGAGAGAGGAGAACCCTTACCGATCATTGACCAGACAGACTTTATACTAGCTTCAACAACAGTCTATATACTGTTTAACGAGACTATCTTCCTAGAGAAACCACTCTATATACTCTACTCTATACTAGTGGTTATACTACTACATCTATCAACAAACTATGTAGCCTATAGACTAGGGCTTAAGAAAAAACCTTATTAAAGACTATATTATCCCACCAAACACACTTGATATGCTTATAAGCAGTAGTGCTGTACCTACTACAAATAGTATTGATAGAGTAAGTGTTAGCATAAGCGTTAATGTTCTCTTATCAAGCGTCCTCCTAAACCCCTTTGGACGTAGTGATGGTTCGAAGTGAGGGAGTATCCATGCAATAGACAAAGCCATTACAATCAATACTGTAGCAGCTATTGACAGCCCTAGGTAGTAGAAGCCTTGTGTACTAGGCATTGATAGGTATTGTTGTACACTACGTGGCCAGTCTGCAAGCACTATTAGTGTTATAAAGAATAGTATAGCCAGTACATACCTTCCTATACCCTCGCCGAAATACCTGTGTTCGAAATCATGTCCTATTACAGTCTTTACCTTTTTCCTACTAGCCACCATAGTACACCATAGTGGTTCTTATAGCTACGAGAGACTTATATAGAGTGTAGTGGGAAATAGCTTTTATTCTAGACTGTGTTTATGGTAGTTGATAGTATAGTGGTTTGGTGTATGAGTGTTGAGTAGAGCTAGAACAGCTACTGGTATAGCATTGCTCATAACTGGGATAGCTGTATATATGTACATAGCATATATCGTCCCAGTAAGTATTCTGGATGACAAGGTTGGCTGGATGCATAAACACTTGATAAGCTTCTATAAGACAAGTAGTGATACAATAGACTATAGGCTATGGTATACTATCGGCAAGGACTTATCAAGATCACCTGCACTAGTTGATAAGCTATTAGCAGGAGTGATTGACCCAGGCTCTATAGGTGTTGTATCAATAGCTTCTCTAATAATACTATCAATACTAGTATACATTGCCTCATACCTTGTGTTTAGGGAGCATATAGCAGCTGGTCTTGCAGCACTACTTGTACTAACAACCCCGGTCTCTATATACTGGTTTAGAGTAAACATGTATGGCTCATACATTGCATTGCCTCTAGGCTATCTAGCCATACTGGTATACTCCTTGTCTATAAAGAAGAACTCACTAGCAGGAGCTATTGTATCAGCTATACTAGTCTCTATAACATGGGCTCTATGGGGTTGTGGATGGTTTACGCTATTATTGGTTGCGAGCTATACTATTGTGATAATATACTATGGAGTCTATAGTAGAGAAGCTGTATTATCAAATATACTGGCACTACTGGTTACGCTACTGCTAAACATATCTGGTATATCAAGGTATTATACAGTATACCATCTATTCGCCCAATACCTTGTATTAACAAGTAGTATCTCCATAGTACTAGCTAGAAGGACTTTCGAGAAGAAACCAGTTGTAAGCAATATATGGAGGATAATAGGATCCATAACACCAGTAGCACTATCAGTCACGCTAACAGCACTAACTAGTAACTATATAGAGCTACCAGGTCTCCTAGAGACATACTATAAGAGCTATAGACCACTAGCAGACTATCTAGCAGTAGCAATATTCTCTCCATTTGCACTAGTAGTCTTTGTACGTGCAGGCTATGCATCTAGTCCTTCAGAGAAACCATTGGAGTACATGCTTATAGCAGGCTTCATACTATCAATGCTACTGGCACAAATTGATCCAACACTAGCTGTATACACTGTAGCATCAATAGCTCCAATAATAGCTTATGGGCTCGAGAGACTATACTGGGCTACAAAAGCAACACTCCTTGGTAAGACAAGGTATGTATTCATAGCTATAGTTCTATGGGTTATAGCATCATCTATAGCAGCTAATGCTTATTCCGGATACACTGTTGCATCATCAAAACCAGCTGTATACTATGGGCCAGTATCTAGAGAACTAGTTGCTGTACCACTAGAGAACTCTACACTACTCAATATACTAGACTACATACCAAGAGACTCGATAGTTATTGCATACTGGGGTAACAGCTACTGGATACTAGGCTATAGAAGCGACCTATACACACTAGCTGATGACGATGGGCCGATAGAGGGCTATAGGCTTGTATCTAGGATCTTTATGAGTGACGAGTATACAGCATTAGGTATACTAAACAAGACTATTGGTTTAGAGAACAAGAGCATATACATAGTGGTAAGTGAGGTTATTAGTGTAGAGAAACACCCAGTCCTAGGGACTAAGAGTGCATACATTGGTAGACCAATAGTGTTTAGAAGACTTGGCCAAGAATCTATTGTAAGGTTTATGCCCCTAGATGATGTAGCACGTATACCCTTGTACATAGACACTGCAGGCTATGATATGGAGAAGTACCTAGACTACTCTAAGGCAACCTATGTATTTGAGACACCACTTGCATGGACTGATAGGATGAAGGATACTATATTATTCAAACTACTAGTAATAGCTGTCAATGAACTAGGCTATTCACTAATGAATGACTTGTACAGCAGGTTTGAGATAAAACTAGGTGAAGACGAACTGCCTAGACACATAGTATTTGTAAACGCTAGTGTATCATACATGTATACAGTATCTACAGAGCGTACAAGCTATGATGTATACTGGATGGTTACTCTATTTAGAGTGGAAACTATATCTCCCACCACATCTTCTTCTCAATAATCTCTAGTAATCCAGACTCCTTCTTCATAGCTAGTCTGTACTTTAAGTACTTGTCTTCAGGAGAGAACCTTGGTGGATGAGGTACTTTAACAGGTGATCCACATACTGGGCATTTCTCTCTATCAAGTGTATATCTTCCACACTTTATACACTTCCTCATAAGCCACTTCACTTCTTCTCACGCTCAAACCTTGTCTCAACACCTAGTTCTTTAGCCATAGACTCTACGTTCTCTAGTATATCACTTAATACTCTCTCTGCAGTCTTATAGTCAATAGCTTCTATCTCAACAACATATCTTGGAGCACCTAGTGTATATACACGTGTCTTAACGTCTTTCCCATGCTTACCAGCAATCTCTGGTATACTCAATAGTATCTTCCTAATATCCTCTACACCATAGGGTTTTGTACTCCTAAGGAACAATACACCCCTTATACGTACCTTCTTTATCCTAATATGCCTCTTTATCTCCTGCATAATAGGCTCTATCCACTCATCAGGAACACCTGCTTCACGTAGAGCATCTGGCCCACGTAGTACTGCTTCTTCAAGCCCGTACATCGGGTCTCCATAGTAGTCCTCTAGCTTCCATACAACATCACGGTATGCATCATCTATCGACTTACCAGTCTTCTCTGCTATAAGCTCTATTATCTTAGCTGCTTTTACATACCTCTTCCACCATAGCATCTTCTTCCTCCTATCACTATCAGGTACTTTCTTAAGGCTTACATCGACTGTTTTACGATGTCTATTAACACGTATTACTTTTACAACAATCTTTTGTCCCTCACGTATAACGTCTCGGATGTTCCTGATCCACCTAGTAGACACCTCACTCCATGGCAGATAGGCTTCTCGTCCCTCGTATTCATCTAGTTTCACGTATGCTCCATAGTCAAATATCTTGTCTACAGTTGCTACAACATATTCTCCTACCCGAGGCAACTCCTTTCTAGCCTTAACCAATACTCTGCCACCTAATACCCTGTTCTAGGAGAAACCATAACCACTAATCTAGTATTTAAACAGTATTATATAGGGTTAATGGAGGATGCTGGATATGGTTTATAGAAACAGCTATGTATTGATCTGGCTGGCAGAGCCTTGTATTAGCCTAGTTCAGCTATAACTTCTGCATGTTCCTTGATAATCTCTGCTTTACCACCTGTTGGACGCACAAGTACTGTGCCACATACCTTGCACCTAGCAGGGAATGTAGCATGGTCAAAGACTATGTTTTCAGCTCCACATACCTTGCATAGCACTCTAAGAAACTTGCTCTTAGGCTGTGGAATCAGTATCTTTCTCTTCTTAACCATCTACCTACCAGCCTCCACAAGCTCTATCTTCTTAAGCCTTATACCCCTACGGTGGAGTATATAGCCACATTTACGGCATTTAAGCTTAAGTACTTGCTTCTTAGTAACCTTTGCAAACCTCTTCTGTTCAGGCTTCCTCTTACTACCATAGCCTTTCTGTTTAGCTCTATACCTACGTTCACCCTGTGCTAGTGATCTCCTCTTACCAGCCTTGTAGATCGTGACACTGTGTTCTGTATGAGTCTTACACCTGGGGCAATACGTTACTATAACCTTTGGGACTTTCACTATAGCACCAGCCTCCACACTCTATACTATAGGCCACTACTAGTCTAGCATAAGATATTTAGATATTAAAGCTTATCCTAAAGAAGGTTCTTCAACACTGTATACTCCAGACTATACATGGCTATACAATATCTATACGTATAGGCTCTACATAGCCAAGCATGTGCATTATAACTGCTGTCTCTAGATCCATTACACATACATCACCACTCCTATAAACCACGTTGTTATAAAGGATCTTCTTCCTGACAACTACAACAATACCTGAACCACCTATTATCAATAGCTTGTGCAGTAGATAGTCTCTAAGAACCTCTATAGCCTTCTCTACACCAGCTAGTATCCTGGAATCAATAGAGTTCTTATCAACACCTAGTCCTAGCACTGTCTTTAAGAATCTTGCTCTAACAAGGCCCTCTACATCAGAAGCGTTTTTCTCCATATACCTACGGATAAACTCTTTAGCAAAACCACTTGTTTTAAGAGACTCTATTACTGATTCCCTAATACTCTTATGAGTATCGCTGACTATGTCTTCAGACAACCTGGTTACACTACTAGTCTTCAACTCATCACGGTATAGTCTTAGGTATCTTAGAGACAAGGCTTTCTAACCTCAACACCACTATAGTCTATGATATCTACAAGCCCTTTTAATACAAGGTATAAGCCGATATATGCTTCAACACGTTTCTTCTCACCAGCTCTAAGAGACATCTTCTTATCTAGAAACCATGCTTCTGGTATATCATATCTTGGTTTAACAACTACTTCTCCATCAACTACACGATAGTCTCTAAAACTAAAGCTATAGTCCTTATCGGGATCAAGCCTGCATACAGCTAGACCAGACTTACCGTTTATAGAGTGTATGAATCTAGATAAACGACTAGTATCAATTGTTACAACTGTATCAATCTCTATCCTCATAGTATCCAATAGCCCTTCTAAATCACTGTATTTAACGAGTATATAGTCACCATAATCCTCTACACTAAGTAGTTGTTCAGCTAGTTCCCTAAGACGACTCCTAAAACCATATTCTCTATCCTTAAAAAACAATGCTTTAGCATCCCTACCCCTACCAATACGTGGCACAATCTTTTCCAACACTAGGTTTGAGAGGTTTAGATACTCTACAATAGCTCTACGAGAATCACGATCGAGTACTGTAAGGTGTTCATCCTCTACTCTAACATGGAATCCACGACTACCAGAAAAAGACACTGTTATCTCTCTAGCACCAAACTCTTTCTCTAAGATATCCACAAGAGTTAGAACACCCGCCCAGCCAAGTCTAAAACACTCATTACTCAACTGTGGTATACTAGAGACTTCCTTAGAACTACACTTTGGACACTCTCTCCCACCACTATACACGTACCCACACTTTAGACAGACGTTAACAGTGTCTCTACATGCTTCAAAGTGGTCAACATCTATGTCAAACATCAGATCAGCTTTTAATAGCCCCTTAGACTCCATATCCTCTACAGATGGGTCTTCATAGACTGCTACAGAGTAATATAGGTGTAGTGGTGGGTTCTCAAGTATGTATTCATAGAGTTTAATCATTGATGGAAACGATAGGTGTCTAATATAGGTGTTAGACCCTATTGGTTGTACAGCTATTTCTCTCTTGGGGAGCAATGGTGGCTCAACTAGTGGTCTCTGGCCATAGTATTTACGTAGAACCTCTATTAAAAACCCCTTATTACTCTGTCCTTGGAGCAACATAGAATACCAGTCTACCCTCTTGTGGTAGTATGAACTCTATCTTACAGGGTATTGCATTACCGAATTCAAATATGACCTCATTAGCTGCTTGTGCAGCACCTACTATGTCTGATAGGTAGTCTGTAGAATAGATTGCTTTAGCTTCTTCTCCAGCACTAAACTCTATCAATGCACCAGTTTCTTCACTAAGCTCTATCTCTGCTTCAGCAAGGTCTCCAGAACTACGTGCTATAAACGTCTTTGTATCTGGTTTAACAGTAAACTCTATAGAGTCACCTATAGGCTCTAGATCCTTAACTAGATCCCTTAGTACAGTGCTAAGCATTCTTACACGTGCTGTAAATGGTATCTTAAGCTCTGGTAGTTGTTCAGCCATAGTCTCTATAGATGGTATAATGAACTTCCTAGACCACTTACCAATAAAGCCTATAGCTAGTCTACCACCCTCTAGGGTCTCTAGTTCAAGCTGGTCGTCCTTAGTAGCCCTACGTAGTATCTTGGCTAGATCCTCTAGGTTTACACCAACGACTTCCTCCTTCTCAACACTGAATTCATCAAAACTAGTACTTGGTATATTATAGTCTACAAGCACTACACGTGAAGCATCGATTGCTTTAAGAAACAATCCTTTCTCGTTGATAGTGAATGCGGCTTCCTCTATAATCTTGCTTATAGCGTTTATAGCGTATCTCCAAGCTCTTGCATCAGCAAATACTAGTCTCAAACCAGACTACACCCCACCTACATAATTACTACTACCCACTCTATAGTTAATAGGGGTTTGGATATATAGGGTTATGTATATGGATATAGGGCTGTCCTTTCCCCACTAGACTATTTCTCTCCTAACACACTCTCTATATACGATATAGTATTCCTTGTTAAAACAAGTGCTCTATAGACTAGTGTCTTAGAAGCAATATGTGGTGGTGTAGAATAGTATGCTTCACGTAGACAATTCTCTAGTTTAACAAGTATCTTCTCCAACAACTCTAGCTCTCTAGTACATTCCATAGCTAGTCATACTCCCTCCATACATGCCCACACTTGACACATTTAAAAAACCTTGTAGCAGGTTCATCAGCTGCTCTTGTCTGTAGTGTCCAGTAATAAGCTTCTCTCCATCCACACTTAGGGCATACTACATCCCTTGTTACTGGTAGCCCAGATACCTCGTGTTCACTAACTATGATTGTCTTCTCTTTCTCACTATGTTCTATAACATTTGACATCCTATACCTCCTAAGCTCGTCACTACTCTTTACATTCATTGTAAAGCCGCAACTACTACACCTAAGGACTACTCCATTAGCTGTCTTAGACGGTATCATTACACCTCCACACTTAGGACAGAACCTCATGGTAGCCACCAATACACTCTTACTAACCGATACTTCTAGACATGTATAAAGGGATTTTTTAGATTAACGATACATTGCCTATGTATACACCATAGGCTATTGAATCATAGAGTCTGTCGAGGAGTCTACATAGCCTATCGAGGCTCTCCCTATAGGCTAGCATGTACTCTAGCATTCTAGAACCCATTATACACTCTATACCAAGTCTTGACAAAGCAGTACACTCAGTTAGAGAAGCTATACCGTATCTTATCTCACCATAGCTCTTCATAGAAGCTATAGTACTAGCTACATCATCGAGGCTATGGCTTAGAGTAAAGGCTATATCCTCTAGCGAGAAACCACGGTAAACTACAGCTATATAGCCATGTCTACACTTTACTAGAAACAATAGCCTTGATTCACGCTTAATAGCCTTCAAAGCTTTTCCTCAACAAGCCTTCTAAACTCTACAATCCTTGATCTCAGCTCCTCCACGATCTCTATAAGAGCCTTATCTAGTGGATACCCTTCTTCAACCTCTATAATAAGCTCCATTACATCCTGCAGTGGATGTGGTACACGATAGGATGCAAAGACTACATGCTGGTTGTTCATAGCTTCTTTAGCAAGTAAGTTTCCAAGCGTGTGGCCCTCGCCCTTGATCTGGAGGACTAGCTCTCGATCAGTCTTTCTCTTAACAACTACCTCCATCCACTATCCCCTACCCATAAAGCTATAGAGTTGGGTATATAAAGACTTACTCACACCATGTACCAAGGTATTTGTCTAGTGCTTGTCTCCACTCCATCTTAAGCCTTGGTCTATCATCTTCATCTCTATACATAATCCCCTTCTCAATAGCATCCTCAATAACTATTGATGGCTCCTTGTTTGATAGTATAGATGCTGCTACTACAAAGTATTTAGCAGTTGTACTCCATACATCATATCTTATCTCTTGTAGTAGACTGGCAACTTTATCTGCACATCCAATGATCTCTTCAGTATCTAGACTAGATACTATATAGCCTTCTCTATAGTCTGTGGGATAACCCATTCTCTTAAGAATCTCAACGAGTAGTAGTGGTGGGAAAGTCTTCCTAGTCTTAGATACTATATACTCTACTGAAACCCTATAGCCTTCTCTACAAGGCTTTACTGATTCCCTATAGCTCTTTACAAGCTTCTTAATACGAGCCCATGCATTACGTACATCAGTCTTGTATCCATAGAGTATGATGTACAGTCCGTTATCACGTATATCAATAGCTATTTCACAATTACCAATATTCTCTTGTATAAGTTCAGCGATAGCTATACACTCCCCACCACTACATGGTATGAAATACTCTCTCTTTACCAGAGGCATTTACCTAGCACCAGTGAAGAGAATCTTGTAAACCAGGTTATTATATCTAGGGGAGTCTATCTAACAACATACTTTATAGATACTTTTCTAGGCTCTATAGAACCACATACAGGGCATTCAAGACTATCATCACTCTTTCTCTTCAACAACCCACCACACCTACTACATAGTGCAGCTATTACACCAAACTGTACTCCCTTGGTAGATAACTGGAATGGGCTCTTATCATTAAGTACACGTGCTCTAACTATATCCCCTAGCCTATAGGCTTCATACATTGACTTGATAAACTTCTCACTAGCCTGGGATACATGGAGTACACCAGTAAAACTAGTTGATCCAGAGATCTTGTTCTCTATAAGGAATATGTCTAGGAAGGCTATATCATCTGATAGAGAAGTTATTACACCAACAACAATGTCTCCCGGCCTCGGATAACATGGTTTACCACTATAGTTCCTAATAGAGACCATCCTCTGAATCATATCAATAACTGGTTCACCAATAACCGATGCTCTCACCCATCCATCATGGTATGAATACGTTCCCTTACCAGGTAGAAACTCCTCGACAACATATAGCTTGTCACCAGGTAGTACGATCCTCTTCCTACTCATCCCATTACCCTCCTAAGACCATACATGTCTATAGCTACTCTATAGACTCTACGCCTATGTCTTGGATACAGCATTCCTATCTTAAACAATTCCCTACTATAATACACTATTGTATAACCTAGGCTAGAAGCTATATCTCTTACTAGTTTCTCTTCACCACTACTAGCCTTATGCATTGTATACACGCTCCTCCTAGCAGTCTCTAGTGCTCTATATAGGAAAGCCATGTCTATCCCACGGTTGTGTTTCTTAACACCAAACGGTGGGTTCATAACAACTGTATCTATATTCCTGAGCACAATAGATCTTACATCACTGTTTATAAGGAGTACTCTGTACCGATAATCCCTACTGGAGAGCCATTCATACACAGTATCTAGTGGTTCAAAGTCTATGTCTACACCAACAACCCTCCTACAGCCAAGGAGTAGAGCTGTTAGCCCAAGCCTTAGAGTACCACATCCATAATCAGCTATGGTCTTGTCTACCACATCACCACGTAGGAGGGCTTCCCATAGGAGCTTAGAAGCTATATCAGATGGTGTAATGTATTGTTCAAGCTCTTCCCGGGGATTCCTATACCCTGGTGTCTCCTCTAGCAATAACTCGATATACTTTCTATCAACACCCAATACAGTATCTACCATGGAAACCTATAGTCCAGCGTCTTATTAATAAGCATTAACGCTTCACCTGGTGTAAGAACTGGTTTATGGAAATCAGCTAGGTCATCAACTGGTATTCTAGGGCAACTAAGTACTACATAGACATCACACTTTAATGCATTATCTATAGAAGCTATCTCGTCAAAGAATAGGTTGTCTACATAGACAGTCTCTACACTATAGCTTCCACTCTCCAATAGACCCTTGATAGTCTCTTCAAGCTCGACTCTATACTGTCCAGGCTTCAGCCCATTTATGATACATATACTGTGTGGTGGACTAGCTATTAGTTTTGAGACAATATATAGTCTCTTAGAAAGTATTTTCCTACAGTAACTCTCCATATCAACTACTCTACTACGCTCTATATCGACTAGGTATACCTTCTTGAATGGTTTGTATAGGCAAAGCCCTAGTGCATGGAAGAAACCACTAGATACTACAATATATGCATCAACCTCGTCCACGTTATCAACGACTGTATAGTTACAGCCAATAACTTGTCCATTATACAAGCTATTATCTCTGGATATAGGGATTATAGCGTCTACACCATGGTCTACGAGATACTCCTTGATATTATCTAGTAGTCTTAGATACTGTATACTAGCAGTAACAACTACTCTCCTATAACCCGCTAGAGTAGAGACTATCTCATCTAGTAAACCATCTTGTATACCACCAGTATAGTAGCATGGTATATAGAGGACTGGTATATCAATACTGTAGCCATAGTACCAGTACCTATTATGTCCTACATGGATTATAGCGTCTACACCAAGTACAAGAGCTTCATTATAAGCTATGTCACACGCTCCAAATGCATGGCTTGCAGACAATACTGGTTCCGCACCAAGGCTTCTAAGGAAGCTAGTGTATTCTCTAGTTAGAAACTTTAAACCATCAGCTATCTGTAAGAGGACTCTCCCTACACTATACTCTCTAACAAAAACCTCTATATCCCTAAAACCTAGATCATAGGGGATGTTATGCAATTGGCTTAAGCCCTGGCTTAAGAGGCTTTATAACAATCCTACACGGTAGTGGTAGTTTTGATGCAGCTCTCCTTAGAGCCTCTTTACCCTGCTCTACATGCTCCTCCTTAACACGTACCTCCATAACAACTGATCCACGGTAGACACGTGCTGCTGTACCAATTGGTTTACCAAATGCTTGCCTCATACCATCCTGTAGACGGTCTGCACCAGCAAATGCCATCATCTTGTTTTCACGTAGCACGTGGTGTGGGTATACACGTATCTTTAGGAAGTAGTTCTGGTCACCAACTTCTGTACTAAGATACTTGTTAGCCATTACACGTGCAGCTTCTAACGCATTATGCCTTATATTACCCTGTTCTATAACAACTAGTTCTAGCTTGTAGTCATAGTCTCCATGTATGTTACCCATTTCAAACTTAACGATCTTAGGCTGTGGTATACCAGGTATATACTCCTTCCTAGTATATGGCGGTCCGCTAAAGTGTGTATAGCATCTAGCAGGTCTTAGAGGCATCTCTACTTCATCCCCATTCTATCCACTATATG
The DNA here is from genome assembly GCA_964466845.1 of uncultured Desulfurococcaceae archaeon. Lineage (GTDB taxonomy): Archaea > Thermoproteota > Thermoprotei_A > Sulfolobales > Desulfurococcaceae > CAYZRH01. The sequence continues at coordinate 17,122 of CAYXOO010000029.1, forward strand.
CTAGGTCCTAGATATACTCTTGTCTGGTTATAAACATTTATTCTTCTAGTGCTTTCCTAATAGCATCTACTGCTTCTCTAACTTCTCTAACCATAGCCTCCACCTTATCAAGTCTCTCTATAACCTCTCTATCAGTAACACTAGATACTAGTCTAGCAATTGCTTTCTCGTCATGACCAGCTAGTGTGAACGAGCTGGTTAGTAGTGCTACTGAGAACAACATACCCAGTATAACCACTGCTAATAATACAGTGTTTGTCCAGAAGTTTACACCACCAACCCATATATAGACAGCCATTATAACGGCTATAGCGATCCAGTAGACTATAACTACTACTTCACCTGCTTTCACATCCAACCACCTCTCTTATACTCTCTGGGTTTAAGACTAGGTTGAAGTCTAGGAGAGTATAGAATCTAAGAGCACGTGCTTCATCTTCCAACAATACTACTCTACTCTTAACAATCCCTGCTTTCTCTAGCTTCCTTAAATGAATCTTAGCTAGAGCACGGCTAACACCTAGTCTAGAAGCTATTTCACTCAAGTACATACTCCTCCCCTCACATGCAAGCAAGGCTATAATCCTTAGTCTTAATGGATGGGCTAGAGCTTCTAGCTTTGACACAATATCTTCTAGAGAACCAGCAACACACAAGTATACACCCCTCTTACACGTAATCTCTAGATTACATGTAACCAGCTGGTTACCTATATAAGCATTTCTTACTATGGAGTAAATGAGGTGTTTATACCAGCCTTATTTCTCTAGAACAACTATATGTGGATAGAGTCCTCCGTGTTTAACTGTTCTCTCATGCATAATCCTATAACCTATTTCTCCAGCATACCTATGTATTAGCCTATACTCTGGTGTAATCAATGCTATTCTTCCTCCATCAACAAGGCACTGGTATGCAGACTCTAGAAACCTCCTATACAACCCCTTTATAGAGTATGGATCACCG
>CAYXOO010000030.1:0-16539 GCA_964466845.1 uncultured Desulfurococcaceae archaeon
TCTTACTACTGTAGTTTCAATAGCTTATTATTACTCTCCATTTCTACTCAAGTATAGATGTCATAGCTATATAGTTGCACGTACGTTATCTCTTATCCTGATTGCAAATTATACAATGAGATTTTTATACATAAGATGGAGTTTATCTATTATACTAGTTTCTAGATACATGCATTGATTAATGAGTATCTATACTCTCATGTTATGTACTCTGTAATAGCTACATAAACAATTCTATGTATTTAGTAGGTATTGAACAGCATGCATTTACAGTCTCTAGCTTGTATTTCATAATTATTTCTCTATATGGGTTTACTATTCTGTCTACAAGTTTCTTTTCAATAGCTATTCTATCGTATAGTCTACGGAATACTGGTGGTCTCATACAACCTAGTGCTATGTTTGTCTTTAGCTTCTTTCTAGCATACTCTAGTATACTGGGTATCTTGGATAGACACTTAACCCCTATGGAGTCCTTCTTACTCTTGACTGGTGTGTATATTATGAATACTGTTGTCTCAAAACAGTGTGTTGATAGATAGTCTATAGCCTTGTATACACTGTCTATATTGCATGTGAATCCTAGTGGTATGTGTGGTACTATATGGTAGCTTCCATGTTTCTCTAAGGCCTCTAGAGACTCTATGTAATCACTAGGTTTCCTATCTAGTCCTTTGAGAACCCGGATAAACTCTGTATCAAGACTAAACTCGTAGTCAATAATATCTACCCCTGCTCTATCAAGCTCTAAGGCTAATTCTCTAGAGACAAGCCCAGGGTGGACACTAACTATTAGCTTATAATCTCTCTTAACCTCTCGGATAGCGTTTAGGAAAGGCTTTACTGGTAAATAGCCTTCTCTAGTAAATCCTCCACTAACAAGTATTCCTCTAACACCATATCTTTTAACAAGGGTTCTAACAAGTATTCTAAACCTCCATGGAGTAGGAGCATGCTCCATTAAGCCTAGGTAATAGCCTCTACAATAGAGACAGTTAAGCCAACATTTAGAACCCGTGATACTTATACTACGGAATAAGCCGTGTGGGTTAAAAGCTAGTATCTCCATAGCCCACCACTCTAATAGCTTCCATGATCTCTCTAGTATAGGTCTCTCTACCCCTGTACAGTATCTCTTTAGACGGTATATTGTAGAGTGGACCAGATACTCTCTCGTTATAATACGGTCTATTACAGTATGGGCAACCACTTGTTAATAGACAATCTAGAAACTCATCAACACTCTCTAGTATATAGTCTCTAATATCTTCTCTAAGAACAAGCCTCTCTCCATTATCTACGAATAAGTCTTTAGCTCTATAGCCTCTCTCCATGAGACACCTGATGATCTGTATAAACCTATAATACAGTATACTAGGTCTCCTATACGGTGTGGTAACTGGTAATCCATCTGGTGTATAGGGGAATAAAGCTATTCTACAACCAAGGCTATAGAGTCTATCCATTATAGATACTGTATCAAGTAAGGTTTCTCCAAGCCCTATTATCAAGTGTACAGTAACGTTACCTTCTCCAAAAACACTTAATGAATCCCCTATAAACTCTATGTATCTACCCCAATCATAGGGTTTAGATGAATAATTGAATACTTCTCTAGAACAAGCATCTAATCCAACACCAATTCTATCAACACCAATGCTCTTAAGCTCCACTAGATCACTCCTACTTATTGGTGTAGTACATACACTAAATGGTTCTCTTACTCCATGGTGTCTCAAATACTTTATTACCTCAATAGCTTCTCTTATAAAGCCTCTTTTAAGAATTGTTAATAGACAGACTCTCTTAAACAATCCACTTCTCCATAGCCTAGCTATTCTATCTAAGTCTATAACTGGCCAGTATACTCTAGATAGGTAATCATGTTGGCCTATATACCTCCTACTCTGTCTACAATACCTACATAACCCACTGCATCCATTCTCTGAATACTGTAGCAAGTAAGCTGTATATGGTGGTATCCGGAGTTCATAGCCTTTAAGTAGAGCTATTGTTCCCTGTGATACCCGTATAAGTATTCTATCCAATGCTCTAACCAGCTATTGTTTTCCTGCTATAGAGTTGCTGTTATATTCCTAGATTATAGCTATAGTTTATACGGGTTGCTATAGTGGAGTGGAGACTAGTTATTACACGTGGTGATGTATACTGGTGTATGGCTGTTGATGAAGCATTGCTAGAGCTTAGGATAGCTAATTGTATACCGAATACCCTTAGACTATACGTTATAGAGCCTAGTGCTGTAACTATTGGTTATTTCCAGAGAGTACGTGATGCTGTTAATCTAGACTACCTACTTAGGAACAACATAGGGTTTACTAGGAGGATTACTGGTGGTGGTTCTGTCTATCATGACTCTAGTGGGGAGATAGTATACTCAGTAGTAGCTCCTGTCTATGACATAGCTGTTGATGTAATGGAGAGCTATAGAGTGATATGTAACGGGGTAGTGTATGCAATTAGAGAACTTGGTCTAGAGGCTATGTATAAACCAGTTAACGACATACTAGTTAATGGTAAGAAAGTATCTGGGAGTGCACAGACACGTAGAAGAGGCTATCTACTACAACACGGTACACTAATGTACGATACAGACCTAGACAAACTAGCTAACTCATTAAAAGCTCCAAGAGAGAAGCTTAGATCACATGGTGTAACAAGCATTAGAGAAAGAGTGACAACATTATCACTAGAACTAGGCTATAAGCTAGACTATAGAAGAGTACTAGAAGCATTGATAAACGGGTTCACAAATGCACTCCATATAGAATTCTATAGAGATAAATTATCTAAAGAAGAACTAGAACTAGCAAATAAGCTATACAATAAATATAAGTCTAGAGAATGGATGTACAGGAGATAATCATTAAACAAGGACTAAGAATTTAGAGCTTAGAAGATGTATTGAGCTTAAACACCTGTTAAGTAATAGGATATAAGTCTATGTATTAGCTATGTATGAATATATTAACTACTATAGCTCTATGATATACTGTAGGGTGCATGATTTATTGTCTGAGATGCAGAGGATCATTATCATAACTTTGATTACGATTGTACTTGTAATAGTTATAGGGTATAGCATAATGTACTATCTATACTATCTATACCATATCGGTGGACAAGGTATAACAACTCCTCCTAGCCACACATCTCCAGGGTTCCCAACACACAGTATAAGGACTTACTCTTGTATCGTATACCTCTATAATGCAACAGTATCCTTCAAAGACTATAATGGTACACATATAATAGCATTTCTTAATCTAACAATAGCAAACTATGGTGTAACCCCAGTATATTTTACAAACCTTTCACTATATATAAACAAAACCTATGTACACGTAATGGACTATAGAGTGCTATTAAGTAGAAACCTATCTAATGCACAAATGTATATTAGTCTAAGAATAGGTTTCTTCCACAAAAACTCTAGCTTAACTAAATTCTTTAAACCAAACAATAAAGCAGAAGTGTATATAGTATATAGGTGTCACACCCAAACACAAGTCCTCACATATAGAACAAGAGTAGTAAAGATATAATGAAGACAAGTACTAAGGCTTTATAATATAGTCTAAACTGTACAGTGTTACAGTATAATTTGTTTATTAGGGAATGGTTCTAGATGTTATTCTAGAAGGGTTGGAGAATTGATAATACATGTATGTTTCTAGTTATCATGTATGGTGTTAATACATTACTAGGAGTGGTGATGAAGACTAGACATAGAGTCTTTAGAAGATGCTAAATATAGTAGAGGAATACTAGAGATCACTTAGTAGTAAGGGATTTACCTGGCAAGGTGATGAGTTTACAAACTAGTCAATAGTCTCTATTATTGATAAATATGGTGAATAAGCAAGAGATTATGAGGATATAGTACAATGCTTTAGCTTTTGTTGGGTGAGTGTTTTTATTTAGCAAGCGTAGTACATATACTACATGATAGTAATACGTTATGATAGGTGGTATATGGGGTGAGTGTTGTAGTTAGTTTTAGAATTGATAAGAAGCTTAAAGAGAGGATGGATAGACTTAAACACATAAATTGGAGTGAGGTTATCCGTAGAGTTATTGTTGAAACTATTAGACGTGAAGAAGCTAGGCTTAGGGGTAAGAATTATGATAGAATGCGTTGGGCTAGTCTTAAGACTGAGGAGCTGCGTCGTCATGTTGAAGGATGGAGTAGTGTTGAGGAGATTAGGAAATGGAGAGAAAAGAGGAGATAACTGGTACTATAGTTGCTGATGCACCAGTCATTGTTAAGTGGTTTATTGAGGAAGAATATAGCTTTGAAGCAGATTTATTGAGGAAAGCATATACTGATGGCCTTGTAGACATAACTGTTCCTTCAATACTTAAATATGAAGTACTTAATGCATTAAAGTATGGCGGTGCTTTTGGTGAAGATGAAATTAAAGAAATAGCCCTAGTCCTTGATGGATACGAGTTTACAGAGTATAGTATAAAGGGTACATATTGTCTAAAAACAATTGAAATGGCTATGAGAAAAGGTGTTACAATATATGATGTAGCATATGTGGCTTTAGCTCAAATCCTAGATACAGTACTACATACAGCTGATGAGAGGCTCATTAGAAATGTTAATAATCCAGAACTGGTGAAACATATAAGGCTATTTAGGATCCATTAAAGGTGCTTAGACTCCATGTATAATACTGCTAGGGTTGTTAAGAGGATTACTAGTGGTAAGACACTATGTATTGATATAGTTGTTGGTAATGATGGTAGGATTGTTGAGCTTATTGTTAGTGGTGATTTCTTTGTTTATCCAGAGGAGGCTATAGAGGCTATTGAGGAGAAGGCTAGGGGCTGTCTTATTGATGAGCTAATAGGTTTTATTAAGGAGCTAGAGTTTACTCCAATAGGGTTCTCTAAGGAAGACTTGGTTAGAGCTGTTGTTGAAGCTTATAGGAGAGCTATTAATAAGTGGTTTATAGACAAGGTTTTAACCCCATCCATAGATCAATTGATCACAGGGGTGGATGGAGAGTGTCTATGAAACAGCTTATACAAGACTTCCACAACTATATAAGGTTCTGGAAGAAAACTAGTCCCGAGCAGATCGAGAAGTTTCTAGAACTACTACATGCTATTGAGAAGCCTGGTGTACTTGATACTAAGACTAAGGAGTTAATAGCTGTAGCTATATCAGTTGTTGTACAGTGTCAATGGTGTATAGCATTCCATGTAAAAGCAGCACTAGATGCAGGTGCTAAACCAGAAGAGATTAGAGAGGCTGCATGGGTTGCAGTACTAATGGGTGGTGGTCCACAACTAGCCTATATGCAACTAGTTGAACGTGCACTTGAAGAGTTTACTAAACAGTAGAGTCATCTTCTACTCTACATAGTTTTTTAAACTTTAACCTACATTCTATGTTCTAGAGCTAGGATACAGTATATTAGTCTGGTATAGAGATAGCTTTTAGAGTGTATTCAGAGGAAAAGGGTGGTGTAGGGGTATTGAAATACCCTCTAGACAGGATATGTGTTAAAAGCGGTATTTTGTGTCCACGATGCCAGAGACTAGTTGATCAAGGCATTGTAGATGAGTTTGAGAAGGATATTATTAGGGAATTAATTGATCTAGAGGAGAAGGGTTTTAGGAGCCTAAGAAAAGGAGTCTATAAGAAGGCTTATAGGAGCGGAGATCTAGTTGTAGTTGTGGTTGAAGGAGTAAATGATTTTAAAGCACTTGATAGAGCTAGTCGTGAACTCTCTAATAGGCTAGGCTATAGAGTAAAGATTGTAGAGAAAACAGGTGATCAGAGGAGACTTATTGAACAAATAATATATCCAGCTACACTCCTTGGAGTAAATACTCTATGGCTACCAGATGGTAGTGAACAAACGGTTATTCGTGTACTAAGGAAGGACCAGAGGATTATTGGTAGTAGAAAGAGTTCTTATGAAGAAATAATATCTAAGATAATGGGTAGAGAAGCTAGAATAAGATATGAATAAATCCTAGACAATATAGTATTGCTTAAAAAGCTCTCTTAATACAATTGATGCATAAAAGCCCTTCTCTAGATAGAAACATAGCTTAGTACACCCATTCTCTACCCTTACACAAGGCTTCAATGGTTTAAACAATGTATTCCTATAATAGCCTTTTAATCCAGTCTCTCTTAGGAAGACAATGTATTGATCAAGAGTTATTGGTGAGTATTCAAAGTACTTAATAACGTATTTGTCGATACAGTTTGGACCAGCTACACATATACTTGTTTTAACCAATCCATTATCTCTTAGGAACATGTTTAGTGTGTTATTGAATATGTATGACTGTAGTGCTTGTATGTATAGCCTATATATATCCCTGCACGTTTTCCTAAACAATTTATCTAGGCCTATAGACTGTTTTCTAGACTTATAGAGCCTACACTCATAGTATAGTCTGTTGAACTTCTTCTCTATTCTAGCCCTTATACAGTCAATGGGTTCTCTAGGGTATATTGAGTATAGTAGCTCATAGTATGCTTCTACATACCTTTTCATCACAATTTGTTCTCCAATTAAGTGTGTATTATACCTCTTTGTACCAAACCTCTGGTATCCATAGTATGCTGGTAACCCGTGTCTAGCTATCTTGTCCATGGTAGATAATATCTTGTCTCTATACCTTGTACCATCTATTATGACTGTAAACTTGTTGTATAAATGGTGTCTCCTAGACAGCTTCTTTCTTGTATATCCTATCTTCTCTATAACAATCTTGTCTCCAGCTTCTATTCTATCATGTATTTTCCTAGCAATAGACTTTCTTATACACATGTACTGTATTGATGTTGATGCTCTATCTTTTAGTCCTACATAGTATATGTTTTGTACTGGTATATTGTATTCACTAGCAAGTATTCTAAGTACAGATGATGTATCAGTGTCTCTTTTAAGTACACGGTATAGTATGTAGTCTCCATCTACTCTACTATAGCCTAGTTTCTCTAGATCAATTATTTCTTCTACATAGAAAGTATCTGGTGATGGAGTATACTCTACTGGTACATAGTCTTCTGATACACAGTACTTGATACCACATACATGGTCTAGTGGGTGGCAGTACTGTATCACAATAGCTTCAACCCACCAGTAATCTTGTCTATAGAATCTGATGGAGCAGGTCCTATAGCTATTGCTGTTAATGTACCTGGTGGTAACTGGGTTAAACCAGCATCACGTACTATTGCTACTGGTAAACCCTCTCTCATAGCCTTATCAGCTATCTCTAGTAGTTCTTTCTCACTAGAAACCTTCAGCACAATCTTCTTCTGTCCACTCACCCACCATTTTGTAAACCACTCTCTATTCTCTCTATAGACTTTGAAAGCAGCTATTAGTGATGCATGTGCTACCTGTACTGCTAGCTTACCCTTACCCATACCAAGATCTGTTCTAACAACTATTACTTGTTTATACTCAACCACTCTATCAACACCTAGTCTATACTCCGATAGTTTTATAGGGGAGATAGAGTTTTAAACTCCATATCGAGGCCTTGTATGGGGTTGATAGAGATATGAGTAGTGGTGTAACAGGGACAGCTATACTAGAAGCTGCTTCACCACCAGTATGTAGTAGTTGCCATAGAATGATACCTCCTAAGGAACATGGTGTTTCATTCCCATGTCCAAACTGTGGTACAGTAATAATTATTAGATGTAGGAAGTGTAGACAACTAAGTGTACCTTATAAGTGCCCTAACTGTGGATTCACTGGTCCATAGAGGTGGAGGATATGGCTCGTGTACTTGTTGTTATGAAGGTTCTACCAGATGATGTAAACATTGATCTAGAGGAGCTTAAGTCTAGGATAGAGTCTAGACTACCAGAAGGCTATAGTATTGCTAGACATGATATAGAGCCTATAGCTTTTGGGTTGAAAGCACTAAGGCTATACATTATAATGCCTGAGGAGGTAGAAGGCGGTACTGAGCCTTTAGAGAATCTAGTAAATAGTGTTGAAGGGGTTAGCCAAGCTGAAGTAGAGATTGTACATAGAATGACAGAGTAGACTATCTATAATTGTTTTTATAGATACCTCCTTATATAGTCTAAGATATTTTAGGGGTTTTAGGTAAACTAGGTTTCTAGGTATGGTTATTACGGGTGTTGTAGAGGCTTGCCTAAGATATATACTGGGTCAGTTGGTAGGAGTAAACGGGTTGTACTACGTGTTATAGAGGCTTATCACCGTGATGCAGGTAAGGGTATTGCACGTATAGATCCGGATATTATGTATAGGTATGGCTTTGGGAATGGTGATATAGTAGAGGTTGAGGGTAAGAGGAAGACTGTTGTAAAGATTGTGCAGGGGTTTCCAGAGGATCGAGGACTAGGTATTATAAGGCTAGATAATATATCTAGACAGAATGCTGGTGTAAAGATTGGTGATCGGGTAACTGTTGTAAAAGTTGATGCTAAGCCTGCACAAGTTGTTAAGATAGCCCCTACGAGATTCTATGCTACAGTTGATCAAGGGTTTATAAAGTTTGTTAAGTCTAAGCTACAGGAGAGAGCTGTTCTAGAGGGAGACCTAGTTATAATACACATGCTTGGGCAATCACTACCATTCACAATAGTCTATACAAAGCCTAAAGGACCAGTTGTTATAAAGCCTACAACAAACCTGGTACTCCTTGAGAAACCAGAGGATCAGTATAGACTACCACGTGTAACATATGAGGATATAGGTGGTATGAAGCATATTATACAACGTGTTAGAGAACTTGTTGAACTACCGCTTAGACATCCAGAGTTGTTTAAGAGACTAGGTATTGAGCCTCCAAAGGGTATACTGTTATACGGACCACCAGGATGTGGAAAGACACTACTAGCAAAAGCAGTTGCTAACGAGGCTGATGCATACTTTATAGCAATCAATGGACCAGAGATCATGAGTAAATACTATGGAGAAAGTGAGCAGAGGCTTAGAGAGATATTTGAGCAGGCAAAGAAGAACTCACCAGCAATAATATTTATTGATGAGATAGACGCTATAGCTCCTAAGAGAGACGAGGTTGTTGGTGAAGTTGAGAGACGTGTTGTAGCCCAGTTACTAGCTCTAATGGATGGTTTGGAGAGTCGTGGAGAAGTAGTTGTTATAGCAGCTACTAATAGACCAAATGCTCTCGATCCAGCACTACGTAGGCCAGGTAGGTTTGATCGTGAGATAGAGATCCCATTACCCGATAAACAGGGTAGACTAGAGATTCTACAGATACATACACGTGGTGTACCATTAGCAGAAGATGTTGATCTAGAGAAACTTGCTGAGATAACACATGGCTATACAGGAGCTGATCTAGCAGCACTTGTCAAGGAAGCAGCACTCCATGCACTACGCCGTTATCTACCAGAGATTGATCTGGAGAGCGAGTCTATACCAGCTGAGGTACTAGAGAGAATGGAGGTTCGTATGGAGGATTTCCTAGCTGCTTTCAAGGAGATAGTGCCTAGTGGGCTTAGAGAGATATATGTTGAAGTACCAGAGGTCTACTGGAGTGATATAGGTGGGTTGCATGAGGCTAAACAACAACTTAGAATGGCTGTTGAGTGGCCGCTTAAGTACCCAGATGCGTTTAAGAGACTTGGTATAAGGCCTCCAAAGGGTATACTATTGTATGGGCCACCGGGTTGTGGAAAGACATTACTTGCTAAGGCAGTTGCTACAGAGAGTAAAGCTAACTTCATAGCTGTACGTGGACCAGAAGTACTTAGTAAATGGGTTGGTGAAAGCGAGAGGATGATCCGTGAGATATTCCGTAAGGCTAGACAGTATTCTCCAGCTATTATATTCTTTGACGAGATAGACGCTATAGCACCAGCTAGAGGCTATGGGACAGATACACGTGTTACAGAACGTATTGTAAGCCAGTTGCTAACTGAGATGGATGGTATTGCTTCACTAGAGAACGTCGTGGTTATAGCTGCTACTAATAGGCCAGACATAATAGACCCAGCACTGCTGAGGCCAGGTAGATTCGATAAACTGGTCTATGTACCACCACCAGATACACAAGCTAGGCTAGAGATACTTAAGATACATACAAGGAACATGCCGTTAGCTGATGATGTAGACTTGTTTGAGATAGCTGTACGTACAGAAGGCTATAGTGGTGCTGATCTAGAGGCTCTTGTACGTGAAGCAGCCTTGCAGGCTCTACGTGAAGACTTTAGTATAGATAAGGTGCATATGAAGCACTTCATTAAAGCACTAGAATACGTTAGACCATCTATAACACCAGATATAGAGAGACTGTATAGGGAATGGTTTGAACACGCTAGACAGAGGCTTACAAAGATACATTTAAAGCCACAAGTATATACATAGAGTAAGAGAGAAGCTATAGCTATGGTGTTAATAATGGTTAGTAAGAGAGATTTATGGAGGAACAGACCTTTATTTAGAATAGTTATTGATGAAATAGCACGTCATGGCGGGAGGATTACTGATTCTGAATTACTAGAGATTATTAGGAATGAATATGGATTTGATGTCTCAATGCCTGAGCTATACAAGGCTATTATGATGCTAGAACTTAGAGGCTTTATATATGTTAGTAAGGTTAGAAAGGAACTACACCTTACATTTTCAAGACACTTCATCACTGGTAGAGTATAGGGTCTCTCTTGGGTATAGATAGTATAGGTTATTATAGGTTATAAGACAAGTTTTCTTTATAGAGAGTGGTTGGTATGGGTGTTAATTTAAAGGAGATTATACCAGATGATGTAAGAATAGTTATAGATGATCTAAGGAGTCTACGTGGAAAAGCAATAGCTATAGATGCTTATAATGCTCTATACCAGTTCTTAACAGCTATCCGACAACCAGACGGTACTCCACTAATGGATAGTATGGGGCGTATAACGAGCCATTTAAACGGCTTATTCTATAGGACAATAAACTTTGTAGAAGCTGGTATAAAGCCTGTCTATGTATTTGATGGCAAACCACCTGAGATCAAGTATATGGAGATACAGAGGAGAAAGAAGGTTAAAGAAGAAGCTGTTAAGAAGTATGAAGAAGCCATTAAGAAAGGTGATCTAGAGGCTGCTAAGAGGTATGCACAAATGTCTTCTAAATTAACAGAGGATATGGCTAATGAAGCTAAGAGGCTCTTGGAGGCAATGGGTATCCCATGGGTACAAGCACCAGCTGAAGGAGAAGCTCAAGCTGCTTATATGACTGCTAAGGGCGATGTATGGGCTACTGCTAGCCAGGACTACGACTCACTATTGTTTGGCTCACCAAGGCTATTGAGAAACCTAACAATATCCGGGCGTAGGAAACTACCTCGTAAGAATGTCTACGTAGTTGTAAAGCCAGAGATTATAGAGCTTAAGAAGCTATTGGATAAACTAGGTATTAGCCGTGAACAACTAGTTGCACTAGCCATACTTATTGGTACAGACTATAACCCTGATGGAGTAAAAGGTGTTGGCCCAAAGACTGCTCTTAGAATGGTTAAGAGCTATGGTAGTGTTGAGAAGCTATTAAAGGCTATACCACGTAGAGACTTCCCTGTAGACCCTATGGAGATACTAGAGTATTTCCTAAACCCACCACATACTGATGACTACAGGCTTGAATGGAGAGAACCTGATCGAGAAGCTGTTATAGAGATCCTTGTTAGAGAACACGATTTCAATCCAGAGAGGGTAAGGAATGCTCTTGATAGACTAGAGAAAGCATATAAAGAACACATTAAGGGTGTACAGAAAGGTCTTGATAAATGGTTTAGTTTTTAATACCCAGTCTTCCACCCATACTCTCCAATAAGTGGTACAAATAAGCAATAGGTGTCTTCATAAACAACTATTTCTCCATCAACACTTTTTCTAACAATAAGTAGTCTCTGCAGCCCAAGATCACCCACTGGTATAACCATTATACCACCCGGCTTCAACTGCTCGATCAAGGGCTTTGGGATATCTGGTGCAGCAGCTGTTACAATAATTCTATCATAGGGTGCTTTATCCGGGTAACCAAGTGTTCCATCACCATGTATAACTGTTACATAGTCTATATACCCTGTTCTCTCTAGATTGCTTCTAGCAAACTCTACAAGCTCTGGGATCCTCTCAATAGTGTATACATGACCTCTTCTAGAAGGGTCTTGTTTAGCAACAATTTCTGCTAAAACAGCTGCTTGATAGCCAGAGCCAGTCCCTATCTCTAAGACTATATGCCCGGGTTCTGGATCGAGTTTCTCAGTCATAATAGCTACCATGTGTGGTGCACTAATTGTCTGTCCATAGCCTATTGGTAGTGGGTGGTCCATGTAAGCCCATTTCTTCTGACTAGGTGGTACAAATTCTTCTCTAGGTACATTAAGCATTGCTTTCCTTACTTTCTCACTAGTTATAACACCTTCTAGTACGAGTCTCTCTACAAGCCTTCTACGTTGTTCACTATAGTCTACCAACTCTATTTCAACACCTCTATTGAAGTATTATTAGTGTCTAGCTAGTTAAATAGATATGGATATGCTATGACGTCTATAGTATATGAGGTAGTTACTGCACATGGACACCCAAATGTTAGAGCTACACATAAGTCTACACTAGAGATTACTAGAGAAGACTATCTAACACCACGTGGAGACTGTATCATAGGTGTATCAGCTGATAAAGGACTTAGTGGCTTCTCTAGTGAGTTCAAAGAAGTTGTCTCTAGAGATACAAGTATAGTTATAGTACTGTTCTATATAGGTGATAGACTCTACGATATAGTTGTTGGACATGGATCTAGTAGGCTAACATACAGTGATAAAACAAGGATTATTATTAGGAAGAGTAGCTATGTAGATGGAGCAACAGCATTCATACAATCATCCAAGGCAGCTAGAGATCTTGATAGAAGGTTTATCGGGTTATTAAAGAATAGTGATATAGTGTTTAAAGCTGTATTCATTGCCTTAGAGCCTAGTGAGTTTTACTCTAAAGACATACCTATAGGGAGAATAGTCAAGTACCTTCCTTACACCAAGGAGACTCCATTCCCTCATAACCTCTAGTGTCTTATCTATAGCTTCTCTACTACTACTGGCTATTGTATATATGTAGAGAATTGTGTCTCTATGTGAGAGGTAGCTGTATAGTTCTCTAAACTCTAGACTCTTATGTGGTAGATTAGCTATTATCCTATCAACACATCCTCTACAAACTATATCCATTAGTCTCCAAGCATCATTCTGTGACACTATTATAGACGACTTTATTCTTTTTCTATTCAATTCTATGCTCTTCAATAGACACTCAATAGCCCATGGATTAATATCGTTTGCTAGAACAATAGCTCTCTTACTACAAGCTATATGGAGAGTGAAGCCACCTATACCAGAGAATGCATCCACTATAAACTCCCCATTACCTACTTCACTAGCTATTAAGTGGTGTTCTGTTGATAATCTTGGGTTATAGTATACCCTATGTAGTAGTATGTAAAAGCTTATACCATATTCTCTATGTATTGTCTCCCCAACATCTTTTCCCCATAAAAGCTCTAATCTACTAACTCTATAATCTGATTCGGTACCCTTCTTTAAATAGATACACTGTACACGTGGGTAAACACTCCTAATAGCTTCTACAACTTCCTCTCTACTCATATACTCTAGTACATTATCTCTAACAATAGCCACTCTACCAATAACATCATGTGCAGGTATCTTTTCAAATCTCTTAACAGCTTTTCTAGGTTCAAGTATACACTCATCTACACTATACACTATACCTTCTCTACCTAGTATCTCAGAAGCTTTAGCTATGTCTATCACTGGGATACATAGCTTGTCTTTAGAAACACTTATCCTATACCTTTTATCAACGACATTGTTTCTATACAGTATCCTCCTAACATACTCACCAATACTCTTATCTACAACAATGCATTTCACCATAAACCTTATCCACCACAACATAAGAGTTATCTAGATTAGGGATAATATAGTGTTTTTGATAGAGTACTTGATAGAGCTAAGGCTCTAGTATGTGGTGGAGAGTGTATTGGAGAAGACAATGGGTTTTAGAGAAGTAGTTATAGTGTATAAGCCTAGTCGTGAATGCTTAGAGCTTATGAGGAGATACATGGATACACTACGTAGCCACGGTATACGTGTAGACACTATATGGGTTGATGAAGTAGGTAGAGGCGATCTAGATACATATGACTTGATTATAGCAATGGGTGGCGATGGAACACTACTACGTATATCATGGAGTCTATGTAGGAGAAGACCATTAATACTACCAGTACCATGTGGGAGAAGGACTGTATTATACGAGGATATAGCATGTATTAAACCAGATACTATTATCGAGAAGGTTCTTAGAGGAGAATTCTTTATTGATAGACTAGAGAGGATTAAAGCTGTTATAAACAATAGGGAATACTATGCATTAAACGAGGTAGCTCTTATAAGCCAGGATTCAGGCCGTGTACTCCATATAGATGTTTCTATAGAGACTCCATTTAATAAGACAGTGTATAGGCTAGAGAGTGATGGAGTACTTGTTTCTACACCAACTGGTTCTTCAGCTTACTGCTTATCTGCTAGAGGACCACTTGTAGAAACACTGTTAAGCAACATAATACTTGTTCCCTTAAACCCAGTAACACTTAATACAGCTCCCCTGATCCTCCACCCGTTTAGCCAAGTAGTTGTTAGGGTACATGACTATACTAATGCCTATGTTGATGGGAAACGTGTTGATACGCTAGCTCCAGACTCTATAGCATTGTTTAGACTAAGTAATAGCTTCTTAAGAATCATACGTATTAGTAGGAGACGTGATTTGGTGAAGAGTGTCCTTGGTAAGAGGATCACGTTGTTCCTCTAAAGAGACAGTATTGGTGCTTGATACTTCTGCACTACTAACACGTTATCCACTACACCAGTATAGCTATAGATTATATACAACACCTAGTGTTCTAGAGGAGGTAAGAGATAGTACTAGTAGGGAAGGGCTAGAGCTATCACTAGCTGTTGGTAGATTAGCAGTAGTAGAGCCTAGTAGAGTGTATAAGAGGATGGTTGTTGAGAAAGCTAGAGAGATTGGAGAACATACTAGTTTATCAGAAACAGATGTTGATGTAGCATCGCTTGCTCTACAACTAAGTAGGGACTACAACGTTATTGTATTAACTGATGATTACTCACTACAAAACACTCTATACCACCTAGGTATATCTTTTAAACCAATAAAGACAACGGGTATTAAGAAAGCCCGGAGATACCGTGTATACTGTAGAGTATGTGGCTATGTACCATCAAGTATTGGTGAAGAGAATTGCCCATTCTGTGGCTCTAGACTAGTCAAGTCTTCTTCCTAAAAACTGCTATATAGTATCCATTCATATCATTGTTTAATGGATGGAAACGATAAGCAACTAGTTCTCCAATACACACTTTATCACAATAAGGCAATTCTACCTCTATAGACTCAAAGCCTTCCTCTAGAAACATTGATGATATAACCTCGTTTTCTTCATAGGTTAAGGTGCATGTAGAGTATACTAGTAATCCATTCTCTCTAACTACTCTAGAGACTGGTTTAACAAATTGTTTTTGATACTCAAAACAATTCCTTAGATCACTCTCTTTCTTATCAATATACACCTTAGGTCTTACACCAAGACCTGTACATGGTGGATCAAGTAATGCTTTATCAAATGTTATACCAAGGTCTACGTCTAGGTATCTAGCATCAACTGGTACTAGTAACGGGGTATGTGGTAGTTTTAGTCTATCAAGTGTCTCTCTTACTCTAGCTATTTTCTTAAAGCTTCTATCAATAGATACTATTCTAGCAAGCCCCGTTGATAACTGTATTAAATGACTAGTCTTACCACCAGGTGATGAACAACAGTCAAGTATTGTCTCTCTAGGTGATGGAGCTATTATGTGTGATACAAGTATAGCTGGTAGACTCTGTGGGTAGAATAGACCCATTCTGTACTCATCCATTTCCCTAATAGCTGGTAGTCTATAAGTGCTAACGATATTCTCAGCAACAACACCTTTCCTCATATACTTTAGCTTACTAGAATCTATGAGAGCCCTAGCAAGTGCTACTATAGACCCATTCTCAGCAACAACGTTTACCTCTTCACCAGCCTTGAAATCATCATACTTGATAACACCCGGCCTATAGACTGGTGCTCCAAGCATTATACTCTCAGCTGCATGTCTATCAACAACGATCTTCTTATCAACAACAGGTACTCTATAGGGTCCCTTAACAACAATATATATTGCATCATCTACAAATGGGTCTTTATCGAAAATATATTCTGGATAATTCTCTCTAAGCTTATCTAGTAGTTCACCAGTTGTTATACGATAGGTGTTTACACGTAAATAGTGTCTACTACATGGTGTATATAGCTTCTCTAATAGTCTATCAACTAGGCTTCCAAATACTCTAGATAGGCTATAGTATATCTCCTTATCAATCCCTTGGTGTTTACCCATGTATCATCTATC
>CAYXOO010000031.1:0-16003 GCA_964466845.1 uncultured Desulfurococcaceae archaeon
CAATAACCCCATCCAGTATTGTGGGTATTCTTCCTTCTCATGCATAAGCCAGTATATCTCTAGACCAGTACCACGGTATATATCTAGATCAGAGTATTCTATACGCTTCCTTCTCTTCCTATCATACCTTTTACACAAAGGATAGCCTATCCTTAGGTTATCTGGTGCTCTTCGATCACTCTTATTACCAGGTGTTTCTGTAAAAGCAGCTACAAGTGCTACACGATAGCCCATCCTATGCTTCTCCCTAAGATCATTGATCAACGAGACTATGTCACTATATACACGGAACTCTATACCAGTAAATACTGGTCTAAAAACTCCCTTGGTTAACAAGTTTCTTACAGCTTCTAGGTACTTACTAGGTATTCTTATTGGTTTAGAAAGTGTATAGGTTGTATAAGACACACCTAGTCTCCTAGCAGTATTAACAAAGTTTTCTCCAAACCCATCTTCATCACCTACAAGTAATTGTTCATCATCATACAAGTACACCTTAACACGACTACGTATCATACTCAACTCTATACTCTCTAACCTCATCCTCTGTGCTTCATCATAGATAACAATATCTAGTGGTGCATACTTGTTTACTGGGAAATTCCTTTCTGCAACACCCATATACCTTGGTGGACCAGTAGAGAAGAACTTTATTAGACCACTTATACCCTTATACCGTATCCTCCCTCTACTTAGGGCCTCTCTTAACGTATTTAATAACCTGTTATTCCTATAAGCTAGTATAGCTCTATAGCCACGTGATAATGCTTCAAAGAATATTGTAAGAGCTACTATTGTCTTACCAGAACCACTAACTCCCTTAACAATAAATGCTCTATCCTCACCACTCTCTAGAGAATCAAGTACTTTATCAACTATTACTAGTTGTTTCTCAGTAAGACCATAGCCTCCTCCAACTAGTGTCTTTATAGCACTTCTAAGCAGTTCATCCTTATTATCACGTATAAACTCTATGAGTGACTTAGATATCTGGAGTCTCCCATTAACTATTAAGTCTACTTCACTAAAACACCCTGGATCACCTAGGCTATATACAATGTTTAACAACTGCTCCTTTAGACTAAGTATAGGACACCCATTAGTGTATTCAAACCCATGCACATAGACTACGCCGATAAAGTCTAGTGTAGAACCAGCTGTATGAAGATACTTAAACTTAGCAACATAGTTTTCAAGCTGATAACACGGATCTATACGTGTTTCTCTAGAATCTAGGGAACAAACCATGTAGTAACTAGTTCTCCTAAAAACACCACTCCAAGACTTAGCCTCAATTATTAAAGCCTTCTTCTTACCAACAACAATATAGTCTATACGCTCTAGACCATCAAGAATTGGATACTCTATTATAACTGGATAGGAATCAGCTACACTAAGTATGACTGGTAATGTCTTCCTCCAACTAACTATTAGTTCATAACTAGGTTGTTCATTATAGAAGACAGTATAGCCTCTATAGAGGTACTCGTAGACCATACTAGGAGATACTTTATCAGGTCTATAGATAACAATGGGTAGTCCACGTCCAAAAGATGCTATATAGCTAGCCAAATAATCACCATGTTCTCTCCTATCCTAATAAACTCTCTCACGTAATAGCTTTTATAAATTAATAATAGGTAGAGCCTATAAGCTTGTCTCTTAAGAACCATGTCATCCCTAGAAGAAGACATTTTATTGTATAAGGGTATTAGTAGATTAAGGTATAATGGTCATGGCTAACCTAGTGTATAATCTAGATTTACCAGGTGCTACGGCTATGGAGAAACCTATTGTTAGAGCATTGACTTATTTTACTAAGAGCATTAGTGATTGGAGTAGGAGTGTGTTAGCTAGTGTATTAAGTGAAGCCTTTAGTGTCATTGATGAGGCCTCTAGTATTCTTGATAGTGAAGGTTTTATGGTGTGGAGTAAGAGAGTTACATTACCACAGCCACCAGTTAGTGTCTATAGTAGACTTGGTGATATACTCAGTGATCTTGTTCCTAGTGATAAGTACTACTTATCAGTTGGTGGTGTATATATTGACTCTATAGACTATAGGAGTCTATACTCTATTGTTGAGAGAGGCTTCTATACACCATTGTTTTGGAGGAGTCTTGATGGTTTAAAGACTTATGTAGAATACACTACTAGACTATCTCGTGTTAACCCCTTGTATTGTATGAAGATATGTCTTAGTATGGATAACAAGCCTTTACAATCACCATACTATCCGTTATCAACTAGTATTAAGCCGGATGTTATTGGTTTAGCATTCCTATATCCTGATAAACTACTACCTATCTATCTAAAGAATGGATTGGAGGGTGTAAGGTCTTATATTGAGGGCTTAGACGGTATTGTCTATAGGCTAGAGCCTGCTATTGGTAGGAAGGTGTATATAGACTATAGTGTTAGTCCGTGGAGAGAAGCTAGTGTTGCAGAACTTGTAGAAGCAATTGGTGGTACAAGGATATGGTCTCCAACATTCCTATACGGTATACACTTACTAAACAAGATTCTGAGAGAGCATAGTATACGTGTAGCCTACTCTATAGGGTTTAACCGTGTAATGCTGCCATATATAGAGGATAACGTGCTGGTTAAAGCTGGCCGTGAGGGATGGGTTAGAGCTAGAGACTTCCTACTCTATGCATGCTCTTGTGTAGCTGGTGTAGACACAGTTGTACTACCACTTGACAAGGTAAAGCTATATGGGTATGTACGTGCAGTCTATAGTATAGCATATAGCCTAGATAAACCCTTGGGACTAAGGATTATACCAGTAGGTAGAGAGCCAGGAGAACGTGTTAAACTAGAGTATTTCGGTAGTGTAGCAGTGCTAGACTACTAAGGCTACTCACCAATAACTTCTACAACTACTCTCCTCCTACTCCTAGGACCATCCATCTCTACAAGGAATATGTTCTGCCATGTACCACGTACTAGTCTCCCATCCCTTACAGGGAATACACGTTCTGCACCAAACAATGCTGAACCAATATGAGCGTGAGCGTTATCATCTATTATGTTGTGTCTCCATCTACGCTCTGGTTGTACGAACTCTCTAATCCTAGTTAGTATATCCTCCATAAGACCTGCTTCATGCTCGTTAGCTACTATAGCTGCTGTAGCGTGTGGTGCAAATACTAGGCATAAGCCATTCCTTACCCCACTCTTACGTACAGCTTCTTCAACCTCATAAGTTATATCGACTAGTTCAAACCTGTTCCTAGTAGATAAGGTTATCTCGTGGAAATATGTTTTCACAGTATCCACGCTCCTACAATCCTAGTTACTACTAGACTATCTAGCTACCCTCTGAGTTTTTAACTCTATACTCAAGCACTACTTCTCTACCACACTTACATAAGCTTATAGAAACTAGTTCTAGCTCTAAAGGATTCTCTAGAACATCCCCTCTAGCAATACATATGCCTCTACCAAGCACTAGTGGAGCTACAGCTATGTAGATCCTGTCGACAATACCTAGTCTTAGAAGAGACGATATAAGATAACCACCTCCTTCAACAAGTATTTCTCTAACATTAAACCTCCTATAAAGCTCCATAAAGCCTGTGTGTAGATCTAGTAGTTTATCACCAACCCATCCAACCTCTATAACACAGACTCCTCTATCAATAAACTCTCTCTTCCTAAGATCAGGTGCATTGATCGACACAATAACTACTGATGGAGCAATACTTGTATCGTAGACACGTGCATTAACAGGAGTCTTTAAATATGGATCAACTACGACACGATAGGGTTTCCTAAGAGACTTGACTAGCCTAGGTGTTAGCATAGGGTTGTCATTTAACACAGTGTTTGCTCCTACAACGACAGCGTCTACAACTGATCTGAGGTAGTGTAGCCTCTCGAGATCACATCTATAGCTTAAGACTAGCCTCCTACCATAGACCCCTATACGTCCATCAACACTAGCTGTAGTATACACTATAACCCTGTAAGGCCTATGCATTTCTTAAACCACCAGATACAGGCTACAACGAGGTATATTAGGGAGTTATAGGTTATATTGATAGATGGTGTATAGTCATGGGGTTCTGGTGGTCTAGGAGACGTAGGAGATACGATCCCTTTGACGAGCTATTCCGTGAACTCGATGAAATACTCTATAGGTTTATGAGGGATGTAGAGTGGTTTTCTAGAGAATTTGAAGAAGCTAGTGAAGGTGCTAGAGTTCATAGAGAATACCGTGTAATAGGTCCCTACGTATATGGCTTCCGTATAACAATAGGGCCTGACGGTAAACCGCAGATCGAGGAGTTTGGTAATGTTAGAAGGATTCAGGGGAGACCAGTTATTAGTGAAGAGAGAGAGCCTCTAGTAGATGTTTTTGAAGAAGAAGATGGTGTTGTTGTTATTGCTGAACTACCTGGTGTTGATAAGGAGAAGATAAACTGTAGTGTTAGTGAGGATAAGAAGAAGCTTATTATAAGAGCTAGTAACCATGGTAGGAAGTACTACAAGGAGGTTGAGCTACCAGTAGAAGTAGACCCGTCTAGTGCTAAAGCAAGCTATAAGAATGGTGTACTAGAGGTAAGGCTTAAGAAGATTAAGAAGAAGGAAAAGAAGGGATTTATAATAAAGGTTGAGTAAACACAACCCATAACACACGTTTTAAACACAATACATACAGTATTCTATACATAGACTAGATGCTAGGAAGTAGAGGTGCTACCTATATGGTCTTGGTTGGTGTAATGAGTGATAGCCATGACAACATGGCTAATGTAGAGAAAGCCTTTAATATATTTAGAGAACATGGTGTGGAAGCTATTATACACTTAGGAGACATCATATCCCCGTTTATCGTTAAGAAAATGGCTGAACTATCATGGAGTGGTTTAATGGTCTATGCTGTATATGGTAATAATGATGGTGATAAACCATTACTCTATAGACTATTTAGTGAGAAGGGATGGAGCATATGGGATGGACCACGTGTTATAGAGGTGGGTGGTAAGAAACTACTGCTTATGCATGGATATAATGGTATAGAGCATACTAGAGAGATAGCTTATTCAACAGCATCTAGTTATAAGGGGTTAGATGCAGTACTCTATGGACATACACATAAGAGGGATCATAGGGTTGTAGATGGAGTACTAGTACTAAACCCTGGTGAAACCTATGGGTACCTCTTTGGAGAACCAAGTATAGCAATACTTGATCTAGAGGAGATGAAGGTAGAGTTTATAGAGCTATAGTCTACCAGTGGATCTAAGCTTATAGACTATAGTCAGCACTATAGCTATTGCTATAAGGACTCCTAGTATGTAGAATACTCTATAGTCTATCAGTAGGTACCATTTATTCTCTAACAAATTGACTACCTTGCCGACATCAACTTTAGACACATATATAGATGATATATTGAGACAATCTATCTTATCAATGAGTTCTATTCTATAGCTCTTATTTACAAGTGTTACAACAACTAGATAGTTGTTATTAGATACATTATGTATATAGTATATGATTGAAGGCTCTAGGATAGACCCTCTAGTCTTCTTAAAGAGATAATAGTGTACTCCAAGAAAGCCTACATAACTATACCTGTTTCTAGATACATTCTTCAATAGCTTATAGACTGTATTACTATAGTTTCTATCACTATTCCTTATAGCATCCACAAGTACTTGTTCTTCTAGGAAATACCCAATACTAACGTATCCTATCCTCTTTATTGATGTAAAGTATGGTATCTTAAAGTATGTTAATCCAATGTGTTTATTGAATATAAAGCCTGTAGTATTTATAAAGCTATGATAATACAACGTATTGATCATTGCACCTATTTTAAAGAATATTCTATCACCAACACTATATACTGACTCAATACCGACATCTATGAATTGACTACTAAAGAATCCAAACTTATGGAATATTCTATCAATAATCTTTTCAGCTTTTTTAGTATCAACCACTTGTTCATTCCCTATGAATAGGCTATACTTCTCAATACTTGTAGCATTGAATACTATACTATCTATAGTAACAATTATCTCTATTGGAGCTTCTACATGTGTCCCGTTACATGTCTTGTTTACTATGTAGTAGTAGGTGTATTTATAGCCGATGACATATTCTCTACAATCGACTATTTCCTTTATAGGTGTGAGATTACTAGTGTTTGGTTCTCCAAGCCTATAGATACTTGATATGTTCTCAACTAGTCTAGCAACTCTATTGATAATCTCTATAGCTTGTGTAGTATTGGGTGGTTCTACTTGGTATATTGGATCAGGTGGTTCACTTAGATATCCTTCTCTTATAGACTCTAAGTGGATAGGATAACCATGTGTTGTTATAGGTAGTGTTAGTAGTAGGAGTAACATAGGTATGATTACTACATAGTACACTCTATACACCATAAGTATAGCACCATAGTAAGCTTAATCAATTCAGCTAGAGTGTATACTAGATTATATTTGAGACTATCTTGTAATAAGTGTTTGTCTATAAAAAGCTGTTGTTTAGACCTAGTCTATAGTAGTCTATAAATAATTGTTGCTGTATAACTCTCTAATGGTGGTTGTTATGGAGAAGCTTAAGAGTGCTAGTGTTCCTGAAGCAGAGAGTGGTAAACAATACCATATAGCCTTAAAGCCTGGTGATGTATCACGTTATGTACTTGTACCAGGTGATCCTGAGAGGGTTAAGAGGATTGCTAGTTTCTGGGATGAAGCATGGTTTGTCTCTAGTCATAGAGAGTATACAACGTATACTGGCCGGTATAAGGGTGTATTGATTAGTGCTACTAGTACTGGTATTGGTTCTCCATCAACAGCTATTGCTATTGAGGAGCTTGCCCGTATTGGTGCTGATACATTTATACGTGTTGGTACAACTGGTGCTCTCCATAAGTGGATAAAAGTTGGAGACCTCATTATATCAACTGGTGCTGTCCGGCTAGAGGGTACTAGTAGACAGTACGTTATACCAGAGTATCCAGCAGTAGCTAGTCTTGATGTAACACTTGCATTGATAGAAGCTGCTGAAGAACTAGGTGTTAGATACCATGTAGGCTTGTCTGCTTCAACAGACTCTTTCTATGTAGGACAGGAGAGACCGGGGTATAAGGGCTATCTACCACCGTTTAGTAGGGGTCTTATTGATTTCCTAAAGAGTGTTAACGTATTGAATTTTGAGATGGAGGCTGCAACAATATTCACACTAGCTAACATATATGGTCTTAGAGCTGGTATGGTGTGTGCAGCTATAGCTAATCGTGAAACCGAGGAGTTCATTGTTGATGCAGGAGTTGATGATGCTATACGTGTTGCTAATGAAGCTGTTAAGATACTTAGTGAATGGGATAGTCTTAGGGAGAGGAAGGGTAGGAAATACATATCAGTTGCTCTACTTAGAGAATGGTTAGAGAGTAGGAGTGGGTAGTAGACTGGTATGCCTAGAGGAAAACATGTCCATGTAGCAATAGGTAATTTGAACATAGACATATCACTATATGTAGACCATATACCGGGTAGAGACGAGTCTATAGTATCTAGTGAAGCACGTATTGGAGCTGGTGGTGCTGCTACAAACTATGCTGTAGCAACAAGGTTTTATGGACACAACGTATACCTTATAGCAACAACATCTAGTCATCCATTCATAGACTACATACTTGATGAGTTGAAGAACCTTGGAGTCAATGTATCCTATGTAAAACGTGTAGAGGGTACACCAGGTATAGTATCTATTATTGTAGAGTATGGTAGTGGAGAACGTGTTATGGTTAAACACCGTGGTGTAAACTCGCTGCTTTCACCAAACGATGTACCAAGGAGTGTGCTTAGGGAAGCAAGTATAGTCCATATAGCTAGTGTAGAGCCTAGTGTAGCCTATGAGATAGCACGTAGAGCACATAGTCTTGGTGTACTAGTAAGCTATGACCCTGGTAGTGGTGCTTTTGAGAAGAGAGAACGTGTAGTAGAGACTATAAGGTATTCTAACATAGTATTCCTAAACCGTGTAGAAGCTAAGACAATAGCTAGTGATCCATGGAAAATAGTTGATATGGGTCCAGAAATAGTTGTTGTAAAGAAGGGTAGTGCTGGAGCATACGTCCTACACCCTAGCGGCAAGGTATTCCATGGCTTATCAAAACCAGTTAGACCAGTAGTTGATACAACTGGTGCTGGAGACGCTTTTGCAGCATTCTTTAACAGTTGCTACCTAGACTATAGTGATATACTAAAGGCTCTAGAGTATGGTCTTGCAGCAGCTACTCTAAAGACTAGTTGTAGAGGGAGTAGACTATGTTTTGATAGAGAGCTGTTTAATAGACAGTTGAGTGAGACAATGGTTGAACTGTTGAAGAACCCGCCGGAATGGGTTTTAGAAGACTAGAGATGCTATGGTGTAGAGTGTCTATGAAACCTCCTAGAGACCCCTATGGATACATTGTTGGGTTGTTTGTGGATAGACTAGTAGAGAGTCTTAAGAGACAAGGTATTGAGACCCAAGGTGACGGGGTTAAACGATTAGTTAGAGAACCGCCTAACCCGGACTACGGTGATCTAGGCGTACCTGTTCATAAGTATGCTAGAGAACTAGGGTTGAATCCAGTAGAACTAGCTACTCGTATAGCCAGTGATATAGCTGGTACTGAGAATATACTATGGGCTAGACAACTAGCTGGTTATGTGAATATAAAGTATGATCCAGTCTATATAGCTAGGCTTCTATATAGCTGTATCAGAGAGTATAGTGACTATGGCTACAACCCTACTAGTAAACCATTAAGGGTTATTGTTGAACACACTAGTGCTAACCCTATACACCCACTCCATATAGGACACGCTAGAAACTCTTTCCTTGGAGACACACTTGCTCGTCTACTAAAAGCTAGGGGACACATCGTACAGACTAGATTCTATGTTAATGACGCTGGTAGGCAGGTAGCCATACTAGCATTGGGCTACAGCCTATTAGGTGAACCAGATCCCCCGGATGACACCAAGGTTGATGAATGGCTTGGTAGGATATATGCTCTTACAAACATGCTTCTAGAGTTTAGACGTGTTAGAGAAAGGGTTAAGGAGTTAGAGGAGAGGGTTAGAGAGATCAATTCTGAAGAACTATTAGATGAGTATAGAGAAGCTCTTAAGAGACTTGATGAACTAACAGCTGATCTTGGTAGGCTTATGGAGATTGATAGAGAGTTGTTTGAGAAACTATCAAGTGCTATCCTAGAGTATAGAGGTAGCCTTGAAGATAGAATTAATGAGATTATGAAGTGCTATGAAGAGGGTGTTGAGTGGGCTAAAAGGCTTGTAAGGAGAGTTGTTGATCTAGCTCTAAAGGGTATACGTGAGACACTAGCTAAGCTAGAGATTGGTTTTGATAAATGGGATTATGAGAGTGATCTGTTGTGGAGTGGCTATGTTGAGAAGGTGTTGGAGGAGGCTAGAAGGAGTAGATTCTTTGTATTGTATAAGGGTGCTGAAGCTATTGATTTAAGCATGTATGCTAGAGATAAGAGTGTTAGAGAAAAACTTGGTATAACAATATCTATGGATATACCCCCATTGATACTTAGGAGGAGTGATGGTACAACACTATATACTACACGTGATATAGCCTATACACTGTATAAGTTTAGAGACTTTAATGCAGATATCGTCATAAACGTTATCGGTGCTGAACAAAGGCTTCCACAGACACAACTCAAACTAGCACTCTATACACTAGGCTATAGGAGAGAAGCTGAAAACCTTGTTACATATCTTTATGAAATGGTTAGTATACCTGGTATGAAGATGAGTAGTCGTAGGTATCGTCTAGTAACTATTGACTGGTTGCTTGAAGAGCTCTATCAGAGAGCTTTAAAGGAGACTATGGAGCGTAGAAGTGATCTCGGTGAAGATGAGGTGAGGAGTATTGCATGGGCCATAGCTAAGGCTTCTCTACGCTTCCAGATGATTAGCTCTGACCCATTAAAGCCTCTAACGTTTAGTTTTGAGAAAGCACTTAGTCTTAAAGAGAATAGTGCACCCTACCTACTATACACTTATGCTAGAGCTAACAGTATACTACGGAGGATCGGGGCTAGTATAGACTGGGATAATATTGATTACGGGAAAGGTGTTAGTGATAAACTTAGGTATCGTATACTGTGGTTGTTGCTAAAGTATCCATGGACACTAGCACAAGCAGCTGATAATCTTAGTCCAGAGATACTAGCTATGTATCTATTGAAACTAGCTGATACATTCAATAAGTGGTATGATGTAGACAAGGTGATTAGTGAGAGAGATGAAGAGTTGAGAATGTTTAAACTAGCACTAGTATACTCTACACACCGAGTACTAAGTAATGGATTAAGAGTACTAGGTATAAAGCCATTACCACGTATATAATCCACTAGATGAACTAGTTATTCTTGTTCTTCTCTATAACGCTTATATTCTTCCTCAATCTCTTCCTCTAACTCTTCTATACCCTCTTCTTCTAGATCCCCGTATTCACCTTCATATTCACTAGCCAGACTACTAAGTTCTTTAGATAACTTCTCTTCACTCTTTGTAAGCTTTATCAATAAAAGTATGAAGAAAGCCGTTACTACAAATAGTAATGGGATAACTGGTACTGGTAGACAAGGTACTAATGGGTTCAAGTATAACCATGCGGCACCCCATACGATCATCATAATTGATACAATAATTAAAGCTATACGCAGTGGTGAAGATTCACGTTTAGACACCGGTTTTAAGAAATAGTATAGAAATACAAAACCCATGATTATAAGGAGTATACTTGAGGCAAGTTCTCTCCAATAACGGATTAAGAGTGGTTCATAATAGAAGTCACATTTACCATTCTGGTACTCAATTACGTGTGTAAGCATACTAATAAGTACAACAACATCCATATTGAGAATACCCTATTTATAGCTGTAGCTATACTGCTATTTATATGTTTAACTATGTTTAATTTAGTAAAACAGCTATGCTGTGGTGGTTTTGGATTGGATAGAGTGGTTAGAGTATATCCTAATAGTTGTGTTGAGAAGATTATAGCTGGTATACCTCGTGGACACTACCACTTGAGGATGGCTATTGTATTGAGAGACCAGGTTATTGTATTGCATGAGGCTACAGTAGCTGCTATTGTTAGAGCTTATGCTAGTGTTGCAATCCACCCAACTAGGAAGGGTGTTGTATATAGTTGTAGGAGATTGTCAAAGGGTGAGAAGAAGCATGGTTTTGCAGAGTATCAACTTGTAGAGGATACAAGCTATAGTGAAGATGATGCAGTCTATACTATAGAGGAGTTTCTAGAGAAGGGTGTCTATTGTGATAAGGTATGTAAGAGCAGATGATGTTAGAGAACATGCACTAGATATTATAGAGACGTTAAGGGATTACCTAGGCCATATAAGGGTTGAGAAGCTATACTTTGTTAGAAGCTATGGGGCTAAGACAAATGCTGTAGCACGTATCCATGGACTCCCACGTATATGGAGAGTAGTGCTTGACTTAGAGCCACAGTATGTTATTGAGGTTGTTAGTGAGAAATATGATATGCTAGGCTTTGGGGAGAAGACTAGAGTTCTTATACACGAGCTACTCCATATACCAAAGCGTTTTACTGGTGGTTTAAGACCCCATGGTAAATACGTTAATAACCGTCTGGTTGAGAAGCTATATAGGATCTATTGTAGGAGGAAGAGCAAGGCTATTATACCTAAGACTACATCTAGTCTCTAATGGTGGATTCTATGAAGCTTTTTGAGTATGAAGCTAAAGAGATTGCTTCTAAACACGGTATACCAGTACCACATGGTAGACTAGCGTGTAGCCCAGAAGAAGCTAGAGAAGCTGCTAAAGCTATTGGTAAACCAGTTGCTATCAAGTCCCAAGTACTAGTTGGTAGACGTGGACTAGCTGGTGGTATAAAGTTTGCTGATACACCAGAGGAGACTGAGAGGGTTGCTAGAGAACTTATAGGCTCTAGTATTAGGGGTGTTAAAGTAGAGTGTGTTCTTGTTGAGGAGAAAGCATGTATTGATAAGGAATACTATCTATCCATGACAGTTGATCGTAGTAGTCGTAAACCAGTACTCCTAGTATCTACTATGGGTGGTGTAGAGGTAGAAGAACTTGTTAGAGAACACCCAGAGGCTCTCCTAAAGATACACATTGATCCATGGACTGGTGTTAAACCGTTTATGGCTAGATGGATCTGTAGTAAGCTTGGACTAGGCAAGGAGTACTGGAGTAGGATATGGGTTTTCCTAGAGGGTATGTGGAGGATTATGAGAGAGTATGATGCTGAACTTGTAGAGTTTAACCCACTTGTAAAGACTTGTGATGGAGAACTAGTAGCTCTTGATGCTAAGATAATAGTTGATGATAACTCCCTCTATAGACAGAGAGAGCTACAGAGTAAAGCCTATAGAGAATTGAGTGAGCTAGAGAGGATTGCTAAGGAGCATGGTTTCTCCTATGTAGAGCTTGATGGTGACATAGGTGTTATGTGTAATGGTGCAGGTCTTACAATGGCTACAATGGATATTATTAAACACTATGGTGGTAGACCAGCTAATTTCCTAGACATAGGTGGTGGTGCTTCTAGAGAACGTGTAAAAGAGGCTATGAAGATACTACTGGGTCATCCCAGGGCAAGGATTGTGTTTGTAAACATATTTGGTGGTATAACAAGGTGTGATGAGGTTGCATGGGGTGTTGTAGAAGCACTTAAGGAGACTGGAGCTAACAAGCCTATTGTTGTACGTATGCTTGGTACTAATGAGGAGGAGGGTAGGAGGATCCTCATGGAGCATGGTATACATGCTTATACTGATCTAAGGGAAGCTGTTTCTAAGGTAGTAGAACTCTCTCATAGGGGGTGAATAGGATGGCTATAATTGTTGATGAGAAAACACGTGTTCTTGTACAAGGTATTACTGGTAGAGAAGGTAGTTTCCATACAAAGCTAATGCTAGAATATGGTACAAGGGTAGTAGCTGGTGTAACACCTGGTAAGGGTGGTCAAGAGGTACATGGTGTACCAGTCTATGATACTGTATGGGATGCTGTAAGGAATCATCCTGAGGTAAACACTAGTATATTATTTGTACCAGCAAGGTTTGCAGCTGATGCTGTATACGAGGCTATAGATGCTGGTATTGAGACAATAGTTGTTATTACAGAGGGTATACCGTTATGGGATGAGCTGCTATTTGTGAACTACGCTAGATCCAGGTCTAGGGTAATAGTAGGACCTAATACACCTGGTGTTATATCTCCTGGTAAGTCTAAGGTTGGTATACTGCCTTCACATGTGTTTAGAGAGGGTTGTGTGGGTGTTGTATCACGTAGTGGTACATTGACTTATGAGATATCACGTTATATCAACATGGCTGGTCTTGGAGAGTCTACTGTAGTGGGTATTGGTGGTGACCCAGTTACTGGTCTAGACTTTATAGATGTCTATAAGATGTTCCTTGATGATCCAGAGACAAAGGCTATTGTTGTTATTGGTGAGATTGGTGGTGACGCTGAAGAGAGACTAGCTACTTATATCAAGAAGCATGGTTTAGAGAAACCAGTTGTAGCCTATATAGCTGGTATGACTGCTCCACCCGGTAAGAGGATGGGTCATGCAGGTGCTATTATATCTATGGGTGTGGGTGACTGGGCTTCTAAGAAGAATGCTTTAGAGGATGCTGGTGTATCTGTAGCTCTTACCCCATGGGATGTGGGTAGGATTGTTAGTAAATTGGTTAAGAAGGAGTAGTTTTTGTTAGGCTATATATTTTTATCCTATAGCCTATATAGTTATACTGTAAGAACCCTCTAGCTAGAGTATAGAGAGGGTGTATAGCTTGTCTTCACTAGTCCGTGAGTACGGGTCTTTTGGTGAACTACTAAAGGCTATTGACGAGCAATTGAATACGTTGAGGCAGCAACTAGCAGAGTATCTACGTAGACTAGAAGATGTACGTGCTAAGGCTGAACAAGAGAAGAAGCTTAGAGAGTTCCTTAAGAGCCTTACTGGTGAAGAAACCCCTCCTGCTGGTAAAGTAGTTGATCTAAAGGATATAAAGCTGTATATCAACCCTAGTGCTGAAAACGAGGCAAACCTACTCACTGACCTTATAGACCGTATCAACCGTTCTATACAAGCACTACAGAGTGCACGTAAGTACCTAGAGCCTCTAGCTAACCTTGATATCGAGGCTAAGATTACTGTTATCTATAGAGAGGGTATACCAGTAGCAATACTTATCAAGTACTAGGGGTAGCGTTATTAACTAGTCTTTTTCCCTCACCATATAATAGAGGGTTGCCTAGGGTGTAGTATCGTGGCTGGATATAAGGACTTGTCTCCAGGTGATAAGGCTCCTGAGATAGTAAATGTTGTTATAGAGATCCCTCTTGGAAGCTATGTAAAGTACGAGCTTGATAAAGAGACTGGGCTGTTATTCGTAGATCGTATACTGTATACTGCTATGCACTATCCATTCAACTATGGCTTCATACCAGGTACGTTAGAAGAAGATGGAGACCCTGTTGATGTACTAGTTGTAGGCTATGAACCACTGGCTCCAGGGTGTGTTGTTAAGGCTAAACCAGTTGGTGTACTGGTTACAGAGGATGAGAAGGGTATGGATGCCAAGATCGTGGCTGTTCCACATGAGAAGATTGATCCTAGGTTTAAGGGTGTTAAAGACATAGATGATCTACCGGGGATCGTGAAGGAGAAGATAAGACACTTCTTTGAACACTATAAGGAGCTAGAGCCTGGTAAGTGGGTTAAAGTTATTGGTTGGAAGGGTAGAGAAGAAGCTATTGAAAGGATTAGAAAGGCTATTGAGAGGTATAGGGGCGGTTAGTTGGATAGGTTTTTAACAATACTTTTTATAATAGCTATCCTTGTTCTCATATATACTCCACAGAATTGTTTCTCTCAGGGAACCATTTATCTAGAGTACAGCTTCTATGTAGAGTCAGATAGTATTACAACAAACTTTGTAGTGATACTATCTAGCAAGTATACTGGAGCAGGGTATGTATATAGTGTAGAGAAGATTAGAGTGTATGAGTTCAACTTATATACATACATACCAAGCCATAGCTTTAAGAAGCTTGTTGAAGAAACTATAACCTCTATTATAGAGGCTTGCATGAATGATACCAGCATCTACGATAAGAAACCACCTGGTAAAGCTATTTCAACAAACTATTTCCCACTATTAAACCATATAGTCTATGTAAGAGGATACAGTATAAGGGATGGAGTAGAGTATAGAGATGCACATAGAGGACTACTAATAGCTTTCTCTAGAAAAATACATGTAATAATAGAGTCTATGGGGAAGAAATACAATCTAGGAGAAGCAGTTGTATATGCACAGCTTGTAGACATAGAGCCTAGTGGATACACTAGAGAATTATCGATAGTAGAACCAGAAACCAACAGGATACATGCATATACAACACCAGTAATACTAATAGTACTAGCACTAGCAACAACAACGATACTTAGATGGAACCAGTTAATGATATAGCCATAGAGGAGAGCTCAGAACGGCTCTTCCAACAACATAGCCTCTAACAGGCTTCTGTCGTCGCAGGTGTTCATCATAGCCTATATGTGTGTTAGTGATAAACGTTTATATTCTTAGCTCTAGCTGTAAGTAGAGTATCTGTAAAATATCTAGTATTTCTTTATTAAAGATATAAAGCTGTCTATACTGTCCTCAATGTTCTTATCAATAAATACTCTGATTATACCAGGTGTAAATGGTGATTCACCAAATATCATCTTATCTACTTCTCCCCTAATTATATCCATTTTTATTGATTCATCACTATATCTACTAAAATGTGTTTTAGAAGCATCTGTATTGATTGTTGCTCTAACTATTTGGAAGTTGTCTCTAAGATTACTGCTTATATAGTCTATATAATCCTTACTACTTTCTATTAAGTGTATAAACAAGTATACTGGTTTAGAG
>CAYXOO010000032.1:0-14945 GCA_964466845.1 uncultured Desulfurococcaceae archaeon
CACTATATCTTTATCCAGTACCATAATATAGATCTTTTATAATAGTTTGAAGATCTGGATTGTGTATTCTATTCTAATACTAAATATTGAGGTATAAAGTGCTACATAGCATATTATACAAACCTTTAAAATGTATGGAGAATATACACTAAGTAGCTAAACCAGAGACATATAGACTAAGTGATAATGGAGGATACATGGTATGGATCAAAGTGTTTGTATCAATAGATTAGCAAGGTATATGATAAGTAATACAGTCTTAATACTATTCATGGTTACATCTACACTATCTGGTTATGCACGTATAGCGGATTCTAGTTCTAATAAGGTTTTTGGAGAAATATATGGTGTAAACTATGTCTATGAGAATAGAGAAGAACTATATGATGCAATCTATAACCTTACTGGAGAATGGGATAGTATAAGACTGTTTTATACAGGCTATAACTGGATTAGTATACCAGTCTATATAGTGTATGATAAAGAGGGGCTGGAGATAGCTTATAGGGTATATGGTAGAGATTATCTAGAGTCCTTAGCTAGGCTTATAGAGTTGTTCAAGGATAACGGGTTTAGAGTAAATCTCTACGTAGCTCCATTAGCTCAAGCCAATACGTTAGACTATGAAGCATTTATAGAGGAATACACTAAACTAGCTTACCGTATAGCATTGTTTTCTAGAGAGAATGGTGTAGACTTACTTACACTATATACACCAATAGATAGGAGTAGATACTGCATTGCTAGTGGGTTCAACAAGATTGTAGAGACTGTTAGGAATGTATACGATGGGGTCTTATCTATAAGTCTCTCAATAGACACTATATTAGATGGCAATACATCAATAATCTATTGTATTAAAGATAGTATTGAGTCTATAGACCTTATACAAGTTACAATAGATACTATAAACTATAGAATACACCAGAGGATTAGTAGGGTCGTTAGTGTTTTAGAGAGTATGTATAGTAGTTATGGGAGAGAAATAGTTGTAAACATAGGATCTATTGGTGGAGACTTATCTTATGCAACGAGATTCTATAAGATACTATTCGATAAATTATATAAGAAGCCTTGGTTTAAAGGATTGTTCTTCTATAGTGTAAAACCTGGTCTCGTATCTAACCCATGTATAACTGGTAGTAGTCTAGAGGGCTTCATTGTAGAGAATATTGGCGGCTATATACCAATGGGCTATACAGTATTGTTTGATCCAGATAACAAGTCTATAGCTATGCTCAGATACTCTTTTGGAGAAAACTATTGTATCAACAATAGTGTTAGGATATCTGTCGTTGAAGAAATAAGGGTTTATTCAGACTCGGTATACCTATTAAGAACAACGTTATCTACAAATAAGGGTTTCATTGAGACCTATATCTGGTTCAATAAGAGTAGTAGAGCTATGGTGATTGGTAGTAGCCTTGGTGTTAGTAAGGAAGTGTATAGGTTAAGGTCTATAACTAATAAGTGGATCAACTATACTATTGTAGTATCCAACAATGTTGATAATATGTCTGTAGAGCTATATATTGATGGTGGATATGCTGGGTCTTTAACACTATTGGGTACTAGAGCTTATTGTCTAGAATCAATAGTTATAGGGTTGTATAAGGGCTTCTATGGAGCTGGTGTATTATATGTTGATGAACTAGTTGTATCTATAGATAAGCATATTGTATATAGTATAGACTATTCATACTGGATAGGCGGATCTTTTAGAGATAATGTAGTGTTGAAGGGTGGTGCTAGTATAGAGTCTATACTATATGGTTACCAGATACAAGTTAGTGAACACTATCTTGCTCCATATACAATAGTTATTGTATTGTTCTTATTCAATCTATATAGATGGTTTAAGACAATACCATTAAGACTCTCTATCTATTCTTAAAGAACGGTTCTCTAAGACTATTAGCTCTCTTAAAAGCATTTACCATACAATCCCTATCTCTAGATACTATACACTCTATAGTGCTAACCAGGTTGTCGTTACGAAACAGACATGTCTTTAGATAACCACTTGGTGTTACACGTAGTCTTGTACACTTCATACATAGTTCTGGGTTACAAAAACCTTTTATCACAGTTGCTTTTACACCACTTGGTAATACATATACTGGTCTTGACTGGAACTCACGGATATACTTGTCTATAGAATATCTCTCTAGATAGCTAATTATCTCGTCTAATGGTTTATGTAGTTTATTGTACTCACTAGTTGTTAGTCCAAGTGGTATAAGTTCTATAATGTTTATGTCTAGCCCATGTTTTTCTATAAAATCCAGGATCTTCTTGAACTCTCTATAGTTTATAGATAACACGACATAGTCTATCTTGATATTGATACCATAGTCTATAGCTTCTAGTATACCATTGATAACCCTGTCTAGTTCACCACCCATTGTTATCCTCTTATATAACTCTCTATCAAGGCTGTGTAGGCTGACGTTTATGTGTGAAAGACTAGTATCTGCTAGTCTTTTAGCATACTTCTCTAGTAGTGAACCATTTGTTACAATTGATGCAATACCTCCTAGCTCTACTATATCCTCTACTATACCAACAATGTCTTCTCTAAGGAGTGGTTCTCCACCAGTTATCTTATAGTATTTTATACCAAGGCTATGTGCTGTCTCTATAAGAAACCTCCATTCACCCCTATCTAGCTCCTTACTACTGTATCTACTTATGATTCCCTCTCTATGGCAGAATATGCATCCGTAGTTACACCTACTTGTAACACTTATCCTTAAGTGAGTCAATGGTCTACCATATCTATCAATAAGCATTACTAACCAGCCATCTCCTCTTAGCATTAGAGATAGTTGTTGACTGGGTAATAAAGTCTGTTACGGCTTTATGGCTATATACAGTGTGTGTCTATAGCTGGCCTTAGATGGTATGTACTGGTGGATAGATGGTATCAATGGGTATCACTAGACTGTACTATTAGCTACTGCTTTAACTAGTATTTAGGTTTCATTTTATACTATAAGGGCACGTATGTGTTAATGTCGATGAACCGGTATACACAAAGTATAGTATACGCAAAAGGCTTCAATGGATCTCGGCATGTGTACACTAAGAGCTGGTGTAGACCATGTTATGGAGTATAGGTGTAATATACCGCATACCCGTTTCTCTAAGATTGTCTATGGAGTAGTAATTACTTCTAGTTGCCGTGATCCAGTTGCTACTGGTAGGTGTGTAGGTATTGTATTGTCCTAGTATAACAGCTGTTCTACTAACAACAGCTTCACCACTAGCTGGCACAATGCATACCTATAGTGCGTTGGTATAAAGTATGGTTCAGAAGTCTATTATAGCTTAGACTAAATCCTTATAACCTATACTATGTGTAGATAGTATATGGAGTGTGTTCAGTTTGTTCCGAATAAACCGTACTAGGGTGTCTATAGGATGGTGATTACTGTTGCAGTGAATATTGTCAAGTTTTTAAAGATGCTTGGTCTACCAATAGCTTCTGCTATCGTATTAGCTGTTTTACTGCTTGAGTCAAGGCCTTTATCTCTAGATGATCTACGTAGAAGGACTGGTTATGCTAAGAGCCATTTGTCTAGCAGTCTTAGGTTGCTTGAAGAAAAGCTTCTTATTGAGAGGATTATTGGTCCTCGTAGGAGGGTATTGTTTCGTGTTAGGAGAGATGCTCTGGTAAGGTTGTTGCATGAGCATTTGAGTGAGCTTAGAGAGGGTATCGTCTATGCTATAAACGAGATCCGTGATAAGGAATATGTTCGTGGACTAGAGGTTATCGAGAAAAATATTGGTTTATTCCTTAAGAAGCTGGGTGAAGGCTATGGAGTCTAGGTTCTATAATGTTGTTGTAGTCTATAGTAGTTGTGGTGTTGCTAAGAAAGTACTTAGCGAGTTATATAGGCTTGGTGCTAGAGGCTATAAGAGGTTCAACATATACATTGTATCATCAATTAGTAGGCCCGAGTATATGGAGTGTTTTAGAGAGGTTATACAGAACAACGTTGTCTACACGCTCCGAGTATACTATGTTGGCTCAAAAACAAGTGATCTAGAAGCTCTCGTCTCCAAGCTAGACCCATCTAGTACAACCTATATTATAGAACAGGGGCTCCTAGAATACATGGGTGTATTGGATAATAGGGGTATAGGGTACAAGGTGGTGTAGAGTATGGGTTATGAGATAGTATTGACTACAGATAGGACTATGATGAGCAACCACCATGGTAAGGAATTCCTTGGGTTCCTAGCAACAGGGCCAGCTATAGGCGTACCAGAGAAGCTGTGGATGTGGCTTGCAGCTCCAAAGATGAAAGTTGATAGTGAGGGAAGACCTGTTGAAGCACCATATGGTATGAGGAAGGTTGAAGCAGTACTAGTTGATGCAGGCTATAAAGCAGCTATCATCGATCCAGACCACCTACATAAACATCTTGACTCAATGAAGGTTCTCATGATCGGGCACCACGACTTCTTTGCATTGTGTCCACCTAGTAGTGAGTGGTGGATGATAACCGGTAAAGAGCCAGTTAATAGAGTTAGTTTTAGGAGGCTTATGGAGAGCCCTATTGTTAAGAAGGCTAGAGAGAAAGGTGTAAAGATAATTGTTGGTGGACCAGCTGCATGGCAGTGGTTGTACGAGCTTGATTATTGGAGGAAGTGGGGTGTTGATACAGTTGTTGATGGTGAGGCTGAGAAGGTTATTGTCGATCTTGTTGAGAAGGCTCTTAATGGAGAACCGTTGCCAGACTACGTCTATGTCGGCATCGATGATGCACCCAGTATTGAAGAGATACCTGTTATAAAGGGTGCTAGTGTTAATGGGCTTATAGAGGTTATGAGGGGCTGTCCACGTGGGTGCAAGTTCTGTAGTGTAACACTACGTCCACTAAGATTCATCCCACTAGATAAGATCAGGGAGGAGATACTTGTTAACCTAAGAGCTGGTATACATGGTGCTATATTCCATAGTGAAGACATACTACTGTATGGAGCAGATGGTGTAAAGCCTAGGCCAGAACCTATAATGAAGCTACACAAGCTATGGTATGAGACAACAGATGGTCCACTAGCGTGGTCACACTCCAGTCTTGCTGCACTAAAGTATGCTGAAGGAGAATACAAGCTTGTATCAAGAGTTATGGAGGAATACGTTCTCGATAGACAGAGGTTTCTAGGCGTAGAAGTAGGTATTGAGACACTAAGCCCTAGGCTAGCAAAGATCATAATGCCTGCTAAATCAGCTCCATATAAGCCGGAGGAGTGGCCAGATGTTGTAGAGGATGCATTCCGTATAATGCATGAGAACAGGATTATACCAGCTGCAACCCTTATACTTGGGTTACCAGAGGAGAAGCCTGAAGACGTGGCTTTTACAGCTGAAATGCTTGATAGACTAAAGCCTTACCGTAGCCTTATCGTGCCAATGTTCTTTGTGCCAATGGGTCTACTTAAGAACAAGGATTGGTTCCGTAGAAAAGCCGTTAAGCCAGAGCATGTAGAGGTTATGAAGAAGTGTCTATTCCATGCACTATACTGGGCTGAAGACATTATGGACAAGTTCTATATTAAAGAGAGGAAAATGGTGTTTGTAAGACTTGGTTTAAAGCTGTTTCTGAGATATGTTAAGTGGAAGACAAAGAAGGTTATACCACAAGTAGAAGCTATGTTAAGAAAATAGTGTTTTACTTGTTAAAAAACTCTATTTACTAGAGACCCTATTTCTAGACAGGAACATAGTAGCTAGGAGTACAGCTATTACTGTCAATGAAGCTAGTAGTGGTATTGTTATTGATGCTGAGCCTCTAATGTTACTAACAATTATTTCTCCACCAACAATTGGTGGTGAACCACCTAGTGCATATGGTGAACCACTTGTTAGGTTGAAGACTATATAGTTCTCATCCTTATTCCACATAACTGGTGCTACCTTCTCCCACTCACTAATTGTCTCGTTATAGTGCATTAGAGCTAGTGTGTCTTCACTAATACCCATTGATGCAAGTCCTCTATCGCTATACTTATAGACTATGTAGACCCATGATCCACTGGACACTGTTATGTTAAACCTCATTACTGGTATCCAGTATGTCGGTAGCTGTTTTAGTAGGTCAGCAAACTCTTCTTCATCAACATTATTGAATGCTGTATCACCACTAGTTTTTACTTCTATATTCTTATTCCTAGTCTGTGTAACAACTATGTTTTCAAAAGTTATGTTGTAGGAGTCCTCTAGTACTATATCTGATACACTATTGCCAACAGCTACTACGTCTCTAAAACTAGTATTGCTTGTCTCATATACATACACTCCATAATTGTTATAACTAGCGTTTATGTCTTTCACACTAACCCATGCTATACTCTCTAGTAGGAATCCAAAGGTATTATTATAGAATAACCCGTCACCGATGTATATACTAGCTATCTCCTGGCTAAGCCTTGGAGAACTACTACTTATTCCCATGGCCGGTGTTGTCACCATAAAACCGTAGGTGGAGTTTCTAGCTTCAATACCTGTTATTGAGCAACCACCTTCTATGTCAAAGTATACTTCATAGTATAGAGCTAGGAAACAATCATCAACATAGATATTGCTACTAACAAGACTATATCCCTCAGCTTGTCTAATTACTGGTTTTGAAGACTCTTTATTAACACCTGGTATTACACCACTAGGTCTCTTAACAACTATACCTAGCGTGCTGCTAAGAGAGTCTCCACCAATGTATGTCGGCGTATATACTAGTCCATGGAACTTGTTAGTAACAGTTATGTTATCCATAACACAGTTAGTTGACACTACGTATACACCATACTGGTCTGTGTCCTCAGTATACTCTCCAACAACGTCTATGTCTCTAATACTAGACTTTATTGATACAACATATAGTCCTATTGACTCATAGAAATCTGTATAGTATATCTTTACATCTACATATACATCTTTAACACTGATTTCTGCATCTTCTATTGTAGAATAGACGATTACTCCATATTGGGTCTCAAGACAGTCTATATTCTCTACGTATGTATCAATAGCTGTCTCAACATATAGGGTACATAGACTGACATTGCTTTCTACATCCGTTATTGTATTAACTAGTGTATTACTAGGCTGTGTAGTCGTTACTACAACTGATATAGTGAACTCATCACTATATACGTGTTTAATAGATACACTAGTTTCTGTAGCATCATAGTCAATGTATATCCCGTAGCTATAAGCAAGTACATAGAATGGGTAGAGGGCAGACAATGTGGCATCTGATATGTTTATATAGACTGGTTTATCTAGTCCATCATCGTCGTATAGGTATATTCCGTAGTATGTTATATTATCTATTTCTACATCTCTAATAGTTATATTGCCGGAGTCAACACCTTGTATACCGTATCTAATTTCTCTTATCACTACATCCTCTATAGTAGCTTCTACTACATCCTCTAGGTATATACCCTTAGAGGATATGTCTGCTGTATTAGTTATATTTACATTGCCTACGTATATGTTCTTAGCATTACTAAATACTAGTGCTGCTATATTGTATGCTTCTATGCTTATGTTTTCAACAGTTATGTTTTCACCGATAAACACTATATTTCCTTTTGATAGATTAAACTCTAGGTTTCTAAACACAATGTTTGATCCATTGATTGCTATACTGTTAGTTGTAGTGTTTAATACCAGGACTGGTTTACTGTTATAACCTTTAACTGTTATGTTGTCTAGGTAGAACTGGTTACTAGAGCCTTCTTCAGCGTATATTCCAGGGCATATATAGACTAACGCTCTATCGTAGCCAGTAGTGTTTAGGTATGTTAGTGCACTTGTTAGGTTGCTAAAGTATAGATTATCTGGTGATACAGTACATGCAGGTGCTGTACTGTTTACAACAACTACTAGATCTGGTGTTGTAGGCTCTATTTCTAGTGATGCTATGGTTGCTGGTGTTGTTATTGGTAGTATGTAGAGACACATTAGTAGAGCCAAGAGTATGGTATAGATTCTAGTCTCCATTATCCCCACCTTTCTGCACTACTATATTGTATAGGTTATAGTTAATAAGCTATACTACTAATTATAACAGTATATAACATTATTATAAGGTCTTAAAGCTAGAAATATAGTCCTATACTAATAGCCTAAGTGGCCCTCGGTGGTTTATAAGTTAGTGTATAAGCTTCTGTAGTTTACCTTGATCACGGGTTATCCTTAATAGCTTATTGTAGTGGAGGACTAGTGGTCTACGTATCATGTAGGGGTATAGCCTATACATCTCTGGATCGATGAACACTATGTTATAGCTCTTGTCAACACCATA
Source organism: uncultured Desulfurococcaceae archaeon (assembly GCA_964466845.1). Lineage (GTDB taxonomy): Archaea > Thermoproteota > Thermoprotei_A > Sulfolobales > Desulfurococcaceae > CAYZRH01. Next base: position 8,322 of record CAYXOO010000032.1, read on the forward strand.
TAGTAGTTCATAGAGTGTATACCTAGCTATGTGTGGGTATTTAATGAATTGCGTTAGACAACAATCTCCTCTATAGCTCTTCTCAAATAATCCATAGAGTCCTTCTTTACAGAGTGTTATTGGCTTATTATATGCTCTAGCTATACTATATGCTTTCATATAGAACTCTTTCTTCCACACAGTGCATGGGTTGTAGAGAGGCTCTCTATTCTCTAACAATGTAAACTGATATGGAGTCCAACAATAATCTCTAAGATAGTCACCCCTATAACTTATAGCTCTAGCTAGTCTTACAAGTCCATCTCTTGTCTCGCGAATACTCTCCAATATAACACCCATTGATCCATGGTTAAACGCTTTCTCTATACTCTCCAACTGTTTATCCTCAATACCTGGTATGATAGGCTGTATACGTGTTACAACTGGTACACTATGTTCTCTAAGGAACTCTACAGCTTCTAGTCTCCTCCATGGACAAGGTGCTCTTGGCTCTAGTCTAGACGATAGTGTTTCATCAACTACTGTTATGCTTATCTGTACAAGTACTAAGCCCTTATCAGCCATAGCTGTTACCATGTCTATCCATGGACTCCTTGTTACCAGTGTTGACTTTGTGTTTATAACTACTGGTACTTCATACTTGTAGGCTATACGTAGTAGTTCTAGCGACAACACATACTTTGTCTCAATGTTCTCTTGTAGTGGTTCTGATAGTGTTGATAACCTATAGAATGGTGGTGGATAATCTAGCCTATATAGGCTCCTACATAGCTTCCTCCATAGCCTAACTAGTTCTACACGTCTAATCCTTGGTCTAGACCATCTATACCATCTAGCGTAACAGTATATACAGTTATAGCTACAACTACTATATGGTTCTAGACGGAATATTGAGTAGCAGAGGCTACTTATATAGCTACTAGGCTTTATAGCGAATAACGTCCAGTCCATAGCCTTTATCCACTACATTTTATAGACAGTAATGCACCAGTAAGTGGGTCGATTTTGTACTTGTTGTCAAGACTATCGTATGCTTCTACAATATCTTCTCCACTAGCTATTTTCTCAACTAAAGCCTCTAGTACTTGATCACTGAAAACCCATGTAACATTACCTTTGAACGATACATAAGCATATGCTCCCTTCTCAAGGAATATCCTAGCTAGAGTATCCGTATCAAGACCCCAGCATCCAGTATATATGATTATAGAGTCTCTCTTCATACTATCTATAAAGTCTTTAAAGAACAATGGTGATACTACAACATATTTTGGTAGTTGATCAATAGTGTATCCAGGTCTAGGTATAACACCTACTGTTACATAGTATCCACGGTATAGGTTCTCCATGTAGTCTTTACCATATAGCTTTACAGCTTCACTATAGTATATACCAGTATAGATATACTCACCAATAGGCCAGCCTATACGTGGGTTATAGTTGAAACCACCATGAGCACGTATGATCACTAATTCGTACTCACCAAGATTATATAGTGGATCTAGTGTGGCGTTGCCACCACAATAATAGTCAACTCTATAGCCTGCTTCCACTAATAGCTTGATTATATACTCTATAGCTCTTCTATTAGGATACTCTCTAGCTAGTGAATCATAGATTAGTGCTTTCCTAGAATACTTTTGACTAGTTGTTGCTTCTGTGTCTCTATCAATAGTGTTATTAATTCTATTGAACGGCTGGATGTACATATATAGGAGTATAGCTACTGCAATAATAGCTGTAAACACTAGAACCACTAGTACTCTATAGCTTCTATGCATGCTTTCTAAACCACACTAGCCTAATAGCTATCCTCTACTATATAGCTAGTCTTGTATAGAAGCCCTATATAACCTTCTTTTCCCTAGAATTATCAATACATGGGTAACTGGGACTTGGAATTATAGAACTATTTAGTACCATAGTTTTTAGACAATATTTATATTCTATGAATGGATAGGTTATTTGGGGAGAAATCTTGTCTGAATCGGTAGTATCTAATGGTGTATTGGAGATCATTGGTTTGTTTAGAGACTATATTGTACGTATTATTAATGGATGGATTAGTGTTGAGGAGGGTGTAGAGATTGCTAAACTAGATGATCACTTGTCTAGACAGTTAGTAAAGTATGTCTATGGACTTGGTAGAGTTGAGAAGATTATTAGGAAGGATTCTAGCTATTATGTCTACTTAGTGGATGGTAATGGTAAGAAGATTACTGTCTATATAGAGAGGCTTAAGTAGCTATCTTACCCCTTAATGCTGTATTCTATAACTTCTGCATTTTCTTTTAGAAACGAGTCTATGTGCTCTAGTATCCTAGAGTATACCTTCTCTAATAGCTCTCTATCCAAGGGGCTGGGCTCTACAATTGGTCTACTAGGTTTAAGCCTGCATTCTCCAACACTCTTGTCTAATATACTAAAGTCTAGCCTATAAGCAAGTCTAGTGATCTCTATCTTGTCTAAGAAACAAACTGGTCTATAGACAACATGTCTTACGATAGAGTCTATAGTATGTAGGTTTTGGAGTGTTTGACTAGCTACCTGACCTATTGACTCACCGGTTACTACTCCTAGACAGCCCTCCTTTAATGCTATCTTATAGGCTATGGTATGCATCAGGGTTTTACATAGTATACATTTTAGTCTATCTGGTATCCCGGATTCAATTATGATCTCTGGTAGGTTGTGTACTATGTAGGCTTTCATCTCTCTCCATGGAGTAACCATCCATAGAAGCTCTAGAGCCTTATATGCTCTCATAATAGCTTCTCTACTCCAGTATGGAGTCATGTCTATGAATACAGGTATTATACCACATCCACGTTTCAATGCATACCAAGCTGCTACTATAGAGTCTATTCCACCAGATACAAGTACTGTTAGACAACCCTCTACTCCATAAGGCAAACCACCTATTCCTTCATACACCTTATTAGTCACTAATACATAGTCTCCCCGGATATCAATGTAGTATGTCTTATCCGGTTCTACAAGATCTATTCTAGAACCAGTTTCTCTAGACACTAGATACCCTATATACCTTGATATACTACTACAACTGGTATTTTCTAGACTACAGCTAGTCTCTATCCTAAATGACTCCCTCTGCACTAGATCACTTGTAATAGCCTCTACTATGTCGTTGTATACACTAGTGATGTCTCCATGTAGCATAAGTGATGGGCTTGTACTAGAAACACCTGGTATAGAAGCTATTATCTTAGCAACTCTATCTAGCTCACCAACTCCTTCTACAACTATTCTCTCTCCTAGAACCCGTATATTGTAGTCTCTAAACCCTTTCTTCTTAAGCATGTAGTCTATAGACTCTACTAGTCTCCCTATCATCTCTTTTCTAAAAACACCCTTCCTAACCATGTACTCTCCAAGTCTAACTAGTACCGAGTTGTACTTCAAGGCTTAGAGACCACTCTACCATATATTCTTACAGCTTCTAATGCTTCACTATATAGCCTCCTAAGGATAATCCTGTAATACTCTAGATTAACTCTCCTATACACCTCTCTCCATCTTGGACACTCTCTATCAATAACTACAGTATCTCTATACGGGTCATAGACTAATGGATATAGCCTACAACCCAGTGGTCTATACTGGTATATAGTACACTTATTACTATGTGGATCAAGGAATATACAGTGTCCATCAACATTCCTTAGCTTCATAAAGCTGTCTCTAAAAACAGCATATTCCCTTATACTACAGCCTATGCTTGTCAGTATAGCTATATCTGTTGTAGACAGGATCATTTCTGTATCATAACAACATTTACCACAATATCTACTAACACCTACTCTACAATTTACAATAATCATGTTGTACGCCATTTCTACTCTTTCAATAGATTCTATATGATTTTTATAGTCTTTGTTATACACTCACATACATCTCCAAGAGTAAGTATCTGTATTCCCATAAACCTTTTTATCGCTGGTTTCTATAATTCTTTATAATAGGTCATAGTGGTTCATGTGTCTAGAAAAATATTTTATCTAGCCAATCTATAACTTATTTGTAAGAGCTATAATCTAGTGTTTTAGGGTGATTGAGTTAGCATTTAGCCTTGATAATGTTAAATGGATCCAGAGATACCCGGTTGATTCTTTACAAATTTATTTCCCTGCCTCGCTTGAAATACAAGAGGAGCTTATTAACCACGGTTTTTATGTACCTCGGAGTCTTGATAGAAAAGTTCTAGCACCTGTACCATTGATATACTCTAACTTTCGTGGTTGGCTAAAACAACCAGAGCCTATAACAATTGAGAGATTAATACCTCCTGAATGGCTTGGTCTAACTCCTAGTGAGCTTGGTTGGAAAAAGACTGTTAAGGATAGTAGAGAAGCATATATGTTACCAGAAGAAGAAGTTTATCTCAACTTAGGTATACTTGGTAGCTCAATAGTTTTTGATCTCGATATAAAAAGGTATCATCTTGAAAGAATATCTATTAGAGGTGTTAACCCTGATAAATGGACTAACTGGGTAATGTTCTATATTAGCTTAGATTATGTTAATGAACTGATAAGTGTGCTGGAAGAACACCTAGTTGAGACTAGGCAATCTCTATTTGGGCTACTAGTGCCAAGTAGCGTATCTAAACCAGTAAGAGAAGTCCAACAAGGGGGTAAAGAAGTAACATATTATGTCAGAGTCCGAGTTAAGGATTTTAGCTTTTGTCTAGGCTGTTTTGATCTTGCACTACTCTACCTATACAAAAAGGCAAAAGAGCATTGTAGGATTAAGCCTTTTTCAGAGATATGTCTAAATCCCAATGCTGTAGTAGAGAAGCTGAAATTGAGGATAAAGTATAGTCCAGAAGTTAATACGTTTGCAAAAGTAGGTATAGCTAAAGTAAGGGGGAAGAGACCCCAGATAATGGTTAAACTAGCATCTACCAGTCCAAAGAAGGTTATCCAGGGAGTACTTAAACCAAGGATTGAGGGGAAGGCTCGTGGGATACTTGTTAAATGTGATCATAAGTTGAAGAAACAATTTATAGTCTTAGATCTAGTTGACTTCTATAATGCATTAGTCGTAACTAGAGGGTATGCAGATAGGCTACCTAAGGAGGATTAGTGTCTATTTCTATTCTGTTTTCCTTAGTTTCTTCTCTATTCTCTCTCTAAGTTTTGTTCTTAATCTTCTAGCATCTTCTCTAACAATAATCTCTACCTTATCTTGTTCTCCTAACCCAATATAGTCTGCTAGAGTCTTCTTATTAACACCTAGTCTTTCTCTCATTGCATCCATAAGTTCTAAATCTATCTCATATCCTATACAGTTTCTATTGAGTCTTCTAGCAACATAGCATGTAGTACCAGTACCTAGGAATGGATCAAGAACTGTTTCACCAACATAGCTGTATAGCCTAATTAGTCTCTCAACAAGCTCCTCAGGGAATGCTGCTGTATATTTACTCCACTTTTCTGATGGAAGAACATTTCTAATCTCCCAAATAGACAAGTACCACTTACCTGTCTGAAACCTCTCTAGATCTATTCTACTCTTCTCACGGTTCTCACTTGGTATACTAGACCTATCGAAAACACCAGGCTTCCTAAAGATAACGATCTCCTCATAGATATTATCGGGATAGTAATACATTGGATAAGGGTGTTGAATCAAAACACCACTCCTACGGCTAATCCTGATATAGCCTTCAGGTTTCTTCCAAATAATCTTCTCTTGATACTCAAACCCAACTTCATAAACCATTATATGGATGAGATCAGATACAATAGGGTAGAGTCTCCCATTAATCCTAACATCTTGGGTAACAAAACAAGCAACCCTACCAGGTCTTAAAACACGGTAGATCTCTCTTCCCACACTCCTCAACAAATCGAGAAACTCTCCATATTCTCTGAATAAACCAGGAAAGTCGAATGGAGCATTAAAGTAGGGAGGAGAAGTAACAACTAAATGAACCGAGTTATCACGCACTTCAACCATATATCGAGAATCACCAAAATAAATCTTACACCAAACCATTAAACCACCTCATCAGCTTTTAGGTTTTTTAACTAAGTATAAAACACCTATCAACTTTGAGAAGTTAGGTGGTGTGATATTTTCTCCTATTGTCTTGTACCCTCTTATGTTCTCCTTTAAAACAAGTTTTAGTACGCCTAATGATGTATACATTGTTGGGCTTTTAACGATCTTTTCGATCTTATCCACCCTATCAAGTGTCAAGATCTTGTCCTTTTCTAAAACTATTTCATCTTCCTCAGTATTCATTTCAATTATCCTCATACTTAGTTCTGTCAACTGTAGCTCTTCTTCACTTAATAAAGCCCTTAAGATTCTAGCAGGTGTCACCATATATTCGATATTCTGTGGCTCTAGTAAATGTAATATTCTATGGAATACTTCTCCAAGTTCAAGCATTATAACCGAGAAATCCTTTAAGCTTTCCTCTGGGATGCACCCTACTTTATAAGCATTCACAAACGTACTTACACCATTATGGTAAATATACCATGTAAGCTTTTCTACATCTTCATAACGCCTCTTAACATGAGGGATAAGGGGACAAAGTAGCTCTCTATAGACACTGTATGCTTGTCTTAGTGCTAATACGAATTGATTAGA
>CAYXOO010000033.1:0-14822 GCA_964466845.1 uncultured Desulfurococcaceae archaeon
TCTCCCAGTCAAGTACCGTGACCTAGAGCGTATGCCACACTGGCTACGTAAATACCTACCATCTAGAGATATAGGGATACTAATAATATCTACATCAAAAGGTATAATGTCCCATCGTGAAGCTATTGAGAAGAAGATAGGTGGTATACTACTAGCCTATGTGTACTAGTGGGGGTGTGATAGTGGAATGGCTAGAGCAGTACATGTATACAAGGAGGTTGAGATACCAGAGGGTGTTAGTGTAGAAGTTGATGGTTTAAAGGTGAGAGTTAGTGGTCCAAAGGGTGTATTAGAGAGAGACTTTAGCCATGCAAGAAACATATTGTTGAGGAGAGAGGGTTCTAAGGTAGTTGTTGAAGCATATTTTGCTCGTAGGAGAGAGAAGGCTCTTGTTGGGACAATAGCTGCTCATATAAAGAACATGATACGTGGAGTAACAAAGGGTTATAGGTATAAGCTAAAGATAGTGTTCTCTCACTTCCCAGTAACAGTTGTTGTTGATGAGAAAGAACGTGTTGTAAGGATTAAGAACTTCCTTGGAGAAAAAGCTGATCGTATAGCAAGGATTGTAGGTGATGATGTAAAGGTTAGAGTAGAGGATGACGATGTGATCGTTGAAGGTATTGATAAGGAGCATGTGGGGCAGACAGCTGCTAACATAGAGCTTGCTACTAAGGTTAAGGATAAGGATAGACGTGTTTTTGGTGATGGTATATACATCTATGACTGGGGTGAAGAGGATGAAGAGTGAGATTGAGAGACTACTAGAGCTACGTAAGAGGCTTAAGTCTAAGAAACCAGACTTCTACCGCCACCTATGGTGGAAGAAGCCAAAGTTTGCAAACGACCCTAAGTGGAGAAAGCCTAAGGGGCTGGATAACAAGATGAGGCTTAAGCTTAAGGGATACCCACCAGTTGTACAAGCAGGCTATCGTGGACCAGCTCTTGTACGTGGGCTACACCCATCTGGTCTAGAACCAGTAATTGTGCATTCACTAAGTGATCTAGAGAAACTTGATCCAGGTAAGTACATCGTATATATAGGAGCAGGTGTTGGGCTTAAGAAACGTGTATTGATTGAAGAAGAAGCTGTTAAACGAGGGTTTAAGATAGCTAATCCGTCCAGGAGGTGACTATTGTGACAGACTTGTCTCTACAGAAAAGGCTTGCAGCAGAAGTCCTTGGTGTTGGAGAGTCTAGGATATGGATTAATCCAGAGAGCATTGATATAGTAATGGATGCTATTACACGTGAAGAGATAAAGCGTTTAATACATGATGGTATTATAAAGGTTAAGCCTAAACATGGAAACTCTAGAGCTAGGTGGAAGACAAGGCATCTGAAGAGGAAGAAGGGTAGGAGGAGAGGACACGGTAAGAGGAAGGGGTACAAGACTGCACGACACGATCCCAAGAGAGACTGGATGAACCGTATTAGGAAGATTAGGAGATACCTAAGGTACCTAAGAGACCACAACATGATTGATAGAAGGACTTATAGGAGGCTATACAGGTTAGCTAAGGGAGGTGTATTCAAGAACCTCTCAAGCCTAAAACACTACCTACGTGAACACGGTATATTGGAGGAGGTTAGGTGAGTAAACAGTGGCTAGAGGACCCAGGTACAAGGTTCCAAGGCGTAGGAGGAGAGAGGGTAAGACAAACTACTACAAGAGATACCGTATGATACTCTCTGGACACCCGAGATTCGTTGTTAGAAAGACTCTAAAGCATATAATAGTACAGGTTGTAAAAGCTGAGCCACAAGGAGATGTAACAATAGCTGCTGCTCATAGTAGAGAGTTGTATAAGAAGTATAAGTGGATGGGTGGATTAGGGAATACACCAGCTGCTTACCTGACAGGACTACTAGCTGCACTAAGAGCTCGTAGAGAAGGGATAGAGTATGCTGTACCAGATATAGGGTTGCACTCGCCAACACCTGGATCCAAGGTATTTGCTGCTATAAAAGCTGCTAATGACGTTGGCTTAAGGGTTCCTATGTCAGAAGAAGTAGCTCCGTCCATGGATAGGATACGTGGTGAACACATAGCTAAATGGGCTTCTCTCCTTAAGGAGCAAGATCTAAGCTTATTTGAGAAGAAGTTCTCTCAATACCTAGCCCGTGGATTCGATCCAGCCGATCTCCCCTCCCATTTTGAGGAGGTTAAGAACAAGATATTGTCTGACTATAAGGATGTAGTTGGTGGGGGTGGAGAATAGTGGCTATGAGTGCAGTTGATCGTGTCGCTCTAGAGGAATGGGTTCCACGTACACGTGTTGGTAGGCTTGTCAAGGAGGGTAAGATCACTAGTCTTAAGGAGATATTTGATAAGAACCTCCCGTTGCTTGAACCAGAGATTGTTGATTACCTTGTTCCTGATCTAAAGTATGAGCGTCTAGATGTTAGTCTTGTACAGAAAGTTACTGATGCAGGGCGTGTATCTCGTTTCCGTGTAGTAGTTGTTGTTGGTAATGGAGACGGCTTTGTTGGTGTAGGCTCTGGTAAGGCTAGACAATACCTTGTTGCTGTACAGAAAGCTATACGTAACGCTAAGTTGAACATCATACCTGTTAGACGTGGTTGTGGTAGCTGGGAGTGTGCATGTGGTGAACCACATAGTGTACCATTTACTGTACGTGGGAAGACTGGTAGTGTAAGGATAATACTAAAGCCTGCACCAAAGGGTACAGGGTTAGTAGCTGGTGATGTAGCTAAGAAAGTACTTGCTATGGCTGGTATAAGGGATGTATGGACACAAGCTTTTGGAGAGACAAGGACAACCTATAACTTTGCAATGGCTGTACTAGATGCACTACGTAATACATACAAGTTTGTAGCACCATATGACTGGGCTAAGTAGCTGGGGTGTAGGAGAGATGCCGTTATATGCTATCATAAGGATTCGTGGTAGAGTAGATGTACCACCAGATATAAAGCATACTCTAAAGCTATTGAGGCTGCACAAGAAGTTCCATGCAACACTCTACCCCTCTGAACTACCCGGGCTAAAGGGTATGCTCCATAAGGCTAAGGACTGGATTACATGGGGAGAGATAGATAGAGAAACACTTGTAGAACTACTACGTAGACGTGGGAGGATTATAGGGAATAAGCCATTGACCGACGAGTTTGTAGAGAAAGTACTTGGTATAGAGGGTGGTATAGAGGGTCTTGCAGATGCTCTACTCGAGGGTAAGGTAGTGTTTCATAAACTAAAGGGTGTTAAACCAGTCTTCCGTCTACACCCACCACGTGGAGGCTTCAAGTATAGTACTAAGAGATCCTATGGTGACCGTGGAGAGCTGGGGTATAGAGGTAAAGCTATAAATGAGTTGATTAAGAGAATGCTCTAGGGTGATAGGGGGATGGTTGTACGTAGGAGGAAGAAGAGCCGTAAACTACGTGGACGTACAAGGACTATGGGATGGGGACGCATAGGACAACACCGTAAATCAGGTAGTCGTGGCGGCTTTGGTCTAGTAGGATTCCATAAGCATAGATGGACATGGACTGTAAAGTATGCTCCACACTGGTTTGGTAAACACGGCTTTACACAACCACCACCTATAACAGTCGAGGTTAGAGGCATTAATGTCGGTGAGTTAAACGAGATAGCACACGAGCTTCTAAACAAGGGTATTGCTGTTAAAGAGGATGATAAGATAGTTATTAATGTAGCTAGTCTAGGGTTTAACAAAGTACTTGGTAGAGGAAGAGTTGATCTACCACTAAAGATCTATACAGTAGCTATTACAGAGAATGCTAAAAAGAAGATAGAAGAAGCTGGTGGAGAAGTAGTATTAATCAAAGAGTCTAGCCAGTAAATAATCTCTCAACAACTATTAAGATGAATTCTTTATACTCTAGGCAATCTACTGTAATAGCTTAAGCTATCACCTGGTAACTAAGCTTATTCATTAATACTCTTAACAAAGCCGCTTAGTTAGACATACATGAGTCTAACTAGTAGATCAACTTAGTGATAGCGTAGAGGACTGCATTGAGATACTTTCGGACTAAGAGTTGAGAGAATCAACACTAGAGGCTTATTTTGAGAAATAGAGGGTCTTAAGGTAAACCACTATGTTACAGAGAGGGATATGTTGTTTTAGAAAGCTATAGGAGAGACTTACATTTTTATCTTCTCTAAAAGATAGTGGGCTAGGATGTCTTAGTGGAAGAGGTGTTTACTAATTCTCTGATCGGCCATAGCCATAGCTTTCCACCAACATGTTCTCTGACTAATTTTGGTTCACCAGTAAACTCTACTATAACTATCTCTGCTACATAGACTTGTGCTTTTACCAAGTGGCCTGCGTAGGCTTTATTCTCTTGATCACCTATTACTACGTGCATGTGTGTAAATGGTTTATTGTCTCTTAAACTTATGTTTCCAGTACCAACTACTAGTTCATATACTCCTGGGTATTTCTTCACAAGATATTCCCCAATGGTTCTATCATAGTATGCTAGTTCAACGTCTTCTATTGAACCAATAGCGTTGATCCAAGCCATACTAATGTTGTTTACTTGTGCAAACCTATTGATGTAATCCAATAGTTCATTACCTCTAGGGATTCTAAACATAAAGATTCTCCCAACACCATACATGTTCAAGGCACCTAGGTACCAGACTTCTAAGAAATAGTATGTACCAATAGCTATTTTAGAAATGCTAGTGAGTACATAGGTGGTCTTGGGATAGTCATTGGTTAAGCAGGGATAGTATTGTTATAACATATTTGTTTTTCAGTAAGAAATATATTAACCCACCCAGTGTATCTAATGCTAGTAGCATAGAGTATTACCAGCTGTATTGTGGTGGCCTAGAGTGGGAGTACTTGATGCAATGGCTAAGATTGCAGGGTATGTACCAACTGTTGAGAAGCCTAAGCAGAAACCTGGTTTATACGAGAGGCTATTCTGGACAGCTATAGCACTAGTTATCTACGTGATAATGGCTAATACACCATTATTTGGTATACCATGGGAAGAATATACAGAAAGGGCTCCAAACCTTATACTAGTACAGATAATATTTGCTTCAACACGTGGTACGCTAATGGAGCTAGGTATAGGCCCTATAGTAACAGCTGGTCTTATAATGCAGATACTCGTTGGAGCCAAGATGATAAATATAGACCTATCAAACCCAGAGGACCGTAGAAAATTCACTGCTGCACAGAAGACATTTGCTCTACTACTAGCTGGTTTTGAGGCAGGAATGTATGCTGCAGCATGTAGGTACTGGGCTTTCACTGGATCACCATTCTTTGGATGTGAAGCAACTATATGGCAGAGGATAGGTGTTGCTCTCCAGCTATTCTTTGCTACATACATAGTCATACTGCTTGACGAGATGATACAGAAGGGCTGGGGATTAGGCTCTGGTGTTAGCCTCTTTATCCTAGCTGGTGTTGCACAACGTTTCTTCTGGAACTTGTTCTCACCAGTTACTACTGAGGCTAGGCTGGGTGGTTCTATAGTATCTGTACCAGTAGGGTTTATACCGTATATGCTCTACTTGTCACAATCTGGTTCACTAACATTCTACGCTATACTTGCTAGACGTGGACTACCCGATCTTGTTGGTTTCATAACCACTATTGCTATAATACTCCTACTGATCTATCTAGAGGGTATGCGTGTAGAAATACCTGTTACATCGCCTAGGCTTAGGAGTATAAAGACAAAGGTGCCACTAAAGTTCCTCTATGTAACAAACATCCCTATACTACTAGTTGGTATACTCTATAGTGACCTCCTAGTATTCTCAAACCTTATTAGAATGTACTTCCCAGAAGGCTCTAGCATTGCAGACTTTCTTGCAGCATATGATGAGAACCGTAACCTAGTTGGTGGGCTAGCATACTATCTAAGTCCTCCACGTGGACTAATATACACTATTGCACAGCCAGTTAGAGCACTCGTATATGCTGTAGGAGTACTTGGGCTAGCCATACTATTTGGTCTAATGTGGGTTGAAATAGCTGGTCTTAGCCCATCTGCACAAGCTGAACAACTTATTAAGAGTGGTATGGAGATACCTGGTGTTAGACGCAATCCTAAGATACTGGAGAGGATGCTAGCTAAATACATTACACCCTTGACTATACTAAGCTCCATAATAGCTGCGATAATAGCTGTTACAGCAGACCTACTTGGTGCCTATGGTACTGGTATGGGTATACTGCTGGCCATAGGTATTGTACAACAGTACTATATGATGATAGCTTATGAGAGAACACTAGAAGCCTATCCATTCCTAAAGAGGCTTATCGGAGAGTAGAGTTGTATATAACACTCCTACTCCTACTAGGCATAATTGTTTCTCTAACAGCTGTCTACATAGCCTATGTTGTAGCACAGACTAGTTTCTTTAGGAAACCACTAGAGGCTGTACTAAGGTACAGTGGTGAAACTATTGGTAGAGATAAGAGGAGTCTGAGGAGGATTAAAAAGATAAAATCTGATCTAGAGAGAGCTAAGAAGAGGCTTATGCTACTATTCTTCACACACTTAGCTATATTCGTAGCAGCCTATACGCTACTCATAACGCTAGTCTTCATCCTTGTTCCAGAGAAGAACATGTTTCTTAGAATACCAGTTGCTATACCGCTTATAAGCTTTAATGAAGACAGTGGCTATGCTACAAACGCTGTATTCATAGCATTCATAGGCTTTATGCTTCCAAGCTACCTATTTGCACGTATAGTAAAGACTGTACAGAAACTTTAATAGCATGGTTTCTAGGTAGAAAGGTATAGCTCTAGACGCCAGCCTCTATAATAGATAGATGGTGTATAGGAATGCCTAGGCCGACACATAGGACTTACTCAAAGAGACGTGTATACCGTAGAACACCTGGTGGTAGAACAGTAGTACATTATAGGTCTAGAAAACCTGGATGGGCTAGGTGTGCACTATGTGGTAGACCATTAAATGGTGTACCAAGGCTTAGGTCTTCAGAGCTTAGGAGACTAGCTAAGACAGAAAAGAGGCCTGAGAGACCCTATGGCGGGTACTTGTGCCACAAGTGTCTAGCACTAAGACTTAAGGAAGCAATTAGGTCTATGGCTAGTGTCTAGACACTATATCCTCTTCTTAGGTGTATATGGTTGGTTGTAATAGTTGTTAGTGGTCCACCGGGTAGTGGTAAGACTACACAAGCTAGGTTGATAGCAGAACACTATGGGCTTAAATACTATTCTGCTGGTGCTATCTTCCGTGAGATTGCACGTGAGAAGGGTGTTTCTATTGAAAAACTAAGCCTTATGGCTCTAAGTGACCCAGGTATCGACTTGGAGATCGATAGGAGGAGTTATCTGGAGTCTCTTAAAGACAACGTTGTTATTGATGGGCACTTGACTGCATGGATTGTTGCAGAGAATGCTGATGTAAAAATATACATTACTGCTCCATTCTCTACCCGTGTTGAGAGGATAGCTAGAAGGGATGGTAGGAGCTATATGGATGCATTGAGAGAGACACTTGTTAGAGAGTATAGCCAGATAAGGAGGTTTATTGAATACTATGGCTTAGACCCTACTGATACAAGTATATTCGATATAGTTGTTAATACAGAGTCTATGGGTATTAGAGAGACTTTTGAGGTTATTAGAGGGTACATAGATAAGGTTTTAAAGTCTAGAAGGAGGTAGATAGGCTGGATAGTATAAATGGATTGGGGTGGAGAAAGTGCCTGCTATAGAAGTTGGTAGAGTATGTGTTAAAATAGCTGGTCGTGAAGCTGGTAGGAAGTGTGTTATAGTCGATATTATTGATGAAAACTTTGTGTTAATAACAGGGCCAAAGAGCCTAACTGGTGTTAAGAGGAGACGTGTTAATATAAAGCATATAGAGCCTCTAGACAAGACTATTGATATACCAAAGGGAGCCAGTGATGAAGAGGTATTAAAGGCTATTAGAGAAGCTGGCTTAGAAGATTTTATGAAGGAAATTGTAAAGCCTAGGCTAGCTCCTGTATAACCTAGTTTTATATACTAGGTTTTATCCTTAGATTCTCCTAGGGAAGGAAGTATTTCTGGTGTCTATGGAATTGGCTAGTAGAGAAGGTATAGAGTTTCTAGATAGACTCATAAAATACGCTGGTGTTGAACAAGAATGGGTTGTCCTTAGAGACGAAGATACTAGTCTAGACTATGGTGTATACCCGTTTAAGAGAGAGATTAGAGAACACATTGTAAACGGTGTTATCAATATAGACAAACCACCTGGTCCTACAAGCCACGAGGTTGTTGCATGGATTAAGAAGATGCTTGGGCTTAGAAAAGCTGGTCATGGAGGCACTCTTGACCCTAAGGTTACTGGTGTACTTCCTGTTGCTCTAGAGAATGCTACTAAGGTTATAGGTAATGTTGTCCATACACGTAAGGAGTATGTAATGGTTATACAGCTGCATAGTAGTGTTTCTAGAGAGAGGCTAGAGAGTGTTTTAGAAGAGTTTACTGGCCGTATATACCAGAAGCCACCACTTAGATCTAGTGTTAAGAGGAGTATACGTGTTAGGACAGTATACTCTATTGAACTCCTAGAGTATAGTGGTAGATACGCTCTTGTTAGAGTTGAGTGTGAACCAGGTACTTATATGAGGAAGCTAGCCCATGACGTAGGGCTTGTACTAGGTGTTGGTGCTCATATGAGGGAGTTGAGGCGTACACGTACTGGCCCCTTCCGTGAGGACGAGACTCTTGTTAGTATGCAGGTTTTGAGTGAAGCAGTCTATCTATGGAGAGAACATGGTGATGAGAGGTTGTTGAGGAAGATAATAATGCCTGTAGAAGTAGCTACTTCTCACATGCCTAAGATAGTATTGAGAGACTCAGCTGTAGACGCTATAGCTCATGGAGCACACTTAGCTGTACCAGGTATTGCTAGACTTACAAATGATGTAGCTAGGGGTAGGAAGGTAGCATTGTATACTCTTAAGGGTGAACTAGTAGCTATTGGGGTAGCACGCTATAGTGCTAGTGAGATAACTAGGTTGAAGAAGGGTATTGTTGTAAAAGTTAGCAGAGTCTATATGAAGCCTGGTGTATACCCACGTGTATGGAGGAGAAAGAGTGGTTAGACACTACTATAGCGGGGGCTATGGAGAGAAAGTCCTTATACCACTGTATATCCATGGCGTTACACTAGAGTTTATATCATATACTAGTCTCTTCTCAGGAACACAGGTAGACAAGGGTACTTTATTATTATTAGAGAACATAAGAATACCGGACCAGGGTGTTGTGTTTGATATAGGCTGCGGCTATGGAGTAATCGGTATAACTATAGCAAAGCTTAATCCAAGACTAAGAGTATACATGGTTGACATAAACCCACTTGCAGTCAAGACTGCTAGACAAAACGCTATAAGAAACAATGTAGCTGATAGAGTAGTTGTTCTAAAAGGAGACATGTATGAACCAGTAAAAAACATGTTATTTAAAGCAATCTATACAAACCCGCCACTAGCAAGTGGTAGAGAAACAGTAGAAACAATACTACTACAAGCATACAACTACCTAGAAGAAAACGGTTTCCTACAAACAGTACTAGCAAAAGGAAGAGAATACTACCTAGAGAAGATAAAGAAGAGATACAATAGAGTAGAATGGATAAAGAAAAAAGGATACATAGTAATAACAGCATATAAGGAACAAGTAAAACAATAAATAAACCCAGTACAGACACTATTATAGAAACAGAGCCGGGGTGCCCGAGCGGACTAAGGGGCTGGCCTGGAGAGCCAGTGCCCCAAACGGGGCGCGCGGGTTCGAATCCCGCCCCCGGCGCCTTCTATTATCTAGCTACTAGAGCTGGTTTAACACCATGTAACCTGTGTATTCATTCTTTAGTTTCTCCTCTAACTGTTTAGCTTGTTTGTTAGTCTCTACTGTTTTAAATCCATAGTCTAGCCTCCAGTTGCTTAATATCAGTGCTACCATTGGGTAGAAGATTGTATGTTTTCGTCCAGCTAGGTCTAGGTATCTAGAGTATATTGTTCCACCTTTAGGTGTGTTCCCTATGTAGATTACTGGACACTCTCGTATGTTGTATAGTCTATAAAGTCTTGGTTTTTATATATCTAATAAGTGGTTCCCATTTGTCATCTCTAATTTCTTTACCCACTTACTAATAATTTCTTCGACGTTATAGCCTTTCTCAATAATTCTGATAACATATACGCCTGGTTTCTTGGGTAGATGCTTTGGTTTAACACTTACTATTTCTATCCACTTAAATTCCTTAAATAATGTGTCACATATACATGGATTTCCAAGAAGTCTATCTCTATATAATGACATGTTATTATACCTATCACAGTTGTACTTGTCTATATCATTATATATTTATTAAACTTGATCTATTTAAGTAATACTCTTGTCTCCAGAGTAAATTCATACTTTATAAGCTATTATAACATTTAGAATATAGTGGGTATACATTAGATATTGGAGGACTATAATGGATGTACTAGGTGTGAAGGGCATTGGGGACACCAATACTTGTTGTCAGAGATCTGAGGAAGCTCTATAATGGATTTGAAGCCGTAAAAGGTGTATCTTTTACGATAGAGAAGCCAGAACTAGTAGCTATTCTAGGACCCAATGGAGCTGGTAAGACAACACTTCTTAACATGATAGCTGGTGTACTCCCCCCAACTAGTGGTGAGATACTTATACTTGGTAAAAACCCTTGGATAGATAGGAGTGCTAAAAAGTTTATTGGGTTTGTACCCCAGGAGCTAGGTATTAGATCTGATATGACTGTTTATGAAAACCTAATTACTATGGCCCTAATCTATGGTTTATCATTAGGTGAAGCACGTAAACGAGCTAAAGAGCTTATGGATGCTCTAGGACTACTTGATCATAAGAGTAAACTTGCTTCAAAGCTATCTGGTGGGCTTAAGAGGAGGCTTTCAATAGCTATGTCGTTAATACATGATCCCAAGGTATTAATACTTGATGAACCAACCACTGGCCTAGACCCAGGTATTAGACTTGAATTTATAAAGATGCTCCAAGGATTTGTTAGAGAAGGTAGAGCTGTCCTATTGTCTACACATATTTCTGAAGATGCAGAGTACTGTGATAGAGTTATTATTATGGATAAAGGAGTTATTGTAGCAGATGATACACCAGATGTGATCAAGCTTAAGGTAATTGGTTCTAAATCAATTGTTGAGCTAAAAACAAGTGATCTAGAGAAGACAGCTAAAGTCTTAAGCAATAGGTATAATACTAAAGTAATACGTAATAGAGTAAACGTATACTTAGATAAACCTGAGAAGCAGTTGCCACTTGTATTCAGCATCCTTACTGATAATGGAATAGATGTCTATGAAGCACGTATTAGAAAACCATCTATTTCTGATGTATTCCTAGCTCTAACTGGCCGCTTACTTGAAGAAGAGGGTTAAACAGGGGGTGTAGGAGGGTGTCTAGACTGCTCTCACTACTCTACTATGGTGTTAAGACGTATCTTAGACATAAAGATGTGTTATTCTGGACTCTTGCTTGGCCTATACTATGGCTCCTAATGGTAGCCTATGTATTTATACCAACAGGTGGGGTTGTTGTTGTTAAAGTAGCTATAATTGATTGTGACCATGGGCTTACAGAGTCTACATGGACTCCGCCATATACAGTTAATGAGACTGTTAATTTGACAGATGCTATATACAGAGTCTTTAAAGAGTCTAGTGGAGTTAATGCTACATATGTTATCGATATAGTTAGTTGTAAGTGTAGTAATGCTAGTAGTTGTAGAGACTATGCTAGAGAATTACTTGTTAAGAAAGGCTATGACATAGCGGTTCTTGTACCAGAGAATGCTAGTGAACTCTATAGCATGTGGATACCAGTTAATATAACAGTCTATGTAAAAGCAGCTACACCTTCAGAGGAATACCTAGGCTATGGATATACTACACCACTCTATAACATGTCTATAGCAACTACTATTAAGAGGATAGAAGCTACATCAGAGTTTGTATCATCAAAAATACCGTCTAACATAACAGTCAATACTACTGGTGGATACAACATCAGTTATACACCAAGAGACCTGGTAAAACTATTCTTCTATGGTATAGCATTCCCTGTAAACCCAGTAATAGACTATGTTAGACCTAAAGCGGTATCTGATAGACCAGGAGTTATTGGATGGACTACTATTGGTGCTATAGGACTTGCTCTAATGACTGGGCTATTAACAGCTGGTGCAGGCTTCTATGCATTCCGTAGAGAAGACGGGTACTTAAGGAGAGTCTTATCGTCACCAGTATCTTTTAGGTACAGACTAGTACTTGATATCCTAGAAAACCTTATCGTATCACTAATAATATCAGTTATCATAGTACTTGTTGGAGTAGCTATTGGTGCTAGAATACTGTTCAACCTATTGAATCCACTCCACTACATAGCTATAGGGTTTATACTAGTTGCTGCACTATTTGCTTATGGACTAGGCCTACTACTTGCTCCAGTGACCAAGTCTTCTAAAGCAGTTGGTGGAGCTACTGGTCTTGGCTTAGTGCTAGTCTTCCTAACAGGTATATGGTGGCCACCTAAGCAATTACTACCAGCTCCACTAAAGGCATTCGCCTACGTCTTCCCACCATCTTGCGCATTTGATGTTGTAAGAGACATTATTGTATGGGGTAAGAGTATAAGTGATACACTATGGAATATAGAAGTAGCTATTATTGGTACAATCATATTATATATTATAATAGCTATAGTCTACCATGGTAGACTAGAGAAGTTTGCTGAAAAAATGTTGTAGACTAGTATATGCTAGTAAACTGGTTACTCCTAAACTATGATTTATCAAGCCTATACTTATAGATAGTATCCTCTACTATAACATACAATTCTCTATACTTGTCCCTATTAGATAAGATAATAGGTTTACTGTGTCTCTTAGCTATTGACAGGAACTTCCTAAAATCATTAATCTCTACTAAGGACTTATCTCCAGGATCAATTATTTTCCCTGGTAACACATATGGCTTGTCAAGTGAAATATATCGTTTAACTACGTCTCTATACATAGTTTCCTTAGTGTATATCCATGTTATTATGAATAACGATATAGCTAGGGCTATGGTTGTATACAGGAATATTGTTCTAGAAGCTGTAATGTCTAACCCTAGTATATTGAATGTGTTCTTTACATCAACTCTCTTTTTATCAACATAGCTCTTACTATATTTGTCCTCTGAAATAGTGACTATATTGTCTTCTCTATCTATGATTACCTTTATCTTTGGCGATATCTTGTATGAGGCATTATGGTTAGACGTGTATTCAACAAATGTTTGTATATTCATTGTAACTACTAGTGTGTATGACTGGCTTTTTATCCCTATCTCTCTTTCAATAGTACCTACAATACCTTGTATTTCACTCATGTTCAATAGTATCATGGTATTAAATCTGGGGGAGTTTATACGTATAGGCTTTACTAGTTTTAGTGATTTAGACCATGTATTTGAGTTTATGGCTAAGTCTACTGTATAGTATGTACTAGCACGCTTTAACACTCCATATTTAGTATCATTATATATTACTGCTTCATAGCCTATATTCAATACTATGTATCTCAGTAGGTTTAAGTATATCTTATTAGAACTTATATTCTCTACATAGTCGTAGATAAGAGCTGGTTTAACACGTGCAGTATTGCTGATATCTACGCTTAGTTCACAGTACTTTACAGTAGTAGTGTGTTCTATGAATGGTTTTGCATGGTAGGCTATTGATAGTAGTATACTAGATGCTATTGTTAAGGCTAGGAATATGGATAAAAGGACTAGTAGTAGTTTCTTACTTACACGCGGATTTATTCTAACCAATACTTCTAACCACCTCTCTAACAACGTATACACCGAGTAGAATGAGGATTATTGAGACAAGTATAGAAACAAATAATGTATAGTCTCGGGTAGTCCTAGCTAGTGCTACCATGGGTTTACCTATGTGTGGTAATAAGTATATGTTTTTACCAATTATGTTATCTCTACGTATAATCCATGGATCAATATCTCTATTTGCATCACCCTTAGTTATATAATAGGTTGACTCATTATCACCATTACCTATTATTTCAACAACTCTATGTGTCACTATCTTGTCTCCAACCATAAAGGATATAATGTCTCCTTTGGCAATGTTATCAACCCTAGTATCAATAACTATGATGTCTCCTGCATTTATCTGTGGAGACATACTCCCACTTGTTACAATGAAGAATCTGTATCCGTTAAGAGTTAGGAGTAGTAGTGTTATAGATAGTATTGCTAAACTAGCATTTAGTGTTAAGGATAGTAGTCTCCTAACTGGTGATGTGTACATATTTGTACCAGTGTATACTATGTTGTTTCTTAGAAACATATAGTAGACTATAGTTAGCTGCATTAATGTTATAAGTATTGTTAATGGAGTTAGAATAGCCTGTGGAATTGCTGGTAGTATAGGTAGTGTTTTAGTTAAGATTATATTAGGTATTCTATAGAGTAGTTGTGTAGAAGTATTCGTGGTGATAGCAAGTATTGTGAGAAATACTTCATTTAAGAATATTGAAGCATTTTGTACTACTGATTGGGTTGTATAATCAGTTATTCTTGTTAGAGATACATAAAGTATAGTAGTGATTATTGCTGGTATCCATATTCTCAATACACGGTTGTCTACTATGCTATTAACTAGTATTCTTCTTAGAAGCTCTATACTAATTACTAGTGATAAGTTATAGATATTCGTTAGTATAAAATCTATTAGAGTAAGTGATGCTATGTTATATCC
>CAYXOO010000034.1:0-14738 GCA_964466845.1 uncultured Desulfurococcaceae archaeon
TGATCTTATTAAACAATTTATCATCAACTATAACCAATCTAGGAGATAAACTATTAATATATTCATTAACTTCTTTAACACTCTTAAACACTCTAACGATGCTTAAATAACGATGGACTTTAGAGAATCTAGTTGGGAATCTCCTCATATAAGCTCTCTTCTCAATAGATGGTATCCTACGAAAATGCTTAACCCAGGAAGCTCTCTTAACGACCTCACTCTTTAAAACATGCTCACAAGCACCCACTACGGCAATAACTCTACCATCATCCATACTAACATCAACAGCTACAACAAGATCATCGGCTCTGTACTTCAACTTCCATCCTACCCCATACTCACTCATACAGCTATGTTTTCTGTAGAAATCCCAACACGGTAGTGTATCAAGTTTCCAACACGAATATAACAATCATAATAGCAATCCAATTATTAAACAGTTACAGTATACTATAGGGCTTAGACAACTGTTCCCCGTCCTAGGTCATCGTGGGTCTCTGTAGGACGGTTCATCACGGTTTCTCTCTACCAGAGGCATATAGCCCCTAGTAGAGGTAACCAAGGTAACTACTATCTTAGTAAAACTTATAAGTGTTTCAAATACATAGACACCCAAGTCCAACATACATTATAGCAAAAAGAACACTAAAGTACCTACAAAGACCTTAAAAGACCTACAAAGAGGAAACTGTTACTTACCCTAATGTTTCTCCCAGAGCCTTCTCCATAACAGTATACACCCAGGGAGTATAGCTATAGTTATCTCTTCTACTTGTCTAACTATCTTGTTTATTTAACTTGTTTTCCACCTATGAATACGTGTCTTGTTGTTAGTTTCTTTAACTCACTTGGTTCTAGTTCTAGTGGATCCCTGTCAACAACTATTATGTCTGCATAGTAGCCTGGCTCTAGTTTTCCTACCTCGTCCTCACTGTGGAGGCTATATGCTGAACCGTAGGTGTAGTAGTGGAGTGCTTCAATTATTGATAGCTTCTCAATAGCAGTATCTCTAGCATACCTCCTAGCCCATCTATCCTCCTCATACTCACCACGTGTTACTGCAGCGTAGATCGTCTTCCAGGGATCAGGGTTTTCTACTGGAGCATCACTAGACAACCCGATCACAACACCATTATCCACTAGTGTCTTAAACCTATAGGTATACCTAACCCTTTCTTCTCCAAGTCTACTATAGATCATACTGGAGTCTGATACTGTGAACATTGGTTGTACAACAACTGGTAACCCATAGCTACTTATCCACTCTATCTGATCATCCCACGCTAGTGACAAATGCTCAATCCTAAACCTAAGCCTCCTAACAACCCCTCGATCAAACCTGCTAAGCACCCTTATGATCATATCAAGTGATCCATCACCAATACTATGCAGGGCAAGCTGAAGCCCACTCTCCACACAACCCCTTGCTATCTCCTCTAACTTATTAGGCTTTGTAACCAACACACCCCTCCAGCCAACTCTATCACTATATGGTTCTCTCAAATAGGCTGTATATGCACCAAAACTACCATCACACAAAACCTTAACACCCATAATCCGTAGCCAGCTATCACCAAAACCAGCCCTAACACCAAGCCTCCTAAGCAACCCTAGGCACTCTGGGTTTAGATAAACACGTACACGACCACATAGCCTACCACTAAACCATAGCTCCAATAAGCTCCTAAGAGAGCCTAGTGAAGCATTCATAAAACCAATAGTTGTAACACCCATTCCGACAAGCCTCTTAAGGGTAGCCTCTAGTAGCTCAGGCTTAGAAGCAACTCTATCAACCAGCAAACCATAAACCCTATAGAAAACATCCTCAACAACCCTATAGCCCAGTCCATCTAGTCCATAGTCTCTAGCAAGTACCTCCAAAGCCCTCCTATTCAAATAACCCATATGAATACACCTTCTAACAACAAGTAATGGGTGATCAGGTAGCATCTTAGCTATTCTATTAGCAACTAATCCACGATCCAAGTCGGTATCATCAAAGCCTAAACCAAAAACCCATTCATCATTCCCCAACCCGAGCCTCCCAATACCCTCCACGAGCCTAGCCTCTAGCTCACCAAGACCCTGGACACCCTCCAAGTCAACAGATCTAAACCAACGAATACCAAGCTTATCAACATGGAGATGAGCATCAATAAAACCAGGAAGCAGTACATATCCACTAAAATCATACTCCTTTATACAACCAAACTCCCTACAAAACCTCTCAACAACCCTAGAATCACCACAATAAACAACCCTACCACCAAAAACAAGCAACCCAGAAACAACCCTCAACGGATCAAAACCACAATAAACCCTACCATAGAACCCTTGGAACAAACCCTAGACACCTCACCAACAAACACCACATCAACACCTAGTATGCATAAAACCATAGCTTAACAATGCTTGCTATTATGTCTGTAATAGCTGGTGTATTAGCTGATACACGTGCTATAAGTTCTCCAAGTTCACCTTTTATACCGTGTTTCTTCTCTAGTATTTCTATTACAAGTTCTCTATTGGGCCATACTACTGGGATTAACTTATAGATTCTCCTAGCTCCATGTTTTCTAAAGCCTAGTTTTGTGAGTAGAGTATCTGGTAGTCCTGTCCTGCTGGATAACCCATTGGGTATTTTACTGGATGTTGTCTTCTTTAATTCTCTAGCTATATAGTCTATGTAGTCTATTCTATCATAGTCTATTCTATAACATAGTATAATGTATATACCAGCTATAGAACTGACACTCTTTAACTGGTAGAGTTCTTCTATAGTGTTTGTAAAACTTTCTATAAACTCTCTATCCATATTAGCTAAGTCACCAACAACTATTATGAAACTGTATTAGCTGGTAACTGGTTAACACTATCCTTAACGTTCTTATCTACTGTTCTCTCAGCCAGTGTTAGTATTGAGAATAATCCAAAGACAACTGGAGAATACTGTATACTAGATACAAGGTTTACACCTACATCTCTAAATATACCAGCTAAAGTACGTCTGCTCTCACTATAGAATATCATCTCTCTAAATAAACTCTCAATCCTAGAGACAACTTGTTCTCCAAGATCCTTAGTCTTAGCCTCTCTTCTTATAAGCCTACTTAATGCTCTGGAGATTTTCTCTTTAACTTCACTTGGTAGTTTATTATACATTATTGTTGAGAGTACTGTAGTATATAGTACCCACAAGTTCTCTCCTGTAAGATTTGACTCAACAACTACTACTGGCTTATCATACTCTAAACCATCTACTCTAAGCCTTGCTTCTCTAACAACAATTCCCTCAACGCCAGGATTATACCTAAGTATTAATGCTACAGCATTCTTGTCTGAATATTCCTTAGCTAGTGATGATGCTAGATAATATGCTAGATAAGTCTTACCAGTACCTTGTAGCCCACTAAGGAATACCACTCCATGTTCTTTAAGGATCTCTAGTAGATCACTATCACTTATACGTGCTTCTCCAGAACCCCTATAGACTAACTCTCCATTCTTCTTCTCATAATTGTATACTACAATATCTCCTCTACGATGATATATGATAGCATCTTGGCTAACAGACAATTCCTTGTATCCTCTACAAAGTCTTAGTCCTAGATAATAGTTATAACCTAGCTAGGTATTTATGAATTACCATAAACTAGTAGCTATACAGACATAGGTTATATCCATAGTAGTAGAGATGGTCTCTCCATTAGTGGTAGAGTTATTGAGGAGGCTATAAATGATCTTGGTGGTAATCCGGGGTTGTCGGTGTGGTTTATCCAGAAGCTATTAGCTAGTGGCTATAGGAGGATTGACAGCTTAGAGACTTATAGGAGTATACTAGACTCCATGATCAGGGAGTATTATAGGACACACATAGCTAGTCTATCAAAGACTGAGGTGGAGACCCTACAGAAGCTATGGAGCATCATAGAGGATAAGGGCTATATAAGAGTCTTTGATGCACTAGAACTTGTTAATAATGAGTGGAGCTTGCTTGATAGCTTGTTTCATAGGAATATATTGTTGATAAGAGATGATCAGATTGTTCCACAAAACAAACTAGTAGATAAGACGATAAGGAAATACATACTGGGTAAGAAACAGCTATAAACAAGTAACCCGCTATGGATGCTAGGCTATAGCTGTCTAGCATAAGAGTTCTCTTAATGCTCAAAGGTATAGCCTATTACTTGGAGCTATTAGGTCTAGACTACATAATCCTCCACATGTTTGTTTATTCCACTTGTAGATACCTAGGTATTCTCTACAACTAAGCTGTAGTATACCATGCTCAATAAACCAGTTAACACTCTCCATTAAACCCGTGTCTATATCTTCTAGACTAAGTGGTTGTCTACATAGCTCTCTAAGCAACCCAGCTACAAGACTCCATGTATGTTCTCCTCTGGATTTTCTAAACAACTCTATCTTTCTAAGAGTAGCATTATAGTGTTGTCTCTCCAAGTACTCTAGTGATCTAGCTAGTGGGATACCGTACTTAATGCTATGATTAACTAGTCTATAAGCTAGACCTGGATTACCACCTATAGCATTAACCGCTATCTCAAGGTCTTGTACTTTAGAGGCTCTATTGTATCCTAGGAGCTTAGTAACTAGTTCTAGTGTGTCTTCTCTACTCATCTCCCCTAGATAGAATATGTCAATATACCCCATATGTGCTTCAATGGTTATATGGGATAGGAAGCTATAGTTGCTTGTTATGAGTATGAATTGTAGATAACCATATCGTTCTTGGAGTGTAGTAAGAAACTTCATTAGCCCTCTTAGACTGGTTCTCTTTGTGTCTAGTATATTCTGTAGCTCATCAAAAACAATAACAGCTTCTACACCAACACCACTTATTGTCTTTACAAGTGTCTCTACTAGCTCTTGTAGCAATCCTGTAGGTGAATAGCCTTTGTCTATAAGTGATTCTATAGAGTAGTCTTCCCCACCAAGTCTCATAAACTGGTTGATAACATCAGCTATAGCGTTACGGCTACTAGTATATAGCTTGTCAAAACATAGGTAGATTGTTAATACATTATCCCTCTTAAGCCTATCTAGTACATGGAGTGTGGTCGCTGTCTTACCAATACCTCTCGGGCCAGCTATTAACAATAGTGTTCTATGTGGTATACCAGTTGGTCTAAAAGCCTTCTCCAACAAAGAAACCTCGTGTTCCCTACCAATGAATAGCTTGCGAGACACTATACCACCATATACCCAGGTATAACCTATTTCTTAGAATCTAGACATACTCTAAGAGATTCTATCTATAATCGGCTATTGTCTAAGAGAAACATTAGGGCTGGATTAAATAGGTTGTCTAGAGAGATATATGTTGTTGAGGAGAAGGTTCTTGTCTAGAGAGGATGTTCTTAAGCCTAGGAAGCGTATTGGTAGGATGTATAGAGTTGAGAGACTAGGATTGATCGTTAGGTTGGAGGAAGAGAGTAGTACTGGTAAGAGTAAGAGTGAGACTAAAGAGTCTGAGAAGCAGTAGAGTTGTTGAGACAAGTGCTTTACTAAATACTGGTTTTACATCTAATGAGCTAGACGTCCATATACCACAATCTATAGCTATAGAGCTTGGGCTCTGGCCTCCACCTAGTGATTCAATGTTGGAGGTTATAAGTACTCCTGGTGGACATGTACTTAGCTATTATACCCAATGCTGTAGGACTTGTTGTTCTAGCTGGTGATAGGTGTTCTAAAGCCATTAAGGTGTAATGCTGTAGTTATACTCTATGGTGATGAGGTATTGTTGTCTGACGCTGTTATTGGAGAACCTTGGTATGGTGATTCTCTCTCCAAAGACTGGTCTATGGAGGTTTAGTGATGAAGAAGTTGTTAGAGAAAGTGTCTAGTTAGGGAGCTATTGTGTCTATAAGTGGTTTTCCTCCATAATACTCTATAGCAGTCTCTAAGACTACACCATTCTTTTCTGCTTCAATGAATACTTCTCTAACACGTTCTCTCCACTTCTTCTCCCGGAGTAAGTGATGGTCGTAGATCACTAGTTTTGGATTAGAGGATATTATTACTAATGCATTCTCTACTGCTCTAGATAGGTTTATCCGGTTGAACATGTATGGGTATAGATAGGTTGGTGGACCGTCAAGTACCACTATGTCTGGTTTTAGCCTTGCTATGTATTCTGCATAATCCTCTATAACCGGCCCCATTACGTCACTTGTGTAGAATAGTCTAGTATTACCCTTCCTTATAAGTAGTGGTGTAATCCATCCAGTACGATCATATTCTACTCCATGGAACCAGGGCTCTAGTACTTCTACAACAGTGTCTCCAAAACAAAACCTCCTACCATCACCCCATACAATCCTTAAGTTATCCAAGCTGACCTCTTGTACCCACTCCTTACTACTCCATAGCTTTGTTAGCTTGTTGAACCATCTACGCCCCTTCTCTAATAGCTCCATCCTCCTACTCATGTAGTCTCCATAGTCTCTAGACAACGCCTTCTCCAGCTCTTCAACTGGGTCTTTGAAGATATTCTCCATGGGTTCTACAAGGTACTCGCTAAAACTCCTACCTAGTGGTTTAAGTAGTTCTTCTAAGAACCTTCTAGCTCTACCCCACTGGCTCTCGTTAATGTACCTATTGGGGTTTTTGAGAACAAGTAGCTTGTTATAGTAGAGGCTATTGTCTCCAGCATCTGGGTCTCCAGGTAGGAAGTAGTGGTCGTAGTGGTAGTGGGTTATGAATACTGCTATAGCTCTCCTTAGGTAGGATGTGATCCTCTCTATAGCCTTTCTCCTATAATCCCTCTTGATAATAGC
Organism: uncultured Desulfurococcaceae archaeon; assembly: GCA_964466845.1. Classification (GTDB taxonomy): domain Archaea; phylum Thermoproteota; class Thermoprotei_A; order Sulfolobales; family Desulfurococcaceae; genus CAYZRH01. The sequence continues at coordinate 6,804 of CAYXOO010000034.1, forward strand.
TGGTAGTGGGTAGCTTGGCTGCATAACAGCTGCTCCTGGATCAACAACTATGGTGCCAACTGTTGTCTCAATTGCTATTGAGGAACTCTTAGCACCCATACTGTCAAACCATAGTAGTGTGATACCGTGTTCTTCAAGTAATCCCAATGGGGTATGAAATCCCTCCCTATCTATGCTTTATATGTTGTTGACTACGTGTTTCCCTTGTATAGTCTTAGTCTATAAAACACTATCTGTCCTACACTATCCTATCTAGAAGAGTGGGGTGTTTAGTAGCATTGTCTAACATGGATCCTGTTGAGAGGGTTAGAGCTTATATTGAGAATGTAAAGCTTGTACTAGAGGATCTTAGGGAGAAGGGTGTTGATAAAGAGTATCCAAGGCTCTATGAGGCTATTGTGTTGTATACAAGGGATGCAGAGTATTATCTTGGGAAGGGTGATTGGTTTACAGCTCTTGCATGTATAGCTTATGCTGAGGGATTGGTTGATAGTCTACGGTATCTAGGTTTTATGGAGATCACGTGGAGGAGTGTTAGTGAACTAGTCTCTAGACCCAAGGTACTAGTTGCTGGTTGTTTTGAGATACTGCATCCCGGCCATATACATTATCTTAGAGAGGCTTGGAGACGTGGTAGGGTTTATGTTGTTGTAGCACGTGATGATAGTATACGTAGGTTTAAGGGTAGAGAACCAGTTGTTCCAGAGGATCAGAGGCTACGTGTTGTTGAGAGTATAAGGTATGTATACAGGGCTGTCCTTGGTGATAGAGAGGATATCTTGAAGCCAGTACTTGATATAAAGCCAGACATTATACTATTGGGGCCTGATCAAGGGTTTAGTGAGGAATGGCTTAGGGATGAGTTAGTTAAACGTGGGTTGAGAGATGTTGTTATTGAGAGGCTTAGGGAGAGGATTGATGAGGGTCTCTATAGTACTTCTAGGATTATAAAGGAGGTTGTTAAAAAGTATTGTAGATGAGAAGGCTATGTTCTAGCCATAGCTGTTCTAAGTATCTTCATCTTAGCAGATAATAGTCCTATCTGTATACCAACAAATGCTATAAGCCCGGAGACTAATAGCATGAACACGAATAAAGCGTTGTATCCTAGGTAAGCAGTTAGTGTAAGTAGTACTTGGTCTGGGATAATGATTGTTATGAATAGGAATACTATAGCTATAAGCATTGATAGTATAAGACCAGTTAATTGTCTAAGGCTAGTCTCTTCAATACTAGCTAACGTGATATACTGTATACCATAGTAGTATGATGCAAGTAGGTATGCTGGAAACCATAGGAATGCTAGTATATGGAGCCAGTGTCCAAGCTGTATAGCTGCTTCTAATGCACCCTGTAGACTCATACCCATAAGCCTTATAGCTATGAATATAGATATTGTTTGGAGAGCAAAGAAACCTATTACTAAGCCAACGTATTTATCGTGTTCATCTGGTTTAACAACTACTGCTAGTACTGTAGCAAATACACCTAATGCTCCATAGACTGCTAGTGCATTCATAAAGGAGACTATTGACCCAATACCTGATTTGCCTAGTACAACATGTGTTACATAGCCTACAGTATATTCTGTCTTATACACTATATGTGATGGATCATAGACTATACTGTATACAAGTAACACTCTAACAGGTAACCCGCTCTCTAGTGTAGCTCTTGTCTCAAAAGCTATATAGTATATGATTAGTGGACCATATGTCTTATTGCTGTAGATGTCGTGGAACCCTATGAGCACTAGTGATAGAACTGGTTTAACAACTGTCCTAGCCTTGTAGTAACTAACTGGTACATCAATTGATTGTAGACCAGGTACTTTTAGTCTATCATATACATTAGCTGAAACACCATCTCTAATCTTACCGATTACTGCATAGAAGTGATCAAGTGCTTTATCATAGTAATCACTAAGTGCTCCATCAAGCACGTTATCCTGGCTAAACGATGGCTTCTTCTTTAGATCGCTGGCTTCTACAACTAGGTTATCAGACATGTAGAGCTCATCAAAAAACAATACATATAGGTCTCCATAATCTCTTGCTTCAATAACATCTATTCTAGCACACGGTATATCTGGTAATACACGTATATCTCTAGGTATACCAGTTGCTGTTGTAAACCCCTTTACCCTTAGTTTATCCCTAATAATATCAGCTATACCACTTCTATCTAATACCTTAAATGCTTGAGACTCTGTAATAGCTGGTGTTAGAAGGAGTACTACTAGTAGTAAAGCTATTGTTAAGACTATTGTTTTCCTATATACACTATCCTTAATCATAGCCATACCTATTCCCTTACATGCAATCCCTTATATTCCTTCTTTATATAGCGTTTTTGCTCTATAAGGATACTGTTTCTTATATTCTATAGCTGTTTTTCTCTTTATCCACTCTATCATCTCATCTAGGTCTACATTAGTCCTATACCACTCTATCTTACCCATTAGCTTCTCTGCAGCAACTACTACGTTGTAACCTACATTATATGCATCGAGCAACGCATCCTTATTCTCTAGTACATCCATCTTGCTGTGGTGGTATGCTAGGCTCCAAGGCGGTATATGTACACCCATGCTGTTAAAGACACTCATTAGATATGCTATGGTCTCTATAGCACCAGTGTCATCACCTACTGTTATGAAGCCAGCTACTTTTCCATCCAATAAGCTATAGCCTTTATGTATTACCATGTTCTCCATACTAGTTAGTCTATCAATAAAGTTCTTTAATACACCACTAACTCCATACCAGTATATTGGTGATACTATTATGAATCCATTGCTCTTAAGAAGCTTATCCCCGATCATGTTGAAGTCGTCGTCATCTATTATGCATGGGAATCTACATACCCTCTGATCATCTGATACACATCCTATACAAGGCTTTATATTGTGTTCATACAAGTGTATAACCTCATAATCACCACCAGCATCCACTACACCCCTTATACAAGCTAGTAATAATTTATAGCATCCACCATACCTCCTTGGAGAACCATTTAACAATAATACCTTAATCCCTCTACTCATTACCTATATCCACCCCTAGGAACCATAGTTTATTAGGCTAGAGTATTATATGAGTGTCTCCTAGGACTATAGAGGGAGGAGAGTAGGCTATGGTGTTTAAAGTACTTGTATTACCGCTTGCTAGCAGACTCCATGGAGTAGAGTATTATGGTAGATTGTATAGAGAACTAGTTGATGCACTCAATAGCTATAATGGTGTTGAAGTACATGATATTGTAACTGATGAGCCTCCAGCTATAGACTATAGCGGCTATGATACAATAGCTATTGTACACTTAACTGGTGGTACAAGCAGGTTTGCTAAAGAAATAGCTAGTACTTCTAATAAACCAGTGGTACTGATTGGACATAGTAGGCATAACAGTATTGCTAGTCTGTTATCTGCTAGAGCATGGCTTTGGAGTAGAGGCTATAGTGTTAAATCACTATATGTTGATAGGATCAGTGATCTAGGTGAAGCATTCAAACCCGTCTATAAAGGATTGTATACAAGGTATAGGCTCTCTAATATGAAGGTACTAGAAGTTAATGAGTCTGGAGAGACAAGTGGTTCTGCTAAACTCTTCTCTAGTAGGATAGGATGTAGTGTTGAGACAGTCTCCTATGAGGTTATTAGAGAGTATGGATGGAGTGTTGAAGAGAGCGTTGTTGATGAATTGTATAAGAGGTTTTCTAGATCCATAGACTTTAGTGGTGTTGATAGAGACAGTCTCTACAATGTGTTGAGGGTTTATGCTGGTTTAAAGAAGATTGTTGAAGAGAAAGGTGTTGATGCAGTATCTATTGATTGTTTCCCATTTGTTGTGAAGTACCGTGTAACACCATGTCTAGCTGTTGCAATGCTTAATAATGAGGGGATACCATGTGCATGTGAAAACGACTTCTATAGCCTATTGATCCAGTTTATAGGTTATGGGCTAACTGGTTATCCGGGTTGGATAGCTAATCCCAGTGGATTGACTAGTGAGGGCTACTTGAGGCTTGCACACTGTACAGTTGCTCCAATGTGTTGCCTAAACCCCTATCTAGTACCACACTTTGAGACTGGTTATCCGTATGCAGTAGCTTGTAGACTATTGTGGAGAGAAGTAGCTATTCTAAGGATCAGTCTTGACTATAGAGAAGTACATCTATACCATGGAGTAAACAAGGCTTCTGGACTACTAGATCCAGGGTTTTGTCGTACACAACTAGTTGTTGAACTAACTGGTTGTAGTGGGAGAGAGTTTATAGAGAATGCTATTGGTAACCACCATGTCGTCCTACCGTATAGTGGGTTGTTTATAGAGTCTTTGGAGACATTATGCTGGAGGATGGGTTGGAGACTAGTAGTCCATGGTGGTTAATGGTATTGGTTGGTGAGGAAGAGTTTGTAGAGTATATAGTATCTAGGTTTTTGGATAAACCAGGTTTTGGTGAGAGGCTTTCCCCTGGTGATGATGCTAGAGATATTGTTCCACGTAGTCACCGTATACTATTCTCTATAGACGGCTATAGTCTAGAGTCTGTAATGCTTCCATGGAGAAGGCTTGATGATATAGGGTGGTGTCTTGTATCTAGTGTTGTTAGTGATATAGTGTGTAAGACCGGCTATCCCTATGGTGTAATGGTCTCTATCGGTATACCTAGTAGCTGGGGTTTAGATGAGGTAGAGTTGTTGTATAGTGGTATACGTAGTGCTTGTAATAGCTATGGATGCAGACTACTTGGTGGTGATACAAACTATTCCGGGACTCCATGGGCTAGTATAGCATGTATTGGTTTTACACAATCAGCTTATCCACCGGGCAGGTGTGGTGCTAGAGAGGGTGATCTGGTTATTGCTACTGGTGTTTATGGTGCTATGGGTGTTGTTGCAGTTGATGGTGTTGAGAAAGCTTCTGGCTTGGAATGGGTTGTAGAAGCTACTCGTAGGCCACGTGTCTACCTAGAGATAGCTGGTTTAATAGCTAGATACTCTAAGTCAATACATGCATCAATGGATGTTAGTGATGGACTAGGCTATACACTATACACTATAGCTAGGTGTTCAAGGAAAACCATTGTATTAGATGATCTACCGAGATACTATCTTGGCTTAAGAGACTATTGTAGAGGTGATCGAGAGTGTATGTTGGAGAGAGTAATGGCTGGTGGTGAAGAGTATGGTGTTGTAATAGCTATTGACAAAGATGTTGCTAGAGACTTCTTATCTGATCTAGAGAGATATAGGATACCATATAGTGTTGTAGGACGTGTTGTTGAGGAGAGGGGATATCGTCTAATGTATAGAGATAGTGTTCTAAGGGTTAGGAGATGGGATCAGTTTTCTGGCTGGATAGAGCTGGAGTAATCAGCTACGCCGACCATCTTCATCACAATCACTGATCATGCTCTGACACGGGTTCGGTCATCACTCTATACTCTATCAATATTCTTCTCTAGTCTTAAGTCTATCTCTAAAACATGGTCTAGAGCAATTATATGGTCTTGTAATAGATATTAATTGTTCTAAATTAAGTATTTAAGGGCTATAGATATACTGTATGTGTTATAGAAGTTGTATCTGGTGGGTTTTATTGGCTAGTGTTAAGGCTGTAATACTGGGTGGTGGTAAGGGTAAGAGGCTTAGGCCTCTAACGTATTATTTCCAAAAAGTCATGATACCTATTGGTTCTAGACAGAAGCCTCTGCTAGAGTATATTATCAGGTTGTTGAAGCACCATGGGTTTAATGATATATTGTTGCTTGTAGGCTATAAGTATGAACAGGTTGTAAACTATTTTGAGGATGGCAGCCGGTTTGGTGTTAGGATAGACTATGTAATAGATGATCCAATGTATACTGGTACTGGTGGTGCACTCCTTAATGCTTTCTTTAAGAACAAGTTTGTTGGTGTTAGAGACATTATAGTCTATTATGGAGACATATTATCCACTATCGATCTTAGGAACCTCTATACTTATCATTTAGAGAAAGAGTCTGATATAACACTAGCTATTGCTACTAAGTATCGGATACCAGTTGGTGTTGTAGAGACTAGTAGTGATTCACGTGTTGTTAAAATGGTTGAAAAACCATTGATCGACTTAAAGGTGACTATTGGTGTACTAGTCTTATCTACTAACATACTGGGGTACTTAGAGGAGATAGCTGTTTCTAGAGGTGGTAGGCCGGTCAACATAGATATTATGAGGGATCTAGTACCCTATGTTATAGAGAAGGGTGGTAGAGTATTTGCTTTCGAGTATGATGGGCTATGGCTTGACGTTGGATCTACTGAGAAGTATGAAAAACTTGATCCGAGGATTGTTGATGAAATGTTTAAGGGTATTATATAGCCGTCTTCTTCACTCAATAGCTATGGACTCCATGACCTGTATTGTAGACAGTAGATACATATCCTTGAACCATCTGGTCTATGTGTAATATCTGGGTCTAATGAGTATTTCTGGCAGTTGCTACAGTGTATTAGTTTCCATCCACAGAGTCCTTCTACGAATAGCCTTGGTGTTGGATAGTATGACTCGAATAATATGGTAGCGTGTACACTGCCTAGCTTAGGGCTATGGAACATTACTGGTATGTAGGCGTATGGTAGTAGTATTACTCTATCAACTGGTTTTACATATAGTTCCACAGCATTCTTTATAACAGGCTTCTTTATCTTAACTGGTTCTTCTAAGAGCTTCTTTATCCTATTAGGCTTCTCTAGTGGATGTATAATCCTTAGCCCATGTAGTTCTTGTTCTCTCTTAATATCCTCTACACTAGTGTATACCTGTGTCTCAGACAGTACGTCCTTTAGTATCTCTATTGTCTTATCAACTGCTTCATCTATGTCTGAAAGCTCTACTGGTTCACCAACTGATATGTACATTCTTAGACGTGTATTGTATATTGTTGCACGTAGCATTAGATGGTTATTCCTCTCTCTATAAGCTATAGCCATTGGTACACATACATGGTAGTACATACCAGGTCTTTCTATCACATCTATTCGTGACTTACTACGGCTTATACGGATCTCCTTTGGACTCAATAGCTTAGCGTCTGGGTATGCTAGCATACCAAGTGTTGTACTAACTATCTCTGGTAGACCAGTCCACTGGTTATGTAGTGAAGTCATATAGGCTTCTATATCCTCTGGGAACCCTAGGTTGTTGAGCAATCCCTTAAGCTCAATATTTGATGAAACTAGTGTGTATTGTATAAGGACGTCTCTATAGATAGGCTTACCAGCTCTCCTAGGCCTATGAGAGTATGGTATAAGTATCTTCTTATAAGCAACGTATTTCTCACAGGAATCCCTAACACTATCAGCTAGTTCTTTACACCAGGATGGCGGGGTAGGCATTTTACACTCTATAACATCCTTTATACTTCTTGAAGTAATTATCACTGCAGTTGATGGTGCATGTCCCCAGTTTATCAATATCCTATGGTATTCTAGATCAATGTTTTCTTGTTCAAGAGACTCTGTCCATGAAGAGTACTTGTCGTGTGAGAATAGGAGTGGGAATGCACCATTGTTTAACTCGTTCTTAAACCTCTCAATAACCATGTCGTCTACATCAACACCCTCTGGTACATCGACAAGGCTTAGTCTATCTCCATAGTTTATCTCTAGACCCTTAAGGTAAAACAGTATGTCTTCTTCATCACCTTTTAACGAGCTACTGCTATATACTATGACTATCCTTAGGTTACTGTATCTATCTAGCAAGTCTCTAACGAAATCAAGTCTTCTAACACGAGATGGGTGTCTAAAAACCTTGTGTCTTAAAATATTTGGTAAATCAATAATTATTGCTACACTAATATTATTATCTCTAGCTAGATCCAATAATCTACGTAGAGGTCCACTAAGGTATATGGGTTTCAACTTTGTCCACCAGAGATTGTTAAAT
>CAYXOO010000035.1:0-3171 GCA_964466845.1 uncultured Desulfurococcaceae archaeon
TTATATAGTACCCAGTGTTTATGACACAATTGTCTCGTATCTGAGACAATAGGGTCTAGACATGGCCCTAGGGAGTATGGTTATTAATAGAGTCCTGGAGAAGGCTCCTAGAGAAGTAGTTGTATATAGCTTCTTTGATGCAATTTGTTTCAACCTTATATTCGTGGTATACGCTCCATATCTTAAAGCACTTGGTTTCACGGGTCTTGAATACGGTATTGTAGGTTCTATAACTAGTTTAGCAGCTGTGGTTGCAAGCATCCTTGTTGGATGGAGGATTGACAGGTATCGTGCACTACCAGTATTCATAACAACACTCATTATTGATACAGTTGGTTTCCTACTACTAGCTACTGGGTATAAGCCATTGATCATACTGCATGGCTTCCTCATGGGCTTTATAGGGCAGATAATGCATCTCTCATACACTGTGCTTATAAGCCGTCTTGTACGTGAGAGTGACTACCACTACACATACACCTACGTATCAGCATTGTCACAGTTTGGAGCAGGAACGGGTTCTCTAATGGGCTGGATACCTGGACTCATAGCATACTATACCATGGAGCCTCTAGTCAATATCTATAGGTATACAATCATAGCTGCTGCACTCTCACGACTACCGCTAATACTTGTCATTAAGAGACTTGGTAGTAGAGAAGCTAGTCCAATAGGGAATCAGCAAGAGAGACGATATAGTGGAGAGAGGATGGAGTGGAGTGTTATAGCTAGGTTTGTAGTTACTACTTCTCTAATTGCTTTTGGGGCTTCAATCAGTATACATAATATAAGCTACTATTTTGTACTCAAATACCATGTTGAGAGCTGGGGATTGGGTACCATATACTCTGTAATACAGTATCTAATGGCTATCGTTATGCTCTTGCTCCCAGACCTAGCTGATCGTATTGGTAGTACGCTAGGTCTATTCCTAGTACTTACAAGCTCTAGCATACCCTTATTGGTGCTGCTGACACTTGTAAACGACTACGTGGTTGCATCAATAATCTACATAGTCCGTACAATGCTTATGAATGTAGCTAACCCCTTACTCACAGCATTTGAGATGAAGCTAATACCACGTGGCTACCGTGGACGTGGATATGCATTAATAAGCTTGTCATGGATGCTGCCGACGATACCAGGTAGAGGACTAGGTGGGTACTTATTAGACGTAGATGTTGAGCTACCGTTAAGGATTACAGCAATCACTTATACTATAGCACTAGTATTGCTAGCAATACTATTTAGAAAATACTTGTTTAGAAAACAGAGTGGTTCTACTAGAGTATAGCTACAGCTATCATAGTTATTGTCTTGGCTCTACGACTACCACATCATATTCTTCAACCCTAGGTATTTCTATAATCATCTTGTCTCTCGAAACTCTATAGCTTGGCTTTAGGTTACTGAATAGAGTATAGACTTTATAGTTGGTGTCTATAGACACGTTTATCTTTACTACAATATTGTTTACAGGGATAACTGTTCTAGGTGGATGAACTGCTTCTGCAGTACTGTACGGTGGTAGTGGTTCTTTCACCTTACCAATACTTGTAGCTAGAACCTTCTGGTTATAAGTATGGTTGAGGAGGTGTACTATGTATCTATCTCCCTGCCTATATGCTTCAACAGCTATTGTCTCTGGTGCATCTACTTGTATAGGCGGTTCCCCACCAACACCTAGTACAGCATTCCTAATCAAGACCTTGTACTCTGGTAGGCCAGTCCTCCAGTAGTGGCGTCCTAGTTGTCCAGAGAAGTATATAGATGAACCCTCTCCATACCTGTTGTAGACTATTGCTGGTGAGCCAAGCCTGGAGACATAGGATGGTGGTGAACGCCCTAGGGTGTATTCATAGCCCCATATACCACCTGCTAAGCCTATCTGTGCAAGTTCTTCACCAGTTGTTAAACCAGTGAGTGAGTGCCATCCAAGTACCGGTGCTACACGTGTTTTTGTAAACACATAGCTCATATCACCCCATAGTATCAAGTCCTTACCCAATCCATTGAAGAGCCAGTGATCCCTCTTCTTAACAACTACGTAGCTCCATGGCTGCCGGAATACACCCTTCAACTCTACACCAAATACGTCTGCTAACAAGTACTCGTATCTACGTATACACTTCTCATCTCTCGTTGTAGCCATATATGTTGCTACAACACCATTGCCTCTCCTAACATAGTCTCTTAATACATCACCTGCACTATCTGTCATACAAGCTGTATTAGCTAGTATAACAACTCTATATCTACTCAAAACCTCTCTCGTTAGATCTCTTTCAGCAATGAATTCTACAGGGATGTGGCTATGTACTAGAGCATAGTAGAAACCACGTACTTCATCAACATAGTGTTCAGGATGATCCCTTCCATAGTGGTCACGAGTAGTATTCGATACAACGACTCCTGCATAACGTATAGGTTCTGAACCTTCAAGGTACTCCTCAATCCTACTATGCTCCTCGAAAACCTCACGTATAGCATCTAGGCTACAGGGGTCTTGTATATAGCTTGTAGAGAATACTAGAGCCCACGGGGAGCCACCAGCTATGATAGCTTCTCGTAGACCCTGCCGAATAGCAAGTGGTGTTGTAGAGACTGTTGTACGGTAGAGGTGGAAGTAGTTACGTGAAGCCCATACTGGCTTACCACCAGACATAGCCTTTGTCAACTTAACCATCTCTGTAATAAACCCTGGTGGCTGGTGATCTACTTCACTACACTCTGCAAACACTACATCCATGTAGTCACGAGCTAGTTCTACAACCTTGTTGGTCCTACCAGCCCATCCACCTGGGTGGCTATTGTACATGAACAACTTATCTGGTGCTTTCTCTTTAGACAACATGTATAGCTCTTTGATACGCTCTGCTAAAACCTTGTATCTCCACTCCCATAGCTCTCTCCACCTACTATCACCCCATAGAGGCTTCTCGGGCATGTCATAGCCGTGTTCTTCTCTAAACTTCTCTCTACACCATCTACAATAACATGCTCTCTCATAGTCTGGCTGGTAGCGGAAGCTATCTAGGAATACACCATCAACACCTAGTTCTAGAACCTCTAGTACCTCCTTCTTAACACAGTCTATGAATGGAGAGTTTATACACATCTGTGGCCACTCTGGCTCATAGCTACGTGCTCCATAGGGTATATGTTCTAGTA
>CAYXOO010000035.1:3181-14613 GCA_964466845.1 uncultured Desulfurococcaceae archaeon
TTCTAGTATAATAGGCTCGCCCTTGTGGTTCACTTGAGCCCAGTCACTATGCATGTGGTACATGTACTTGTTAGCTGTATGCCCAACCATAACAACTACTTTAACACCCTTCTCACGACCAGCTTCAACAGCTTCTCTAACAAGATCACCTGTCATCTTCTTATGTATCCTACCAGCTGCTCCATCCCTATAGTATATCCTGCCCCACGGGTCTCTAGCGAATATTACTAGTACAGAAGCTTTCACCCTAGATGCTAGCTCAACAAGTCCTCTACCATTAATCCTTGATACATAGACACCGTATCTATCCTCTATGTTGAACTGGAGTATACGTTGGGGTTTAAGCCACCATTTAGACATAGCCTAGTTTCTCCCTACCCATACCCCAGTATCTCCAGAGTCTAGGGTGTATGATTCTATGGGGTTATAATAGTTAGCTGTCAATAGATTATACACTAGATAAAACCATAGTATACAAGGAGTGTAGCAACTACACCAACAACTAGTTGTAGAGACAATATAAAGAGTACTACATCTTGTTCTCTAACACCCTTCTTAAACCTAGACAATACAGCTATAGCTAAGTGTGTAAGACTATATACATGATCGTATGGTGGATGTAGAAAGCCTTTTTCATCAACTCTCCCAAAGTTCTCCTTGTAAACACCATGTAGTAAAAACCCTCTGAGGAATAAAGCAAACTCTATAAAGTATAGAGTAAACAGCAGGAGCCCATACTTCTCGAAATTACCTAGTATAACAAGGCTTGCATAGTATGCTCCAACACCATAGGTCATGCTGTTACCAGGGAATACACGTGCTGGATACCAGTTATAGTATAGGAAAGCAGCTAATGCAGAAGCCATTATAACTGCTGCGTAGGATACATAGTATACACCTATAAGCCATGAATACAGAGCTGTAAAGACCATCAATAGGAAGCCCATTCCTGCTTCAAGGCCATTATAGCCTGCTATCATGTTGAATGCATTAGATGCACCAAGTATACCTACTGGTACAAGGACAAGCGGATATAGTAGACCAAAGTTGACCGTGCCTATAAGTGGTATAGACATTGATGACACACCAGCTTTTATAACAACAAGTGGTAGTGCCAGTAACCCCATAAACAATACTCTCCATCTAGCCCTAATACCCTTCTTCCAACCAAGCAGGTCATCCATAAAGCCTAGGAAACTAGACATAAACAATAGTAGGCTTAAAGCCATGTACGATTCTATCTCATAGAAAACCCCTCTAACATACCTGTATAAAGCGATAAAAGCTAGTATACCAAAGCTTGCACCAACAGCAACCCATACACCACCAGCTTCTGGTATAGGTGGATGGTTAGGCTTGTTCATATCCCTTCCAAGAAAGCCTAGTCTATGGGAGGCTTTTATCCAGAACCTAGTACCCACAATCGTAGTGAATACTGCTATGGAGCAGGATACTATCAGGTAGTATATCTCATCCACTCTATATAACACCCAGTACAAACTTTAGTATAACAATTACTATGACGATTATAAGCAAGGCAATAGACACTATAGTAACTAGTCTCTCAACACCAGTCTCTCTAAAGACACTAACACGTCTAATAATAGGCTTCTCAATCCTAGCCTCTCTTGGTCTTAAAACCTCTCTCTCCCTAGCCTCAATAACCCATGTAGCAGGCCTTGGTACGTACTCTAGCCTCTCACCACTAACACACTCTATACTAGACAACGTATTATCTATCAAGTCTATATAGCCTCTAAGGTTGCGGAACCTTGGGTTGCTACGTATAGTCTCTAAAACCTCTCCTCTATAACAGGCTAATGTAGCAAGTGCTTTCCTTACCTTCTCATTAGACAGGAACTCTTTAAACAACTCCCTTGGATCACATGCTCCTCCACGACACATATCATTTATAGATGACACAATACCTGATAGCTTGACTAGATACCAGTCAATACTCCTACCATACCTAACCTCTACAACAAATAACTCGACAAGCCTATCTATCATAGACAAGGCTCTATACTACCCAGCTTAAGCTAGTCTACCCTCTCTAAATCTGGTTATTGTTATAGAATAGGTATGCTATAAATACTTAGCTAGAACATAGTATTCCTCAATATACCTCCTACCATAACCTGTTTCAATGAATTCTCTTGGAGTGCCAGAGTATACTAGTCTACCACTCTCAAAATAATAGATCCTATCACCAAGGACTAGTGCATCAACTATAGAGTGTGTTACATGTATAGCTGTAAACCCTATCCTAGAATGCACATCCCTTAAGAAACTACGAGCTATAGACCTAAGCCTTGGATCGAGAGCAGAGAATGGCTCATCAAGTAGTATAAGCTTTGGCTTAACAACTAGTGCACGAGCCAATGCAACACGTTGTTTCTCACCACCACTAAGACTACCTGGTCTCCTATCTAGCAGGTGCTTTATACCAAGTACACTAGCTATCCACTCTACCTGCTCCCTAATAGCTTCTCCACTATAGCCTCTAGCCTTTAAACCATAGGCTATGTTCCCAAATACACTTATGTGGGGAAATAATGCATAGTCTTGTGGTACGATAGGTATGCATCGCTTCTCTGGAGGATAACTAGTGACATCTTCTCCATCAACAAGGATTCTCCCTCTCCTAGGCTTTATAAAACCAGCTATTGTGTATAGGAATACTGTCTTACCAACACCACTAGGGCCCATTACTATAGCGTACTCACGATCCCTTATAGTAAGCTTTGGTATCTCTAGTCTAAAACCACCTACTTCAACAACTAGATCCTCTATAACAATCATTTTCTCACCAGAATCCTTAGTATAGTAAATACTGTTAATGATACAACTAGTACGACTATAGACAATGCTATAGAGTATTTAAGACCATATATGTTAAGCCACTCAATAACTAGTACATTAGCAGACTTTGGATAATAAGCTATAACCAGTATAGCACCTACTTCACTAACAGCTCTAGCCCAAGACAATAGTGCTCCAGCCAGGATGTTCTCTCTAGACAAGGGTAGTACTATGGTGTGGAATACTCTCCACTTTGATGCACCAAGTGATCGTGCTGTATATATTATTGATTCATCAACTCCCTTGAAGCCAATCTTTATTGTATCAACAAGTATTGGTGTTGACACAAAAACCATTACAGCCACTATACCCCAGAAACAATCCTCTATACACAACCCTATAGAACTCGGTATAGAACCAAACAAGCCTCTACGCCCATACGCTACAAGAACCATTACACCAGCTATAGCATGTGGTACAACAAGTGGTAGATCAATCAATGCTTCAACAACTTGTCTACCAGGGAATCTATAGAATGCTAGTATATAGGCTAGTGGAACACCTAGTACTAGTAGTATTGTAGTCGATATAGTTGCTGCTTGGAACGTTATAGATAATGCACTCCATGCTTCACTAGCTAACACCCTATCCCTATAGAGTATATCAGATAATACACCAGTATCTACTGATAAGGCTAGGGCTATAAATGGTGCTAAGAGGAAGAACACTAGTGCTGTAGATAGTAGAGCCATTATTATAAGGAAAAACTCTATCCTACCCCTTAACAATATCTCTCAACTCCACTGGTATACTACCACTACAGATGAACTCCTCTAGAAACCTCTGCCCCATAGACTCAAATACACTCCTACCCTCACTACCTAGTAGTAGCTTGACAAACTCTAGGGCTTCACTATAGTGTCTTGTGTTAGACAGTATTGTTACTCCATAGACTATAGGTGACATCTCTAATGCCTTCTCTCTATCGGAGCCAACAAGTATGTGTACTACAACACGTTTGTAGAAGCCTGCATAGCTTGGATCACCAAGGTTTATCTCTCTAGGAAGCTCTATGTATGATAGGTTATGCTGTATAGCTACACTACGGTATTCAAAAGCATAGTCTATAGCTCCAGATTCAAGTAGTGCTATCAAGTCTACACTCTTTGGCCTAATAACCAGGTTGCTGCTATAGACTTCTAGTGAACCAGGTATATACACGTGTAGTGTACCACTTGATACATTGTAGTAGATGTTTGTCCTGCTAACTATTAGCCTCTCCAATATACTAGTGTCGTTGTAGTATAGGCTAGCAAGTGCTACTGCACCAACTGCACGATAACCACACGGGTCCTTATTAGGGTTAGAGAAACCCCATCTAACACCTTCTCTACCAAGGATCTCAACCCATTTACCAGGGTTAGCCAGTAGCTCGTCAGCATATCTTGACTTACTAGTAAATGCTAGTACTAGCTCATTAGTTGCAAAACCAATGTACCAGCTGGTGTAGTCCGAGTATAAGAAGTCTCTTATAAGCCTATAATCAGCTACAGCAACAATATCAGCTTCCCTCCCAAGATCAGTTATCTTACGGACAGCTTCAACACTACCACTAGCCTCAATATAGACTCTAACACCATACCTCTCCATATACAACTCAGCAACCCTATCCAACGGCTTCTTAAGAGAACCAGCACAAAAGATCTTCAAGACCACGCCCTCTCCACTAGAAAACCATACATTATACAATACATAGGACAAGACTATAGCTAGAACAACAGCAACAACCAATACAACAACCCACTTAGACACCACAACCACCTCCCTACTAGAAACAGAAAAAAGGTACTAGAACAATTTAACTTTTATCAGATAAAAGATAAAAAGCATACTTACTCTAACAAAGAGACAATTAGTCAGAGCAGCCATGCAGTAGCTACAAATATAAAGATTAGTAATAAATATTGAATATCTTATCTTGAAAAACATATTAGCTAATCCTATTTTACATAAAATATATTATAAACTAAACGGATTTACTAATAGTATGCCTAGAATAGGGCATCACATTCTATTGACGAGATATGTACTTTCCTATATCAACTATAATTTTCCGAAGGAGTTTTTAGATGGCTTAGAGGCTGGTATAAAGGAAACAGATATAGTAAACGACTATGTGGTACGTGGAGGGAGGAAGAGAAGCTATAGATACAGAGTAAGACATCATTCTAAAAATCACTCGGGACCTAATGTAGGAGTTATTGATTACTATTATTGTTTAGCATTATATTATTGGAGAAATAAGTGTTTATATGACTCTGGTAGAGCACTTGGTAGAGCACTCCATTACCTACAAGATGGAGCAATGGATATCAAAGAATCTACTCATAGATATATGGAGCTGCTTGTTGAAAAATATATAGATAATCTGTATAGAGGTGAAGTGCTAGCAAATAAGATAAAGGAGGTTATAAATAAACACTTTATCTTTATAGAGAATTTCCTTAATGAAGACTTAGAAATAACTACACTTAAAGAATCTACGGATAATCCGAATAAGGCTATAGAGTTGATGATACTATATACTTACATGTTATTGTCAAGGTTTTGTAGCGAGATAAAGAGAGAAGTTAGTATTGAAAGAGAGATTATAAAAAGAGAAGTTAATGAGGTATTAATTAAAAAGGCCATATTATCTATAACCACAATCCTTTGGTACCTATACTTAGTCCTAATTAATCCACTATTTTTTCTTAGCATACCCTATAGTTATGGTGATTCTACTAATAATAATTTCATATACACCAAAGATATATAGAGAAGCGTTTAAACTAGGAGTTAAACCATACTGTCCAAATAACTTAGAACCCGCTATTAAACCATTAAGGCGTAAAAGAGGAGATAGCTATAACAAATAATTCTTCTTATACCACTTATTATCGTTAAATCCCCTACAATAGAAATAATGAGACTTAAATGTATGAAGAATTAAAACGCTATATTCTGTTATGATATACCTTTCTAAATAGTTGCTAGTACCTATTCTAGTCCTACATCTAGTTACTATACTTTACTCTAGCCTTTATTATCCAATAGTATACTGATATTTGATAAACCGTTTCATCTATAATTCATTCCCCTTTAGATACGACGAATAGTCTCTTAAACCTTAGATCAATATCCATTAGTATATTGTTCGACAAACCATAACTAAGGCGTGATCCTACTATCCGTTCAGAGAAGACATAATAACTAGCCATTACAGATAATATTACTGTAATTCACTAGTGATAGACTTTCATGCAGAGTCTGTGGGATGATACATATTATGAATGTTTTAACTAAAGTGATTATAATTGTTGTCTGTATGGTTGTGTTAGCCATTATATTGTCTCTATACCCAATGGGTGGTGAAACTATATCAACACCTACAGCTAGTACAAGCTCTTCAACTACTGAGACAATAGTGGCTAGTAAGTCATCATCTGCTCTAGAGATAACTACTACTAGTGTTAGCGGGACTGCTAATAAGTCGGTATTGGGTATGCTAAGCTATATACTCGGGTATGTCGTCTATAATCTAGCTGAGAATGATTTCGATGGGATAATCTATGCAGTAGATACACGTAAGGCTATAAACGAGGGCTTTATCACATCAAGTCCTAGTAGTAGTGTTGAAGAGAAGCTTGTCTTAGATACAAGAGTTGCTGTAATAGGTATTCTAGGTGAGGTTAGAGAGTGAGTACGAGTATACATCATATCTAACAACAGTATCAACAATAATAACTACAATACATCCACAACCACCATCTATTACCTATAAATACCTAGTTGTAGTCTATGTTAGTGATATAGATTTGTTTACAAAACTACTTGATATGTCTAGCCAGATTAGAGAAACCATACTAGGTACAACACCAGAGTATATTGGAGAGTATAAGGTATGGGTGTTAAATAGTAGCTCAACATACCATTCACAATATACAGTACTAGCTGTTGGCCAGGACAACAAGACTTTATCCATAGTAATGAGTATATACACAAGCTCTATAACAAGTAAGAATGTAGAACAAATGAAGCTTATAGCAGTAGACTTCCTAGATGGTGTAATTAGAGGGTCTACATGGACTCTAAGTGAGGAGGAATTAAGCCTTATATCAAGAATACCTATTGAGTACAAGAACTATACAGCTATAGCTACACTATACAATGGTGTATCAATAGGTTATGCATACCCAACTAGTAATGAACAAAATATATACATGGTTGTACCCAAGAGTATTGAAGAGAATATTAGGGAGATATTTAAGGGTATCTATGGAATTGAACCAATACTACAGGAAGTTAGTGAAACAACAAATTATGTGTTGTATAAGATATACCTATCAAGGAGTGGAGGGACAATAACAGAGACAGTAACTACAACTATTATTACTAATGCTCTAGAGATAGTTGATGTGTGTCTCATTGCAGTACACATGAGTGATACAAATGCTACACTATATCTACAGATAAAGGTTAGAAACCTAATAGATACAACAGTCACTATAACTGGTATTACTGTAGACAATATCACACCTGTAGAAGCTGAAAGAATAACAGGTATGGAGCTACGGCCAGGAGAGACCTATGCTACGTGCATGCGTGTACTAGAGTTTAATCCACAGGAACACCCAGAGTGGGAGAGTGGTACAGAACACTCAGTAGTAATCACCTATAGGTATGACGATGTAGAAGCACCTCCTGTAAAAATAAGGGTCGTAGTAAGGTAGATGGAGAGACTATAGGTGTTTACATAGCCTATATGTTTTTACAGTAAGTGAACACTACTCTATTACTCTATTCTCTTATAGCCTCTTAGCTTATGTATTATCTCGTCTATACTTGTCCTGAGTATCCTTAGAAACTCTTTTACTGGCTCTTTGTCTAGACAACTCTTTAGTATTATAAAGTCGAATCTCTCCCACTTTATTGGTGTAAAGTATAGGTTGTAGGCTTCTGCAGCCCATCTAATACCTACTCCAACATCTGCTTCTCCAGAAGCTATCTTCCTAGCTACATCAATATGTGTATAAGCCTCTTCTCCATAGCCTTTGACAACACTCTTATAGTCTCTAACTCCTCTCTTAGACGATTCTCTAGCTAGTATATAGTCTACTAGTAGCCTCGTACCAGAACCCTTATTCCTATTGATAAGCCTTAACTTACCACTTAGTAGTTGATCAATTATTTCTCTATAGCCCAGCTTCTCTCTAGCTATAAAGCCTTGCTCTCTAAGATACCCATCAACATATACTATGTCTAGTCCACAGCAAGTCTTCTCCACATAGGGTTTATTATAAACACCAGTATCTGTGTCTAAGAGATGTATCCCAGCTATACATGATTCTCCAAGAGCTATTGATGCAAGACCCTTTAATGAACCAATCCAGTATGATTCTACACGATAACCCATTGATCTAAGCATACCAAGTATCTTCTCAACAACAATGTCGTGGCTACCACTATAGACCAGCACATCACCTTCTAGTCTACAAGGCTTTGTAGAGACATTGAATTCCCTTCCAAAAACCCTCCTATACTCACCTATATACCGCTCTAGGATAGCTTGGCCAACACTAGTTAGTCTTGCACCACCACGTAGCCCACGTTTAGCCTCTACAATCTTCTCTCCAACAACACGTTCTATACGAGAAATACACTCCCAAGCCCTACTATACGGTATACCAAGGATCTTGGAAGCAGCTAGTATGGATCCATGTCTATCAATAAGCATTAGAAGCTTAGCTCTAATCTCATCAACCAATAGTTCTCCCTGATAATACAGTTTTAGCTCTACACTACTAGTGATAGCACTGTATCTAACCAATCCCACAACCCCTCAGAAAATAGGCTTTAATAGGATAAAATATATAGTCTGCTATAAAACCAGTACTTAGAGAAGCCTATGTTAAGCCAAGGTGTAGAAGTATTAGAGTGTCTAATAGTAGAAGAGCCTTGGAGAACGCCTTTAATTGATCAAGGGGGTCTATATAAGTAGGTGGTGCACTATAGATTACCATAGGATAGATGATGAATCAATCTTGGCTCGGATGCATTGTGAAGAGATGCACCTCCACTGAATGCTTCTCCTAACCAGTCATCAACCTGTCTAGTATGTGTGTAGCCTGCATTACTATTTGCTTGGTATCTAGCGTGCTTCTAATGTAGATGTTTGTTCTACCATATAATGTCCATACCTTACCCGGGTAGCTACTACATACTCTATACACTATATACCTTGTTTTACAACAGTATTGTGTTGGGTAATAGTATATTGGCCAGAAGTTGTGATAGTATACCTTAGGTGGTTCACAAGGACCTATACACTCACTACTAGCTCTGCACTTAACTACTGTCTCCCTTTCTTCATCAACTATACTATTGATCTTTATTGATAGCTCTTGGTTTTCAGCTGTAATATCTAGCTCTTTACTTCCGAATAGTGTTGTATAGGTTACGTAGTTGTCTAGATATATTATTGTATGTACATTCTCCATGCATGATACATCAAAGTCTTCTGGTATATAGATTGCTCCACTATAGTATTTTTCTCTATATGGGTCGTAGACAAGGATTTCTCTACCATCATCTGTATACCTTATAGTCTTTAACACCATGTCGTCTGAGCCAATAACTATTATTAAACCATTTCGATCAAGGTAGTAGACCTCCTTATCTTGTGGAGGATTCTCTATGTACAAGAACTTATACACTCTTACATTATATACTGGGTATAGAAAGACTATCTTGTCTCCATTACTTGCTAATAGTATGTCTTCTCTACTAAGATTGTATTTCATAAGAACCCTATCTACATTACTCTCACTAACAAGTATTCCTAGTACATTATGAAGGCTACACTCCCTCTCGATCTCTTCAACAAATACTCGTGTAGCCAGTAGTATTGATGCTAAGAGAGCTATTACAGCTATTGCTACAACAACTACTATCTTATAGTTGATCCTATAACCCAATTCCTATCCACAAGTGATTACTAGGTAGATGGTTATTTATAAGAGTAGTGTTGTAGAAACACTTTTCTCCCCAAAAACCATAGTCTAGACTAGTGGTGGATAAGGCTTTGAAGCTATTTGGAACAGCTGGTATTAGGAAGAAGTACCCAGATGGAGTAAACCCAGTCCTAGCCTATAAACTAGGACTAGCAACTGCTGAAATAGTAGGTGGTAAGGGAGCAGGGTATGTAGTGCATGATACACGTACTACAAGCCCACTGCTAACACTAGCTTTTATGTCTGGTCTTATGGCTGGAGGAGTTGATGCTGGCTATATAGGGCTTGCTCCAACACCAGTAGCTGCTTATGCTAGTCTATGGCATGGTGTTGTAGGTGTCTCTGTTACTGCCAGCCATAACCCGCCAGAGTATAATGGGTTCAAATTCTATGATCAGGATGGATACGAGTTTACTAGGAGTCTAGAGGAGAGGATTGAGGAGCTTGTAGACTCTATAGAGGCTAGGGATTGGAGAGTTGCTGCAGGCTTCTTCTATGCAAGCGAGGTTATTGAGGAGTATATTGATGACTTAGTTTCTAGACTAGAGCCTAGTAGGAAGAGTAGTGGTGTCCGGGTTGTTGTTGATACAGCTAATGGTGCATCATATTATGTAACACCAGTTGTTGTTAGAAGACTAGGTGCTACACCATATACTGTAAACTCTAGTCCAGACGGATGCTTCCCAGCTAGACCACCAGAGCCACGTAAGGATGTACTAGAAGGGTTCCTACAAGTCTACAGGAGTTTTAACCCACACGTTATACTAGCACATGATGGTGATGCTGATCGTCTAGCAGTACTTGATCCAGTGGAAGGCTTTATCCGTCAGGATAGGATACTAGCGTTCTACGCTAAGTTATTGCTTAGTGAGAGGAAGGGTGTTGTAGTAGTAAGTATTGATACTGGCCGTGTAATAGATGATGTTGTAGAGGAAATGGGTGGTAAGGTAGAAAGGTATGTACTTGGTAAGACACATGAACGTGTAAAAGAACTTGGTGCTGGGAATATAGTGCTTGCTGGTGAGCCATGGAAGCTTATAGACCCTAGGTGGGGTCCATGGGTTGATGGTGTATGGCAGGCTGCACTGATTACAAAGACTGTTGTAGAGACTGGTAAGAGGTTTCTAGAGATACTTGATGAGATGAAGATACCTGATTATCCATGGGATAGACGTAGTTATATGGTAGAGCCAGTTGATGAGAGGGATGGTATATATGAGGCTATTGTTGAAGAACTATATAGCCTACTTGGTGAGCCAATGAATATAGTATCGATTGATGGGTATCGTTTCGAGTATAAGGATGGATCATGGATACTTGTTAGAAAGAGTGGTACTGAGCCAAAGATACGTGTCTATATGGAGGCTATGAGTAGAGAGAGGCTAGAGTTTATGGTGAAGCTGTTTGAGGAGAGACTATACAGTATTGTCAGAGAGCATAGTGCTAGAGTTGTTGAGAAGACTATTGGCTAGACCCTACTTCTCTAACAGCAATACTTAGTCTATGGAGAACACCTTCTATCTTTACACTCAGATCCTCCAGCAACATCTTCAATAATATAATGTATAGTATATAGAC
>CAYXOO010000036.1:0-14469 GCA_964466845.1 uncultured Desulfurococcaceae archaeon
ATATATATATGTGTAAACCTCTGTTTTAAACTAGCAAACAAGTTGTAGGTGTTTAGCTATGAAGACTGGGTACTTATTCAAGTACATGTTACTAGTAATAGTTCTCGTCTCTATACTAGTAGTACTACTAACTGTAATCCCGGATAACGCTTCTAATAGTACTAGCACCATAGATGATAGAGATGCAGGAAACAGGTATAGGTTAACAATACTGCCTAGACACTTAGCTAAACTATTTGAGCCATACCAGAGTACTCCAGGAGCTGTTGTACTAGTCTCTTGGGTTGAGACAAACACTAGTATTGATCTAGAGCAGACAGCTTCTCTATTAGAAGGTAATGGCTTTGGACTAGTAGGCTCTACTAGCGACTACATAGAGGCTTCTAAGAGGTATGCTTGTGTACCAGCTATTACTACAGACCCCTCTTGGCCTGGACTATCTATTACAGTAAGAGTCTATAGTAATGGAACTATACTTTCATACACAGTAGTATCTAATGCATCTCTAGCATACCTAGTATATGCTTCATCAGAATACCCATCAGCCATACCTATGACTGAGAAAGGGCTTAGAGAAGTACTCTCTATCCTAAACCTAGACAGCTATGTAGCGTATATAAAACATAGTACACCAAACCTCCCAGAAGCTAAGTATCTAGGACTGATATGGTCTGGTACAAACTGGCATAGTGGTAGTATTAGCGGGAACTATGTTATTGGTAGAGAAGCTATCATGGGTGGATACATGATCATATTACGTAGTGTAGGGTATACTACAAACTATTTCTCAATAGATGGATACAGCTACTACTCACGCTACTTTAACGGATGGGATTACTGGGATCAAGCTAATGGAGCACTAAAACCAGAGCACTTAACCATAGGTTATCACGGAGTCTACTTGTATTCACACTATGGGTTTGTAGCTATAGCAATATTGTTTAAGTAATGGTTGATAAGCTATGTTTTCGTTAGAGAGGAGAGCTATAGTACTAGCTATAGTCTTTCTAGTACTAGCTATAGCTGTATCTATAGCTTATACACTATACAAGGACTTGTATGAGAGAACTATAGAGAACCATATGGAGTACCGTAGCTTAAACCCGTTGGAAGCTGGTGGAGACCTCTACTCTAGAGTAGTAGGTACAGAGTATAGTGTATCACAACTAGAATCCTCACTACCATATAGTGTCCTAAACATTAGTACTAGAGGATATAGCGTAGGCAATGGCTTATCATCTACAATGTACTCTGAGTCAAAACAATTATCTAATAAAAGCTTTAGAGTAGGAGATGCATTATCATCTACAATGTACTCTAGAAACCACCCTATAGTAGATAAAACATATAGTGTTGGAGGTAGTTTAGCTTCTACACTATACTCTACAACTAGAGATGTAGTAGCTATGAAAGACATGGATGTTGGAGGAGCTATCTCTGCTACACTATACTCTAGCTTTAGAAGTCTAGTAAACCATAGTATTGGTAAAACAGATGGTTTATCCTCTACACTATATAGTGGTAGCTACATAGTATCTAGGTATAACGGGCCAGTATTTAATGGTGTATTAGCTAGTAGCTTCTATACAGCAGTCTATAGCCTAGCTAATTACCCCGTGGAAGCTAAGTTCTCGATCAAAGTTATTGTAGAACCTAGTAACTCTATATATAATAATAGAGTATTTGCTGGCCGATGGTATGTTATTAGACTATACTGTAAACACAGCCTTGGAGTTAATAGTATAAAGAGGTACTCTATACTATTCTATAGTAATGGAGTTGTTATAGCTAATGTAACATGCAGTACTAGTGGTTGTCTAGCTAGTGGAGTAGGTGAACCTAGGATAATATACTCTATATACGAGGATGGATATGGAGTCCAAGTCTTAGCTATAAACACTAGTATTCCATGGAGTGTAGGTGGAGAAGCCCAGGTTATAGGCTATGGAGTAGACTTCCTCTATAGTGTTGTTAGAGACACTATAAGCTATTACATAGTTAATACTACAAAGGCTATTGTAGAAAACATTAGGGATAAATACTGGACAAATACTACACTATGGCTAAAAGGTAAGATATTATACAGTGGCACAAATATACCAGTATATAAGGAAAACGTATCAGTATATATAGCTAATACTAGTATCGTAAAGAACATAACAGTATACAACGGAACACTAAGAGTAGCACTAAGAACACCTCTAAGAGAAGGAAACTATACACTAGTAATTGACCCAGAACATGGAGACCCAACACTATACACATTAAACGTAGTAGAACTACCACCCTATGGAGGAAAACCAATAAAGTATAAGACAGTAATGTACATAGCAGTTACAATAATAGCATTTACAATAACGATAATAGCCTACAAAGTTGTTTCAAGAATAAGAAAGAAAAACACATAAACTACTCCAAAATACAACATCCTAAACCATGCTACCTCCAAAACAATACTTCATAATAGTATCCCAGTATAGTTTTCTAAATCTTATAAACACATCTACTACATAATGGGTTTAGTATAATAGTTGTAGCTATATTTGCTGTATTACTAGTACTTGTGATTACAGGTTTTACTAATATTGTATATAGATTGAATTAAGTCCATAGTCAGTGCTAATACAATAGCTAAAACGGTACTAGTACATAAACCTAAAGACCTAGTTACAATACTTACTAACCCATTTATTAGAGAACATCCGCCACTACGGATTAGAATAAAGTATCTAGAATATAGACAAAAGCTCGTAGCTAGTCAATACAGCATCTATCCTAGCTAAATAATTGTGGTCTGTGTTTTGAAGTAATTACCTAATATAGCTTTTAGGATGTATTTGTCTCTATTGTTTTTGAGATAATATCTGCTATCTTTAGACCTAGTTTGTGTATTATTGATGCTGAATCACTAAAGAATCCTGGTATGTATACTCCTGGTTTCCATGGCTTAGCTGTAATCTTGTATGTTTTATCTTTCTTCTCTAGTTTTGTTACGTATACCTTGGTTTTATCGTCTAGTATACCAGCTAGTACGTACTCACTATGAGTACAAGCTATTACTGTTACACCTCTACTACTTATTCTCTGTAGTAGTACACCAAGTATGTACTGGGCTATAGGGTGTGCATTTTCTTCTACATCTTCAACAAGGTATACAACACGTTTACCCATAAGACTATATGTTAGAGCAATAACTGATGCATAGACAACAGTTGCAACACTAGCACCAGCACTAGACTTCTCAATAGGTACTAGATCCTCAAACCTAGCATCATAAACCCTAAAACCAGTTATATCCCTAGACCTATTAAGCCATAGAGGAAGCACTTCATCAACACTAGACTCAATACCAAGCTCTTTAACAGCATTATCAATAACCTCTCTAACTATACCCATAGCCTCGCTAAACTTTAACTCAGGTAACTGAGTCTTTTCACTAACACTAACTAAATCAGTCCAAAACTGTAACAAGATAGAATCATTAAAGAAACTACTAGCCCAATCTATAAGCTCTTCAAGCTCTTCAACTAGACTGATCAGATCTAGTTCTTTAATCATTGAAGTATGTTTCTTTAAGTAATTCTCCATATAATGAGAGAAAGTAAGAGGAATAGTTATAGAACTCCTAGAGGAGCCGGTAGATACCCCTTTCTGTCCCTGCTTAGTAGAGGATATGAAGGGAATAAGAGTTTTCATCTGCTTTTACCTTGTCTAGTAGATCCCTACCTTCTGAATACATACTTTCTAGAACCTTACCTAATTCTTCAATACTACTCTTCTTCTCAATAAGCTTGTATAGTAGGGAGTAGAATAAAGAGAGTTCTCTTACAGAACTACGTTCAGTAGGTATATGGATCCATTTATCAAACTTGATTGCACCATTACGTATACTACATGCTCCTATTGTTCTACTGTATTTTGTTGTACCACCTAGTCCATGGTATATCATGTATGATAAAATAGACTTACCCGATCCATGTGGGCCTACAAATAGTGTTACACCAGGTACTGGTATTTCTAGAGTAAGATCGATGCCTAGCTTTACACTGTCTAAACATATCTCATTCCTACATTCTAACTGCATAATACTACTCCACCACTTTTCCCTCCCCTACTACAGTATATACGTTCACTAGGAGCTATTACAGTTTTACATTTCTCTAAAAGACTATTTATTTGGGATACATCAATGCATTCTCCTTCACATAGAGAAGACCAGTTATTTCAATACAAGTTCTACTACTAGGTTCTAGATACTCTCTAATGTATTTACAGATCTCTACATACTCATCTCTATGTCTGCACTCTTGTAGGGGACAATTATCTACTGCTTCAGTTCTCTCTAATACTTTACCTATTAAGTCGATATAGTACTCACTAGTGTTACGGATAGCTTCAGCTAAGATAGAAGAACATAATTCTGGCAATTCACTAAACTTGATCTCTCTTATTCTAGAGAGCATTGTAGGAGCAGTTATAAACTTTATATTGTCTAGGATGGTATAGATCAATGCAATACTGTTTTGAGTATGCTTATTACAACATTTCCATATAGCATATAGATCGATTACTACGAATTTGTTTCGATACAATACTGTATCACCTATCAATATACACGACTATTTAAGGGTAGAGTATACATGGTTATTTTTAGTCCCTGTTTCTTCCTTGTCTCTATGTGGTTATTGCTTTTGCTAGTCCTGGTGGTGTATCTATTGGTAGTCCTTGTTTCTTTCCTAAGTGGTAGGCTAGTAGTTGTAGTGGTACTATTGATGCTATTGGTGATAATATTTTTGTTGCTTGTAGAGTCTCTATTGTCTCTCCATGTTTCTCTCTTGATGGTGATACTATTACTATGAAGCTTTACGTGAAACAGCTTCTTCTAGTACACGGTAGTATAGCTTCCAAGCCGTCTCCTCATAAGGCTTTATAAACACTATTGGGTAGCCTCTTCACAGCAGTACCATTGGGCCGTACCGTAGTTCTCCTAGTTGTACACCTTCTGCATGGTATAGTGTTGCTTCTTTAAACTTTAGTGCAGCTTCTAGTGCTATTGGATAGTTTATACCACTGCTAACAACATAGATGTTCTTCCACTCCAGCAGCTTTGATGAAACCTCGTCACATCTCTCGTCTATAGCTCTAATCCTCCTAGACAGTTCTTTTGAGACTCCTACACAATACACCGAATATTCCACCCAAACCACTACAACCCACTGATCATCTCTTCTAAGGTGATATAAATCTGTATTAGAGACACTTTATAAGCTACACTAGTGTATTCTAGGAGTAGACGCTCGTGGGGTATGGGTCTAGGTTGCAGCTTATAGGCCTCATAGGTAGTGGTTCAACAGCTACACGTGCACCAGTTATTGTATGGGATAAGGTAGAGCATCTTGCTAAGGAGGAACAACTAGTTGTAATCGATGATGGGAAGAGGGGTAGGAGATACCTTGGTATACTACGTGGCATACGTAGGTATGAGCCATTCCTAGACTATCGTAGAAGAACAAGCTATGTAGACAACCCAGACCTTGTTGACACTGGTACACTACCACACAGTAGTTGTTATGCAGAAATAGTTGGTGCTATAAGTGATGGCAGACTTGTAGAAAACGATCTACCTCCAAACCCTGGCTCCAAGGTATATGTTGTAGAGCAACCAAGTGATCTAGGGCTAGAGCTTGGAGAAGGACTAGTGGTTGGTCTACACAAGTATAGTGGTATAGAGATACCATTGGATCCAGTATGGCTACCATACCATGTAGGTGTTGTTGGAGCAACTGGTACTGGTAAGTCTAGACTAGTTAAAGCACTTGTTGATGAGATAACTAGTAAGACAGACTATAGAGTAATAATATTCGATCATACCGGGATGGATTATACAAGGTATTACCCCGGTAGAGTAGTTGATGCATCAAGGATTGTACTAGATGTAGGGCTTATAACTGATCTCATGCTTAAATACACTGGCTTATACCCACCAACTTATGAACCATACATCATATACTCTATACTAAAGTATATCTACGAGTACTATATGAGTCTTGACGAGGGACGTGAGATAATAGCTAGTATAGTACGTGAGTCTAGAACTGGCCGTGGACAACAAAAGCTATTCTATAGTGTAACTGATTTCGAGGAGTTTATAGGCTCTATTGATTATGAGAAGCTATTGGAGGCTATGGCTAAACACCCTATAGAATGGGATCGTGGGTGGTTTCGTAGAGTAGCTATGGAGTCTGTTGATATGCTTAGAGGGAGGGAGAGCAGCAAGATTAGGCTTGCAGTAGCTATTGACTTAAAGCTTGGAACAAGCTTCTTCTATACACTAAGTGGTAGAGATATGCTTCCAAGAGATGTTGTTGAGAAAGCTTTCTCTGATAAACCAGTTGTTGTTGATCTTAGTAGTGAGGATATTAGTGTACGTAGATACATTGTTGCTGGTATCGTTAAAGAACTATGGAGCATTATTGAGACTACACGTAGACCAGTTAACACTATAGTAGTTGTTGATGAAGCACATAACTATGCATGTAGAAACTGTGGTGAAGCATACAATGCATTGTCGAGGATTGCACGTGAGGGTAGGAAGTGGGGTTTCGGATTAGTCCTTGCTACACAAAGGATTATTGATATAGACACTAATATACGTGGTAATACAAACACGTGGTTCTTTAGCCGTCTACAAACACCTAGTGACTACAACGAGCTACGTGGCTATATGGATCTAGCAGGTATTAGTGAACAATCACTAGCTATACTGTCTCGTAGAGAATTCTATCTAGCTGGCCTTATGAACCCACTACGTATCCCAGTACTAGTACGTGTTAGAGAGGTTGAGTAGACATTGAGTGAAGAGTTATTTGAGGAGTATACTAGTGAGCCACTACCAGTTGTTGTAGTAGAGGGTGTTGATAGAGAAGCTGAAAGGATTATCAAGTCTTATAGAGTGAAGGCTATTTTAGAGTATAAGAGTGTTTTTAGAGAGAAGCTTAACGAGAAGAATATGTTGAAGAGAATCAGTAAGTATAGTGGTTTAAACCCTTGTATACTAGCTATTGACACTGGTTTTACATCTCCACTACTAGAGCTTACTGGTGGCCGTCTACTAGTTGTTATCCGTTCTCATGTATTCCAAGGTTGTAGTGAATTAGAAGGCTATAGTAGGTGTGACAGTGTAGGCTATGTTAGGTTTACTGAGCTAGAGTCTATAGCACCGCCTTTATCCAAGGTTTATGAGAGAGACTTTATATATAGTGTTCTGAGGGATAAGAAAGCTGGTAGGAACTGTGTAGATATAGTACTTATTGATGGAGAGTTATTCCCTAGAATACCACCAGGATATATTGGTAGGAGAGTAGAGACAAGCAGTGTTATGAAGTTGTATAACAAGATACTATTGCTTACAGAGAAGATACTAGAGCTTGCTGTAGAGACAGATACTGCATTGATAGGTGTTATTAAGAGGAGTTATGGGAGAGACATAGCTATAAGGATTAGTGATAGGAATGCTACATTAAATGATAAGGCTTTAGCAACCTATATACTAGAACGTGGAGAATGGATTGATCTTGGGAGATACCCTGAGATCATGAGTGATCTAGAGAGATTTATAAACACCTACAACTCAGTGCTATCAAATCGTGAGAAACGGGGTTTGTGGGAGAGGTATAGATGGATTAGTAGTGTATTAAGGAGTTGTAGTTATGCATCAGATATACATGTAGCAGTCTATAAACCATATAACCCAACATATTTCCAGATAGCCTCCAAGATAGAGTATATACCAAGCAATAGCTATCCACAAGACAAACTATTATCATACATAGCAAGTATAACAGGTGTTAATGGAGTACCACACCCAATAGACCTTGTAGACTCAATGTCTATGGTACGTAGAGAACTACTATACCTAATACAACAACAACTATTCCAACAACTAGCCAAGCTAACAGGAGACCGTGAACTAGCACTAAGTATAGCAGGACTAACCAACCCAGAGAAAATGCAGAGAATAGGGTTTAGATAGATATTTAGAGCTAATGGTTTAGCTTAGTAACTAAATAGTCTATAGTATCTATAGCATGTAGTAGTGTTTATTTGTCTATTAAACCACTATACTATTGTGGTGGTACTATAGTGTCTAGAGGCTATACTAGTATTAGGGTTAGAGTTGAAGATAAGAAGAGAATTGAGAAACTAGCTAGAATGCTTGGTTTAAGCCTATCTGAGACTATACACTACATGGTAGATTTTATTGAGAAGAATATTAGTGTAGAAGATATAGATGATAGGATAAAGACCGTATTTAAAGCTCTAGAGAAGGCCCGTGATATTGGAGAAACTGATTCGAGTCATATAGATGAATACCTCTATGGTTGAATGGATAAACTGATAGACTCTTAACTGTTAAACACAGATATTTATACTCTTTCACTAACGTGTATAGGTGGTGAGGGAGATTGACAGCAGTTGTTGATACAAGTATTGTTTTTGGATTCTATAGTATTAGAGATAAGTATCATTTAGATTCAGTAGCTATATTGTTTCATGTAGCTAAGGGTGTCTGGGGTAAGGTGTTCATAACTAATCACTTACTTGATGAAATAGTGAATGTGCTTAAATACAGGGTTTCACCAGATACTGCTAGAGACTTTATAGAAAAGTTTATCGGTAAAGGTATTATATGTGTAGAACATGTTAGTAGGGATCTTGAACAAGAAGCTCTAGAGTTGTTTAAAGAGAATATCTATAGGAAGGGGTTTAGCTATACAGATGCTGTAACAATAGTCTTTATGAGAGAATATGGAATAGATTACCTGTTAACACATGATCTTAGGTCTTTCCATGGATTTATAGAGAATATTGTTGGACCAGGATATTGGAATAGCTTGTCTAGTAGTGAGAAGAGACTTATAATAAGACTCCTTAAAGGATCGTATGGAGAGATATAAAGCTGTATACCAGCATTTTCCAAGAAAGCATTGCATAGTCTTAGTTTATAGTAATTACTTATAGATAGTATTATTAGGTTTTACTAGTTTTATTATCTTATATATGGTTAGTGGGGGTTTATTGTGTTATGAGGATTTCCAGACACAAGCTTGTCTTATTGGCTATACTTATTGTGTGTTCTATTATTTTAGCCTATATGTTGATGAGTATATACACTGGTGAGGAGATACTTAGGTATGATAGCTTATATGAAATGTCTTCTAGTATGCACTACATGTATGTAGAGTATAGAGGCTCTACTGGTTTCCAGAAGAAGATCATGTATAAGTATCTAGGTAGTGAAGTAGTTGGAAATACTAGTACTAGTAAACTATTTCTCTACATGGAAGTACCTGGTATTGGTGCAACTGGTACTCAGAGACTAAACTTTACAATATGGATCGACAATAATGATCGTGTGGTAAAGGCTCTTAAACACGAGATCCTGAGGAAACCATATAGTGTACCACCTAGTTTTGTACAGACATCAATTGTTAATGTCTTGAGAGAATTTATTGAATTACAGAAGATTATCTATAGACTAGCTAATATAACTATTACTAGACAGAATATATCAATTGATACAGTAGAGGGTGTAAATGCTAGTGTATCTAGTGTAGAGTATAGGATTGGAGAGCATAGTGTTAGAGGGTATAGGATTTTATTACATATAGAGTTTAATGCTACAAGACTAGTATATAAGGAGATAGAGCTTGTTATTGCTAATATATGGGGTAACAAATGGTTTATAGTCTATGTAAAAGCAGTCTATATATCTAATGAGTGGATTGAATACCGTGTACTAGAGCTATAGCTTTGTAATAGACAAGTCTTATATAGCTAGAACAACTATTCTGTAGAGAAATAATGTCTAGGTGGTGGGAAGGTTATGGGTTTAAAGGTTGTTGTTGCAGCACCTATACATCCTAAGGCTATTGATATGCTTAGAAAACAGGGGTTTGAGGTAGCCTATAGGGAGTACCCTGGTGAAGAAGAGCTTATAGAGCTTGTTAGGGATGCTGATGCATTGATTGTACGTAGTAAACCAGTTGTAACAAGACGTGTTATAGAAGCAGGAGAGAAGCTGAAGGTTATTGGTCGTGCTGGTGTTGGGCTAGACAATATTGATCTAGAGTCTGCTCGTGAGAAAGGTGTAGAGGTTATTAATACACCTGGTGCTCCAACACGTAGTGTTGCAGAACTAGCTATTGGTCTTATGCTAGCTGTTGTTAGAAGGATAGCCTATGCTGATAGACGTATGAGAGAGGGGAAGTGGGTTAAGAAGGAGTGTATGGGTTTTGAGCTATATGGTAAGACACTTGGTATCATTGGTTTTGGACGTATTGGTAGGGAGGTTGCACGTATAGCTCACCATGGCTTTGGTATGAAGATAATATACTATGATGTAGTAAAGGCTTCAGAAGAGGTTGTTAGAGAACTAGATGCACAGTATATGGATCTAGATGAGCTTCTTAGGAGAGCTGATATTGTATCAATACATGTACCACTACTACCAAGCACCCGCCACCTTATAAACGAGGGTAGATTAAGGATTATGAAGAAAACAGCTATATTGATAAACACATCACGTGGTGGAGTAGTTGATACTAATGCACTAGTAAAGGCTCTCAGAGAGGGATGGATAGCTGGTGCTGGACTAGACGTATACGAGACAGAGCCACTACCAGAAAACCATCCATTAACAAAGCTAGACAACGTAGTATTAACACCACATATAGGCTCAACAACATGGGAAGCACAAGAGAGAGCTGGTATACAAGTTGTAGAGAAGATTATAGAGTATTTTAGAGAGAAAGGACTAGTCTAGAGAAAGGATCACATAGTAGATAGTAGGGACTCACTAATTCCTAGTCTATACTAGAGCCCCCTCCCTATATACACTATGTTTTAGTAACTATCCTTAGCTAATATAGTAGTGTTTCTAGGAAGCTATTAATACTATAGCTATGTATCAATTATCTATAGTATTATAGGCTTGAACTTGGTGATACCCTATGGAGTTGCTTAAGGGTGTACGTGTACTTGATCTTAGCCATACACTTGCTGGTCCTATGGCTACTATGATACTAGCTGATCTTGGTGCTGAAGTGGTTAAGGTTGAGTCACCAGTTGGTGATGAGACACGTAGTTGGGCTCCATTTGTTGATGGCGAGAGTGCTTACTTCCTATCTATTAATCGTGGTAAGAAGAGTATTGTTGTTAATCTCAAGGATCCTAGGGGTAGAGAGATCATTTATAGGCTTGTAGAGAAATGTGATGTTATTATAGAAAACTATCGGCCCGGGGTACGTGAGAAGCTTGGTGTAGACTATGATACCTTGTTAAAGTATAACCCTGGGATCATATACTGTAGTATCAAGGGGTTTAGAACTGGTAGTCTTTATGAGAAGAAGCCTGCTTATGATATTATACTACAAGCACTTAGTGGTCTTATGGCTAGTACTGGTGAGGAAGGTAGACCACCTGTACGTGTAGCTTTTGCATTATTCGATGTATTTACTGCTATGATGAGTGTTGTAGCTATACTATCAACACTATACTCTGGGAGGAGGCCCCAGTATATAGAGCTTCCTATGTATGATATATCGGTCTATTCTATGTGTTATATACCAGTAATGTACTTGTTGACCGGGCGTAAACCACGTAGAATGGGCTCTGGACACCCATCTATAGTACCCTATCAAGCATTTAGGGATTCTAATGGAAAATACTTCATAGTAGCAGCAGCTAATGATAGGCTTTGGGAGAGATTGTGTAGAGCTCTTGGTAGAGAAGACCTACTTAACGACCCAAGGTTTAAGACAAATGCTGATCGGGTAAGGAATAGAAACGAGTTAATACCATTACTAGAGGAGATATTCTCTAGCCAACCACGTGAGTACTGGATCAAGTTGTTGGAGGAACATGGTGTACCAGTAGCACCAGTATACGAGGTTGACGAGGTATTCAATGACCCATATATTAGAGAGACTGGTATAGTTGTTGAGATGAAGCATAGTAGTCTTGGTAGTGTAAAGCAATTGATACAACCAATACTATTCAATGGAGAGAGACTACTGAGTAAACAACCACCACCACTAAAAGGTGAACACACCATAGAAGTACTCAAAGAAATAGGCTATAGTATGGAGGAGATAAAGGCTCTAAAGAGAGATGGAGTAGTATGGTATCCAGAATAGACCTAGTGATAAAATAACTACTTCTTCCATATAATCTTTGAGTATAGACAACCCATTCTAGGTAGTATAAGAGATTTTATATAGAATAGTAGTCTTACAAGTTCTACAACATTGCCTTCTATACTATACAGTACATAGTATCTATACTTCTCACTGACTCTCCTACATAACACCTTATAGAACACAGTATCTAATCCTCTAATACATTCTCTACCAATGAGTTCTCTACACATACTATTCACTCTATCAACAACATTACTGATCCTAAACACCGTTATATCAACAGGGCTACTAGACTCTATCAACAACCCTATATAATCAGCTTTAACAAGTCTATCTAGGTTAAGCTTCTTATAGACAACTCTATTCCATGATGCAACAATCTTTGTAAACTCATCAACACTAGTTACACTAACATATCTAAAACCATCAAGACAACTACACCATAGAAACCACTTCTTAGAAACAAACCCTAGATCCTCACTTGATACATAGACATAGCTCAATCTATCACTACACAAACAACCACTATACACTCTACCATCCCTAAATAAGAAGGAACCAACTGGACTGCATAGGCTAGACTTATAGCTACCAAAACACTCTATATGATACAGTCTCTCCAAACCCCCTATACACCCCTTAACCATAATATATACTGTATTATGTAAGAAAAACTTATTTACGATCCCATATACATATATCTTAGGACCCACACCTAATCCATGGAGGGAAACCCTTGTCCTACTATAGGGGTAAGTGGCGTAACATATACGAGCTATTGAAGAAAGGTGACTACCTCACAGCCTTTACAAATATTGAGCGGACACGAATATTCCATACAAGAATCACTGCTATTAGGAAGATACATACACCACTAACAAAGCTTTGTGATCAGATAATATCTCTAGATATAAAGAACTTTAGAGAATATAGAGATGAACTTTCTGCAGAAGTTGCTAGGAATCTAGTAGTAGTGAGGTACCAGTCTGAGAGAGGACTTATTGATAGAGACCTAGCTAGTGCAATTATATCAGTCCTTATGGACCTTGACAAAGCACTAAAGATAGGTGATGAAAAGAGAGCACTAGATGAATCAAGAGATGTCGCTAAGAAGCTTAGACTGTTTCTAGACTCCATAATAGCTTTTCACTACAATAGTTTAAAGTAGGACTTGGAAAGGTGGGAGATATGTCTGAAGCCTTATTCCAAAAACCTATAACTCGTAAGCTAGTAGGTATTGTTAAGATAAACTATGTACTAGAGACAAAGACAGGGCTTATAATAAGAGCACCCTTAGCCAAAATGACTATTGGAGGAGCTGATCAACAGCCTATGTCTCTAAGGCTAGAGTATCCAAAGCCGGAGACTAATGAGACTATTGAAGTAGAAGTACCTTATATACCAGGTTCTAGTATTAAGGGTAGGATGCGTTCACTTCTAGAGCTATACACTGGTAGTCAGCTATACTTTGATGGTAAGGTGTTTATGCACGTTAGAGATATTGCTAAGAATAGATGTAAGGATATTAGACACAGTATAGACAATCTCTTTGGTTCACCAGCTATACAGTTATCAAGGTTAAGAGAAGACTATAGTAGACAGCCTACACAAGAGCTTAAGAATCTAGCTAGAGATATTGAGGAGCTGTATGCACAGACTAGACTTATAGTTAAAGACTCATACCCAACAGTAGAGTACGTTAGCAGACTATTAAGGAGCAAACCCTTCATAACATTTGATGACTTCCTGGAAGAGAAGTCTGAGAACCGTATTGACCGTATAACTAGTGCTGCTGATCCAAGGACATTGTATAGGGTTAGACCTGGTGTTGAGTTTAGTGGTGAGATAGATATTGTGTTGTTTGATGTAGACGTTGATCCAGATAAACTAGGTGCTGTAGAAGAGTATCTTAGGCTAGTAGCTACTGGGTTAAAGCTTATTGAAGACACTTATCTAGGTGGGTGTGGATCTAGAGGCTATGGTAAAGTAGTCTTTAGGGATATAAGTATAAAGCTATACACTAAGGAATACTATGATACCGGGGATGAAAACAAGATAATTGATATCAACAAGGAAGTTGGTAAGATAAATAATGTTGAAGAATTCTTAAAGAAAGTACCAGAAATAGCTAGTATAATCGCTAGTGAGTTGAGGAAGCATCTATAAACACTGGTTTTATGAGGATAAGGTGTCTTGGTGCTAGAGTACAGGGTTATAGAGTTTAAGACACCAGTACATATTGGAGAACGAGGTGTTGGTGTAGAAGCTA
>CAYXOO010000037.1:0-14136 GCA_964466845.1 uncultured Desulfurococcaceae archaeon
GCATAATACTATACAAATGATATTCTCCAAAAGCAAGTTTAAACTCAACATTAGGTATTACTACATCTCTATACATAAACCTAACACTATATCCCCTATGTAGATAACTCCTATAAGTTTCTCTAAGAGAATTCTCTAATGAAATATCAGCTTGTATTAAACTAAAACCTCTTTCTCTAAGCCGTCTACAGAGGTTAACAAAACCATCTTCACCCATATCAATAACTATAAAGTCTATATCATCACTCCTCCTAGACCTACCAAAAAGAATAGCAATATACCCAGCAACAACACTATATTTAACACTCATCTCCTCTAATACATTTGCAAAATCTATTGCTATCTCATCCTCAACTACAAGACCTGGTTTATAAAGATAGATCCGTCTCCTACCACGATCAAAGATAATGTTCTCACTTATAGCGATAGTACCAAGAGAACTTGTATCCCCTACGTTGTGCATCACTAAACCACACCTATGATCCACTATCTAGTATTCATTCCTATTATATCTACTATGTTGCTTCCTTAGATGAAATAGTTATTGCTTTATACTATATCTCCTCAAATATAAAAATACATACGAGATAAGCTACTCTATGTTCTCTAGCTTAGTAAGAGAGAATAAGTATTATCTAAATAGATGATTCTTCCAACTACTTAGTACTCTTTAAATAACTCTCTATAACCAGGTTATACTCCTCCAATAGCCTCTAACGCTTCCTATCCCCTCTCTAAAAACCCTTACTTGCAGTATTTATTGCGTTAATATCTGTGGATCTAGTATTATGGAGGACTCCTAGGATTATGTAGTTTCATAGGAATTAAGGTCTTCAAGCATAAACAATACTGTTTCACCTTAATAGACTCTCTAATCTTGTCTATATTCTTCTTCTCTAGTAGAGATTTTTCTTCAAATAGTATCTCTACTCATACTTAGGTGAGGTCTTGATAGCTAGATAGCTCATATTATATCTTTGGTGGTGTTGTTGACGTTATGGTTACCTATAGTTTTAAAAACATAGTTGGTTATCCATTATCTAGGGATAGAGAGGGGTTTGTGTGTTGAGGATTGTTATTGCTGGTGGAGGAGTTGTTGGACGTAGTATTGCTGAGTATCTTAGTGCTGAGGGTCGAGACGTTATTGTTATAGAGCCTGATCGTAGGCTTGCTGAAGACCTTGCTGATTCACTAGACTGTACAGTAATCCATGGAGACCCATCTAAGATAGAGACTCTCAAGAGCATAGGTCTTAGTGAGAAAGACTACTTTATTGCAACACTAGAGGATGACCGTGACTCCTTGATAGCTGCTTTTGCAGCTAAGAGTATTGGTGTTAAGAACATAATTGTTGTACTTAGTGATGAAGATTTTGAACAAATAGCTCTAGGTCTTGGATTCTATAGTGTTGTACTACCTGTCCGTCTAGCAATACTACAAGTATGTGCATTGATCAAGGGTCTTGACATAGCTAATCTAAGTACTGTATTAAAGGGTGATGCAAGATTCTTTGTAGCAGTCATAAGTGATAAACTAGATGGTATTAGACTTGGTGAACTAGATCTACCTAGTGATACAATGCCTATAGCGATCTATCGTGGAGACGAGTTTATACTACCTAAGAAAGACTTTATACTACACCGTGGAGACGAGGTAGTATTTATAACACGCGAGTCAAGACTAGATAGTCTAAAGAAGATATTCCATTAATACCGGGGTAACACCCTCTTCTCCCTATTAAAACACGTTTAAACAGTATACCCCTATATGGGGGAGATGTTCTTATGGAGTACGTGGTAGATATTAGTATTGATATTGACTCTAGATGTGTAGATACAGCATTAGATCTACTAGACATGTTTATCAGAGACTATAGAGTTGATTACCAACTGCTAGAAGTACTACATAGGGTTAGAGAAGCCTTGTTAGATGCTAGTTCCTTCCTAAGCAATCATGGAGTTTATGATACAGTTTATCTACCTATTACTATGAGTATAGATGTCAAGATGGCTTTGACATAGCTTTATTTAATAGGTATAGATATCCTATAACGTCTTGTGAGGGCTATGACGGTTAGAGAGAGAAGAGTATACACGCTATTACTAGCACTCGTTCTTATAGCTATCCAGCCATATATGGCTCTAGGTAATGTAAACAATATTGTTGTTAGTGAATCAGATAACTTCTATAAATGCTATAAAGTAGATGTTACAAGTATAAACATAACCATTGAAGCCCTAGATAGTAATACTCTATTATTGACTATCAAGGGGGAACTACCTGATCCATCTTATATCATCAACTTTATAGGGTATAAGCTAGATAAACACCAGAGGTATCTGGAGATATACTTGTTGTCATGCAGACTAGATATTGGTGTAACAAGGGTTTCAAAACATGTTGATAAATCATTTAAGATAAATGCTAGTGTTGATGAGATAGATTATGTAAGGATACTTCTTAACGGTAGAGTTGTTAGAGAATACAGTATCGAGGATATAATGCAAGGTGTATCAACTACTGCATCAACTGGTACAACTCCTAGTACCCTGCCACAGAACAATACTGTGTCAACCAGTACTACTAGTGGGGAAGCTAGTGGTGTATTAGCTAGAGGAGATACAAGAGTTGTTATTGAGAAGACTATTGCTTCACTAGTAATAGCTCTTTTCATAGCAGTTATATCCTGGTTGATCCTAAGGTATAGGTAGACAAGTCTATAGAGGCTCGTTGATCCTTGGATAGAGAGAGTCTTAGAGCATACATGAGGATATGTAGGCTTGGACACCCAGTTGGTGTAAGGGAATTCCAGAGGCTTATGGGCTATAGTAGTCCGGGTAAGGCTAAGTATGTGCTTGACAAACTTGTTAGACTAGGTCTTGCATACCGAGATGAGAATGGAAAGTATGTTCCATCACAGAGTCTTCCACCAGAACTTAGTGAATACATTGTTCTTAGAGGATACTTTATACCCAGGCTACTAGTCTATGCATTATTCTCTACATCATTTGTTGTATCATTCACTATACTCTACAACCTACCACTTGTACTCCTAATACCATTCCTAGTACCTGTTATACCCTATTACCTTGAATCTATAAGGCTGTTCTATAGGCTTAAAAAGCTTGTGTCTAGGTAATCAGTATTTATAACAAGGTTATTAATACCTTGATAAACCGGTTATGTAGGTTATAGAAAACCAGGTGATAGTATGAGGACAGAATACTTGATAGTAATAGGTATTACTATACTGGTTATTGTAGGCACACTAGCCTATGTAGTTGCTGTAAACATACTGCATCGGCCTAGTGAAGAGTATAAGGGTAAACTAGTAGTCTACACCTATGAGAGCCTATTGGCTTGGGGCAAGGATAAGAACAAGACATACGATAAAGTATTTGGTGAGTTTGAACGTAGAACAGGTATACATGTAGAGTTAAGAGTGTTTGAAGACTCTGGTACAATGCTAGCTACTGTAATAGAAGAGGTTAGATCAGGTAATGTTAAAGCAGATGTAGTTATTGGGCTAGACAATATACAGATTATAAAGGCTAAGAGAGAAGGTGTACTAGAACCATATACACCACCAAATATAGATGTTATACCACAATGGCTTATACAAATATACGATCCACACCACTACGCTATACCCTACGACTATGGACTAATAGCTTTTGTATACGATACAAAACATATAAGCGAGGATGTTATGGAGAATCTAACTTTTGAGTCATTCTATAACAGCTCACTAGCACAAACACTAATAACAGAGGATCCAAGGACTAGTAGTACTGGATTATCATTCCTACTATACCAGATAGTTGTCTATGAGAAATACCTTGGTAAAGACTGGAGGGAGTGGTGGAGGAATGTTAATCCACGTGTAGTTAGTAGCTGGGGTGATGCATATGATGCATTCCTTAAGGAGGAGTACAGTATTGTTGTAAGCTATGCAACTGATCCAGCATACTCTATGTACTTCTACAACGCAACGAGATACAAGGCTGCATTGGTAAAGTATAATGGTAGGGTGCTTGGCTGGCTCCAGGTAGAGGGACTTGGTATAGTCAAGGGTGCTCCACATAAGGAGGCTGCTAAGAAGTTTATTGAGTGGTTTATTAGTGAGGAAGTACAACGTGAGATCCCATTGAATAACTGGATGTATCCTGCTAACAAGTATGTTGAACTACCTAGTGTATACAAGTATGCTATAAACATAGAGGATGTAGAGATAGTTAATTTAAGGATAACAGTTGATGAAATAAGTGTTAAGCTGGATAAGTGGATTGATGAATGGGTTGATGTAATGACTAGTGGTTAGAGATGAACAAGATAACGTCGTCTAGGAATAGAGCGTTAATAGTAGTGGTTATAGCTACAGCTATAGTCTATATACCAGTACTCTATGGTTTAAAGGATGCTTTTTTCTATAATGGAGTACCTAGTCTAGAGAATATAGCCTATGTGCTCTCTAAAGACTCTATACAATACTCACTTAGATTCACTTTCATCCAAGCACTGCTTAGCTCGTTAATAGCTGTTGTTATAGGGTCTATAACTGCTTTCACACTACTACTCATAGGGTCTAGGAGAGCAGCACTACTTAGAGCATTGAGTATAGTACCGTTTATGTCTCCACCAATGGTTGTTGTAACAGGTTTTACAGCACTCTATGGAGTCCATGGTATCGTATCAAGTATTATACCACAAGCTAAGATACTAGGCTATGGATTCTGGGCTATAATAGCTGCTCATGTATTCTACAACATACCTCTTGCTATAAACTTTGTATACTCTAGCCTAGTCTCTATACCACGTAGTCTACTAGATACTGTTAGAATGTATGGATTCGGTAATGCATCATTTATGGTTAGAAAAGTTGTTATACCATACATACTACCAGCTATAGCATCTGCTTTTACACTAACATTTATATATTGTTTTACAAGCTTTGCTATACCACTAACACTAGGTGGTGTCAAGTACTCTACACTCGAGGTATACATCTATTACTACTACAAGATCGTTTTTGAGCCAGAGAAAGCAGCTGCTATTGCTTTCATCCAATACATTATATTATTGGCTATAGTGTCTATATTCATATACTTCCATGGGAAAACTTTTGCTGCACCAATAGGTTATAGGCACTATAGGTTTCAGTTGAGGAGCGGGTATAGAATATTGTTGCTCATAATCCTTGGTATTGTCTATGCATACCTCTATGCTCCACTACTAGCTATAGCCTATTATGCATTCTATGATCCATATACTGGTTCTCTAACGCTTAGTGGATTTAGCAAGATACTGGCTTTCACATACGATCCAGGTCTTGGGGTTAATATTGGTGTTGTATATGTTAACACACTATACTATGCTTTAATGACTGGATTATTATCCATTGTGTTATCTACAATAATAGTCTATTATGGAGGTAGGGTAGTTGATACATTATATGCTTCACTACTAGCTGTAAGCCCGCTCACGCTATCACTCGGTCTTATGCGTGCATATAGTCTATATATACCTAATGCATTCCTAATAATACTTGCACACACAATAGCTTCACTACCACTAACAACACGTGTGTTGAGAATTGGTTTTGAGAGGATAAACCGTAGGTTTATAGAAGCTGCTTATATGCTTGGAGAACATGGTCTACCACTACACTTTAGAGTAATATACCCGCTTATGAAGCCATCCTATCTAGTAGCTCTATCACTAGCTCTAGTAGTGAGTCTTGGTGAGTTTGGTGCAACACTATTCATTTCAACACCAGAGACTATAACATTGGGTATAGCAGTCTATAGGTATCGTGGTCTTAGAGAATGGACTGCATCAGCTGCATCAGCATCAATACTATTGCTCCTAACAGGAGCCATACTAGTAATACTATCTAGGAGGATGGAAAGATGGCTATAAGGCTTAAAGGTATAACAAAGACTTACGGATCCATAAAAGCACTAGACAATGTATCCATAGACATACCAGTCGGCAGGATAACAGTAGTTCTAGGGCCTAGTGGTAGTGGTAAGACTACATTGCTTAGGATAATAGCTGGCCTGGAAACCCCGGATAAGGGGAGAGTATTATTTGGTGATAGAGATGTAACAGAGGCTCCTCCATGGGAACGTGGTGTGTCAATGGTTTTCCAAGAACCAGCTCTCCTACCACACCTTAGTGTATATGATAACATAGCTTTTGGGCTTGAAGCTAGAGAGTATAGTAGAGAAGTTATTAGAGAGAAGGTGTTGTGGGCTGCAAGACTCCTACATATAGAGCACCTACTAGACAAGTATCCAGACCAGCTTAGTGGTGGTGAACAACAACGTGTAGCATTGGCTCGTGCACTAGTTATTGAGCCATCTATACTATTGCTTGATGAACCACTTAGTAACCTAGATCTAGCTCTTAGGGAGGAGCTGCGTGTAGAACTTAAGAGGATACAGCGTGAGACAGGTATAACGTTTATCCATGTAACACATGATCAGGATGAAGCACTAGAGCTTGCTGACTACCTAGTAGTACTCTATAGTGGTAGAATAGTTGGTTATGGGGAACCACTCAGTGTATACGAGAGATCACCTAGTCTATATGCTGCACGTGTATTTGGACACAACATTATTGATGCAGGGCTATGTAGTGGAGAAATAGTTTTTCCATGGATAAACAAGTGTTCCTGTAGAGAATATGTAAAGATAGCTATTCCCCAGCATAGGATAATTGTTGAGAAAAACTCTAGTGGAGTCTGTACTATAAAGGATATAGTGTATAGGAGGAACTATGGATTACTGGTAATCGAGTGTAAGGGAGTACTATTAAAGACGGCTATAAGGTTTAATGAAGTCGGTATGTATAGTGTTGGAGATAGAGTCGATGTATCTATAGAATCCTATACCATACTAGAACAATAGCTACGTATAACACGTCATAGACTCTATGACAAAGCTTTATTTAATAGACACTTGGTATCCTATATGATTAGGTGGAGCTATATTGACTACAAAGTGGCTCTTATGCACCATAATAGCTGTACTAGTTGTATCACTAGCTATTACACCAACTACTACATACTCTAGTGGATCGAGTCTAGACGACTACAGCTTTGAGATAATATGGTCTAAAGCATTAGAGGGTATAATATCATCTAATGCACCAGTAGACTTCAATGGTGATGGAGTATACGATATAGTATCCATTGGTAGGCATAGACTAGTCATTATAGACCCTGTCTCAAACACTACATTATACGACTACGTATTGAGTGAGAGCCGGAGCATAGTCGTTGTCAAGATCATAGATGATATTAATGGAGACGGCTATGTAGAACTAGCTATAATCTATATTGATAGAGATGAAAACACTATATCAATGGATCTTGTTGAACCAGCTATTAATGAGACACTTGTATCACAGTCGTATCAGCTAGGTGTTAGTGTTGAAAACACCGTATATGGTGTATTGAATGGTCTTATAGACTACGATAATGGATTACTAGAAGTTGCTATTGGATACTATGTACTCCAAGGATTCAGTATTGAACAAGGTACCTATATATACAGATTCGATCTATATAATGGTGAAGACCAACCAGTTGATGAGATAAGTGGTAAGATATACATTATATGGACTAACGAGGTACCAGCAGATCTAGATGGAGATGGGTTTGTAGAAGTCTCACACGATACTGTTAAA
Organism: uncultured Desulfurococcaceae archaeon; assembly: GCA_964466845.1. Taxonomy (GTDB): domain Archaea; phylum Thermoproteota; class Thermoprotei_A; order Sulfolobales; family Desulfurococcaceae; genus CAYZRH01. The sequence goes on from CAYXOO010000037.1 coordinate 7,693, forward strand.
GCTTACCTTACTATATCAATGCAGGTATACCCACCATCTATAGAGATAGACTCTAGTATGGAAGTAAAGCCGGAAGGTAGTCCATGGAGCTGGAGTAAGAGTTTTGAGAATGCTGTAGCAGTCCTTGTATTCCGTCCGTATACCACACCAACTAGTGTATTAGATGTACTAGTTGTAACACTATCAGTTAGTGGTGGGAGTGTTGAGCCAGACACACTTGATATCATAGGCTATAGACTAGCTGATGGGTATAAGAAGTATACTTGTAGTATAGACTTGTCAAGCTACAGTGTTAGTGGTCTCTCTATACTTGGAGGACAATTCTCTATATCACTAGCTAGAGTAAGTGATCGTGAGGGCTTCATATACGTCTATGACGGCTATACAGGTGATCTATATGCAAGTATCGATATAGGCTATGTGGAAGAGGGCTATAACATCACTACTTCTAGTATAGGTGATCTAGACAGTGATGGCGATAGAGACTTACTTGTTGGTAAAGCATGCGAGTTATACCTGGTAGACACTAGTGGTTCTATAGACTATCTAGGCTCACTATCCGATCAAGTAGTTGTTATGGATCGATCAACAATATTTATCGATAACAATAGACTATATGTAGCTACAGTAACTATGGAGGCCACTAGTCTTGTCGTATTATTCAAACTAACAGGAAATGATACTACACCACCAGTTGTAGACATAATGTATCCATGTAACAACACTGTATTAGAGACCCCGTTCTATGTAAATGCTAGTGTATATGAGGACTACTCTAGTATTGAAAGTGTTGTGTTGAAAGTGTATAACTCTAGTGGTCTTGTACTAGAGAAGCCTATGGAGTATAGTGGTGGAGTAGCATACACTATAGTTGATAGCCTAGGTGATGGAGGTTATACTATTGTTGTTGAAGCAACTAATAGTAATGGGCTCAAAGGCTATGATAGAGTATATGTAGTAGTAGATAATAGTGCTCCAACTATAGAGTTTATAGAAGCACCAATAAATGGATCACGTGTAGCCTATAGTATAGACTATAGCCTCTACATAGTAGAGCCTCATCTCGACAAGATAGAAGTCTATGTTAATGAGTCACTATATGGTGTTATAGAGTCTAATGGATCTATAGAATACTCTATAGACTTGTCAGACTATACTGATGGAGTAGTAGCTATAGAGTTTAGAGCATATGATGTGCTCAACCATAGTAGTAGATACATGTATATATACTATAAAGACTCTACACCACCAGTTATAGAGACTAATGTTACAGACTATAGCCTGTGGAGTGGAGTTGTTAGAGTATGGATTAGTGTATGGGATAACACTAGTGCTTATACAATGGTCTACTTTAACGATAACCTGATCTACAGCTTCAATAGTACTGGTGAATTCATTGTAGAAATAGATACTTCTCCATACCCAGACGGTACATACTTGTTTAAGATAGTATCTATTGACTACATGGGTCTTGAAGAACCTCTAGAGAATACCTTGGTATACCATGTTGTTATAGACTCTAGTCCACCAGCTATAGAAGTCTTAGAGATAGAGCCTTCTAACAACTCTAGAGTACTATATAATGTATCGTATACAATACGTGTTATAGAACCTAATCTTGAATATCTAAAGATACTTGTTAACAACAACTTATACCAAAGGATAGAACAAAATGATACAATAACTGGTATTATAGACCTAACAAGCTATAGTGATGGAGATATAACTATAGAGTTTATAGCTATTGATAAAGCTGGTAGAATATCTAAGATAAAGCTCTATTACTGGAAAGATGTTAGTCCACCAATTGTATGGACTAATATTGAAGATGGAGAATACATGTACGGTATATATACTATAACAGTTGGTGTATCAGATAAGACTAGTGCGGCATTAATAGTATATCTAGACGATCGTGTTGTAGGATTGTTTAATGATACTGGTGAGTATACATTAGCTATTGATACTAGAAGCTATAGTGATGGAATACACTTACTAGTCATAAAAGCTATTGACTATCTAGGTCTTGAACAACCACTTATAACTAAAAAGGTATACCATGTCGTTATAGATAATAACCCACCAGTACTTAAGATAGCTAGTATATCACCAGTCAATGGATCAAGAGTAATTGATAGAATTAACTATACAGTATATGTAGAGGATATACATTTTCGGGGATTGATGATACTTGTTAATGGAAAGATATATGATGATATATCAAGTAATGGTACACTATCTGGCTATATAGACTTGTCTAGAGCTGGTGATGGTGTTATTGTAGTAGAGTTTATTGCTCACGACTACTATTCAGCCTTTACGGGATATACAACAGTAAAGCTATACTATGTAAAAGACTCATCACCACCAATTATAGACGTTAATGTAACAGATTATACTATAGCTTCTAACACATTCTATATATTCATAAACATAACTGATCTAATGGAGAATGTAAATACTACTGTATACCTTAATGGACAAGCTATAGCTAGCTATAGGGAAACTGGTTGCTATACATTAGCTATTGATACTAGAAGCTATAGTGATGGAGTATACGGTATAGTTATAGAGTCTATAGACTACATTGGTATAGAGAAACCATTAATTACTAGAAAGAGACTCTATATAATCATTGATAATAACCCACCAGTTATAACTATCAATAACCCAGTATATGAGTGTATTATAGACAACGTATATGTTATTGGAGAGAGGTATTCAAGGACTTACCCATTATCCTTTACTGTTAATGATACAACATTGTATAGGATAACAGTCTATGCAATGGGTAAGACATATAGCTTTATAGCTGATGATACAGTGTATAGAGATGCACTAGCTCTACTACTTGATAAAGGCTTTAATAATGTAACTATTGTAGCAGTTGATAAGACTGGTAAAGAATCTAGATACACTATACTAGTATACTATAACGTATACAAACCATCAATAACGATTAATAAGGTAGAGAGGGAGAGAGGTACTACTGTAGCTATAGATGCTCTATTGAAGAGTGAAAACCCAGACATAGCTATTGGTCTATCAAAACTATATATCATAGTCTATAAGAGTGTTGGTGGAAAATGGGTATTCTATAAGAACTATAGCTATAGCCTATCTGGGCTAGAATACACGTTTAGCGGCTCTATAGATCTTGAAGAACAAGGTGTCTATAGATTATCATTTATAGTATTTGATGAATCAGGTAATAATGCCAGTATAGTAGCTAGTATTATTGTTGATATAGAGGCTCCAAGTATAGACTATAATGTAGACACTAGGGGTAGAGAACTGGTTGTATCATGGAATGTAACAGATAACCTATCTGGTGTAGAGAGAGTTACTCTATGGATTGACGATAAAGCATATAATGTATCATCCAAGGGATCACATACAGTAATACTAGAGCCTGGTAAACACATAATTAAGATAACAGCTATTGATAAGACTGGTAATAACCATACAGTATTAACAACAGTAACAATAGCACCAGAACAAATACAACCAAGTGGTGTATCTGGATTCCCAGTAATGCTAGTCGTCATTATAGTACTTGTAGTAGCAACAATAGCTGTCTATATATACACTAGAAAACATAGATAGAGTAGAATCTGGAGTAATCGTTTTTACATAAGCTATTATGGATTAAACACTATCTCTCAACAAGTACTCCATATACTTATGTTTTTATAGAGGTACTAGGGAGTCTTATACTTGGAGTTGGTATAGACGTGGCTTCTAGCTCTAGTATTGAGTGGTGTACAGATAGTTATCCTATCAATGATATCCTAGACTATATTGCTGGTAATACACCAGTTGATCTAGAGCCCTACTTGTCTAAAGGGCTCAGCTATGTTGATAGGATATGTGTTGTTGAACCATATTCTAGTCTCTCATGGCTTCTAGTGTTAAAGCTTAAGACTAGTATGTTTTGGAGACATAATGAGTGTGAATACCTTGTTGTATATAATAATGAGGTTGACTGGAGATGGATTATAGCTGGAGTTGTAGGTGAAGCTGTTACTCGTGTATGTTATAGGACTGGCTATATAGCCTATGGACTGTTAAGGTATCTAGCTGTGTATAAGCTTGGCCTTAGGGATTTGTATAGGGGTGTTATAGAGTATTTCAATGAGTCAATGGATTCTACGTGTATAAAGTGTGATAGACTAGACCTACTACTAAAGGCTATACCATTAACTATAGCATCTGATCTAATGAGTGAAGACTATGGGAGGATAGTCTATATAGCAATGCATGGAGACAACGAGGTTATAGAATACTGGCTATCAAAGAAACCATCTAGAGAACACAAAACACTAGTAGCTGATGCACTAAGGATCTCTGGCTACAACCCAGAATCCTATGGGCTACAGCCAAGTGGTAGAGAAATAGCCTTGGAGAAACCAGGTATAAGAGAGTTATGTAGACTAGTAGAAGGCTCTGATAACCACTACTGTAGAATGCTAGAAATACTAGCAATGGCTTATAAGAACCCAGATAAACTATGGACTATACTAGCTCCATGGAGAAACCAGATACAACCAATAATAGACCATATAATCATAATATTAAGCAAGAAGTACACTTAGTAACAAAAGCAAGTATTCTATTCAGAGTATATTATGTTGTAGAGAATGCATAGCACTAGGACTTTTATCATACAGTATCGTTATTCATCTATAAACCAATAGGATTATCGATATAGAATTCGAAAAACTCTAGTATAGCCGTATCTAATTATTTATCTAGAGACTAGGATACTACACACCTATGTTATTACATACTCAGTGTCCTGGCAAAAACTAAGTGGGATCTTGAAGCAGAAACTCATACTAATAACATCTTTAATCCTGCTTATTATTATAACTATATGGGCTATAAGCCATTACTTCAATATAAACGTTATAACTACAACGTCAACGACTCAGAGTCTAACTAATTTAACTAAAAGCCCATATAAGCAGACACACTCTGGTAGTATTGAGCCCCCTGGTACTGGTGGAGTTCCTTCCCCTAAGATTATCCAGGATAAATGGTTTACCAAGCTCTTACCCAATAGATTCTCTGGATTAGAACTATGGATGTAGATTCTCCCTATTTCTGTCTAGAAGGTGATTTAAAATAAAGTGTGTAAGTGATTTTATATCAATTGTTAAGAACTATACTGATCGACTAGGATTTAATATATCAATAGACATATCTAGCATTCGTATAACACCTATTAATGTTAAAGACTTTGGAACTATTGATTATCTCTGGTCTTTCCGTAAGTCTTTCAATAAAAACCATATCTACATAAAGATTTCTGCTAAACACGGTATCTTAAACAGATTTGCTCTAAACTTAAATAGTGATAGAGTTGATGAGCTACGTAAAAGATTCAAAATATCCTCTCTTGGGAAGGTTCTTGCTGTTCCAAATGCTTCTAGGAGAATTTTTGAAGAGTATACTGGTATTAGACTTGATATGTATGCTAATAGTACTGCTGAGATAGTGTATGTTGATACAGAGACTGGTTTTAATGAGGGATTTTGATTCTCATCCTAGTGAGAAATATTTTGATCACTACTACTATATTAAAGTAGGTGATAAGATAGTTTATGTTTATCTCATACCATTTATTCTAAGACTTTCTTTCGTCATATTTGGTGACGGGACTTTGGGTATGTATTTATCCACTTCTGCCCCTCTGTTGTCTTTAAACTATTTATCACCGGATATGACGTGTTCAATAAATAAGTATGTTGTAGAGAGTGATACAATTAGGCTTCTTAATTTGACTAGGTTCAAAAACTATCGGATCCGTATAACGTTGTTGGGTGAACACTATTTCCCTATATACTATAGGGGTGATGTGTATTTTGTTCCTGGTTGTGCATATGAAGCATATGTTGTTATTAACAATGTACCTATATGTGATGTTGTTATCATATATGAGTATTTTACATGTAGTATATACGATTACGTAATAGAGCTTGTATAGTACTATGGATAAACAATTATTTACTTAGAGACCACGATATTACACACTATGTTATCATACCATATTATCACACTAGGTATATAAGAGTAAAGTTAACATATGAATAGTAATGAGTGACTGGTGGTTTTATTTGAAGAAATACCTACTAGTTATAATACTCATTGTCATCATAGCTATAGCAGTATTACATTTCACGATTTACCATTTTACTATAGGCAATATACTATCATCAACTAATACAATTAATACAGTTACATCAAAAACTAAGACAAGTATAGTAGAACCTACTAGTTCTGGTAATGTTCCAAATCCTCTACCAATTAGTAGAAAGTGGTATTCTAAAACATTACCACGTTCTTTTGATCTAGAATATACTAATATCTCGTCTATGAGTTATTGTTTAAAAGGTGACTTCCTCATAAAGTGTGTTGATGACTTTATAGCAGTAGTTAAAG
>CAYXOO010000038.1:0-13823 GCA_964466845.1 uncultured Desulfurococcaceae archaeon
CTATAAACACTGGTTTTATGAGGATAAGGTGTCTTGGTGCTAGAGTATAGAGTTTTAGAGTTTAAGACACCAGTACATATTGGAGAACGAGGTGTTGGTGTAGAAGCTAGTCTAGATATTATACCTTCTACAACAATATATGGTGGACTACTAAACTCTATATCAATACTCTATGGAGACGTTATAAAGCATCATCCATTCATACTATTATCATCTATATTACCAGTAATTAACACAGAGAATGGAGAGAGACTACTGTTATGGATTAGCAACTTAGATAAGCTGTTACTTGGTAGTGTAGAGTCTAGAATAGAGTTTATGAGGGAAAACAATCTATACATTGATGAGTATAACAGTGTTGTTGAAGAGCTTAAGAGGGTTAGACTAGTTGATTCAGAGCTTATAGAAACACCTTTTAGTGAGTGGAGAATCGTTGTTGATAGTGTTGGTTGGAGTAGGAGGAATATTAGAAGCACTAGTGTATCAATCCATGTAGAGGCTAGAGGTAGGAAGTACAGTCTAGTACATGATGCTGAGACAGGGTATGGAGTACTAGTACATGGTGTTGAGAAACCACTACATATACTGTCTAGAGAGACACGTATTAGAAACATAGTTGATAGAGTAACTGGTGCTACAACACTATACTATCTAGGTACTGTGAAATACCATGTAAAACTAGCAGTAGTATACGATGTATGTAGTGATTACAGAGAATACGTTGAGCCCGGGTTTAAACTACTTGGTGATATAGGTGTTGGTGGTGAGAGAACATATGGCTTTGGATCATATAGCGTGTCTGGTGAACGAGTAGAAGCTATTGATAAACTGATAGAGTATATAAGGAGTGTTTCTAAAGAAATAGGTACTAATAGCTTCTACACACTTGTTGAGGGATACTATAGTGAGGAAGAATTTAGTGGGAGGCTAGAGAAGAGCCTATACAATGGATACATTATCTATGGTAGGATAGGGTTGTCCGGATTTCTACGTAGGCCATACTATGTTGTTAGAGAGGGTAGTATAGTACATACTAGTGGTAAGCTAGTCGAGTGTTTTGAGATACCAGTAATAGGTTGTGTACATAGAGATGAAAGCCCTGGTACAGTATCCTATTCTTCATACTCACCACTCCATATACCGTTAAAGACAACTATTGAGGTGTAGACCATATGGAGAACATCGTATATCGTAGGTATAGGGTATCAGTAGATGTAGAAACAGCTGTACATGTATGGTCTAGTGAATCCTATGTAGCCGATATAGACTATACCATTAGGAACAATGAGTTCTTACTTTTAGACTATACCAAGGTAGTTAAGCAATTAGAAGATAAAGGCGTTAGTATAGCTGAAGCAATAGCTTCTGGAGAGAAGCTATCAAGCCTCATAACTAGGTATGGAGTTAAGATAGAGGATGCTACTAGGGATAAACTATGTGTTCCAGATACAATAGTTGCTAAGCTAAAGAATGCTAAAGAAGTACGTATAAACATCAAGACAAATAATATACACTATATACCAGGTAGTGAGTTAAAGGGTTTGATTAGAACAGCTATACTCTACTACATGGTTAAAAATGGTTTTGTAGATTGGAAGACTATAAGTGATCAAATGGATCAGATACTATGGGAGAAGAAAGGATTATTAATGGCTGGCTATCCTGTTGAGGCTATTCTTAAGAAGCAGGTACAGTATTATCGTAGAGGTAAGCCACTACTATACATTATTGATGTGCTGATGTACTTAGCGGTAACTGATCCATTGGAGCTGAATCCTAAGCCTTATGTTGAAGATATAGTTGTTATTCATAGAACTAACCCAAGTGATATAGTTGCTGATATATTTGTTGAAGCTCTTAGTAAGGGGTCTAGTTATAGCTATGAAGTATACTTTAAGGAGCATGTATCTAGTGATGCTATTAGTGAATCAATTAGTAAAGGAGAGATAAACACTAATCTCTACAACAACCTTATTGATAGCTATAAGAGCTTGTATAGAGAAAAAACCATATTTGATGCACTTAAGACTTTCTCTAAAGACTTGATCAACTATGAGAAGAATGTATTGAGTGGTATAGGTAGGAGAGGCTATAGTGTTGATGAAATTGTTAATATTATGGAGAAATGGCTTGATGATGTAGAGAATAATAGATGTTATTACTTAAAGATCGGGTTTGGATGTGGACACTATAGTAAGACTGTATATTTGGCCTTACCTAGTGATTTAAGAGAGAAGCTAGTGATGGCTATGTCAAAAAGACTTGGTAGAATATGGGATCACTATACATTACGTGTACTTGGTAGTAAGTACTACAGTAACGACAGGATCGTGGAGCCTTTTGGCTGGGTTAAGATATCTTTTAAGGAGGTGTAGTGTATGGGATTGTGGGAGATAGTTTATGCTTCAATACTACATGATATAGGTAAGGTATACTATAGAGCTGGCCATAAAGGTAGACATTCAGAACTATCTAGTAGTTTTGTAGCCAAGTATGCTGGTTTATTTAAGTCAATAAATGTTGATGTAGATATAATAAGGTATCTTGTAGAGAACCATCATAATCCGGAGGCTAGAGGTGGGGATATAGATAAGCTTAAGAAAGCTGATCACTGTTCAGCTGCCGAGCGTGATCTAGGTGAAGAACTGCTTGGTACTTCTACAATGGCTTACACTGATCTCCTTGTATCTCCACTAACCCTTGTACTCCTCCATAGACTTGTTGCTACAGGCTTTATAGATCCTAGTGAAGTGTTCAAGGAGCTTTCTAGACATTTAGAACGTAGAGAAGACTCACTAGTCTGTACTCAAAAGATATGTTATAAACCATATCCACTCACTAAGCTATCTAAAGGATTAAGTATACTAGAGAGAAAGACCTTATTAGAATACATAACCAGTTTTAATGGTTCAATAGGGTATAGTGAACTTAGGGAGTTGTATAAAGAGGTAGTAGAAGAGCTAGAGAGACTGTTTAATAGGCTAAATGTTTATGCAGGATATAATGTATTTGATAAGGAGACATTGTATAATACAGTAGCTAGTATAGTAAAGCCTACACTATTGTTTGTACCAGATGCTGTATATGGGCTAAAAACTGGTGTACCAACAACTAGTCTTGCAGCCCACTTGCTCTCAACAGCAAGTCTTGCTACAACATATCATTACTCTGATAGCTACGTGGTTGTTGGACTAGATATTAGTGGTGTACAAGGGTTCATAAGGTCTATAGCTAGACACCGTGGTGCATTAAGACAACTACGTGGTAGATCATTATTGCTACAGCTATTGTCTCTAGCATTAAAGAAGTATATAACCTCTAGACTAGGGCTTCCACCATCAATAGTGTTTACAGAGAAAGCTGATAAGATAAACCTTATTATACCATCAACTAGAGAGTATCTAGGTAAGATAGATGCTATTAGGAGAGAGATAGAAGAATTCCTATACAAGTTCTTCCATGGAGACATCTATGTATCAATAGGCTACAGCAGCCCTGTTAGTGAGTGTAGATTCGAGAGTCCATGGAGTAGAGAGTATCTAGTCAATAATAGCTTTGCTAGAGCATTAGCTGAAGCAGTAGATAGTGTTGAGAAAGCTAAGGCTAGGAAATACAGTTTAATTGAGGTAAACAAGTTCTTTAAAGACAAAAGACTTGTTGAGTGTAGAGAGTGTCGTTCAACAATACCAGTTGAATACACTATAGACTTGTCTAACCATAGAGACTTAGTTGAGAGACTACATCTTGATCCAGAGATAGATAGGCTATGCTATAGTTGTTTCTATTCACAAATAGCTGGTACTGCAGCTGAAAACCTACATTATATCATCATGGTACATAATAGTGGTTTTGCTGAGGAGCTATGGAGAGAGATAACAAGTGATCCATGGAGTGCACTACCACGTAGTGAAATAGGTGTTGTAGTGTTTAGAGAACTAGGTATAGTATTCTATATAGTGTCTAAGAGGGATGAAAAGATTAGTGATGAGAAACTACTTGATACACTATTGAAGTTTATTAGTGAACAGTTTAGAAGACTTGGGTGTACTGGTGGTGAGGTTATTGTATACAAGGTTAATGATCTTAGAGACTTTATACCAGAGCCTAAAGAGATTATTGGAGCCTTGAAAAGCCTTAGTGATGCTGAGCTAAAGATTGGTTTCTCCTATCTCTTTACAAACTTTAGCCTTAGAGAGAGTGATCTGGATAGGATAGGGAGGATTGGTGATAGATATACATTGACTGCTTGGGCTAGGATTGATGTAGATAACATGTCTAGTGTAGGCTATGTACTAGCTGGTTCACCTGCTAGGTATCTCACCATAGTTGAGCTAATCAGCTTCTTTGTAGGATATCTAGCACAGTCTATACTGTCTACAGAGAACCCGTTTGAAGAAGGAGTGCTTGGTGACCGGGTTATTGTAGTGTTTAGTGGTGGTGATGATACATTTATTGTGGGTAGACTAGCTGAGGCATACAAGTACATAGACTGTTACTGGAGGCTATTTAGAGACTATATCGGATACTACATGGCCGGTGATAGACTAGAGCCATTACTAACTATATCAGCTGGCGTTAAACTAGCTGATCCAGAGTATCCTGCTTACCTAGGCTATAGAGACTCGTGGAGCGAGCTTATACGTGCTAAAGATGATGGTAGGAATAGAGTTAGAATACCAGGCGTATACTCTATTGAAGAAAAGGAAATAGTTTCTAGAAAACCAGGTGGAGAAACCAGGGCAACCACTGTATCTAGACTAAAAGAGTCTATAGAGTGGAGTATCTATGATAAAATAATCGGTATAGTCACTGGAGAAACAGATAAAGCAAGAGAATTTATAGAGCTTATAGCAGGGAATAAATCGTTATTCTACAAAGTATACAGTACACTAAAGACACTAGTTGAGAATATAGAGAAGAACATAGCTGGTAATAGAGTAGTTGTTAATGAATCAATAATAACACCACTAATACACTATGTATACATTTACCAGAGACACCAGGATAGATTAGATAAAGCTATTGAGTTACTAGAGAATATCTATGGAAAAGTAGTAGGTATTAAGAAATTAAAACCAGAGGAAATAGCAGGTATAAGAGATCTAAGAGAACTATATAGACAATTGACAGTAATACTCTCAACACTAGCTGTAACACTAATGTTCTTAAGAGAAGGATTTGTATAACAAGATTTTTCGTAAGAACTATAGGTAATGAAAAGTATTCTTCAATATACCAATCTTTTACACTAAGGCACTAATTAATAGCTTAAAGTAGTAGGTAGTTTGTAACCAAGAGCTCTATTACATAGTTATTTATTATTGATTACCTTGTTATTTATGTGTTTATGATATTGTTTATAATCGTCTCTGGTAATCTAGATCATTCTTGGTGATTGGCTATGGAGTTTAGTACTCGTGATGTTGTGTTGACTGGTTTGTGTGCTGGTCTTTATGCTTTTCTAGGGTATATGTCTTATCTTGGAGTATTTGCTTTTGGTGTTGGTGTTGTTAGGTTTTGGCCTGTTGTCTTTATACCTGCTGTATTCTCTATTGTCTTCTCACCACTTGTTGGTGGACTTGGTGCTGCTATTGGTATTTTTATAAGTGATATGCTTGTTCATGGTAATGCATTGCTTAGTCTCTCTGTTGGTGTACCAGCTAATTTCTTTGGATTCTACCTTATAGGCTATATTGCTCGTAGAATTAAGTTCTCTAGCTCTATACTACTAGTTATCATAATACTGCTACAGTTTACTCCATTGCTACTAACTGTAGCTCTGGCATATACTGGCTATATAGGGTATGATGTGGCAGAGATATATGTTGCTGTAACAATAGTTAGTATAGTTGCTACATTAGTTGTTATAGCAAAAGCTATTGCTCCATACAGCCACTTACTAGCATATACTGTAGGGCTTATGACTGGATCAGCAATAATTGGTGTGGGTTTATGGCTCTATAGCCAGTTCTTAACACTGCCATCTGGTGTAGAGAAAGCACCAGTAGCTTATGCACTAGTATGGTTTATATGGACGTATTATACTGAGATACCATTCCTAGTAACAATAGCACCAGCTATAGTAAAGGCTATTGAGAAGAAAATGGGTAGGAGATAAACCGTGGAGGCTACTGCTTACTCACCAGCTGGTCTCTCCGGCTTCTTCTCACCACATATAACAAGTGATCTTTTGGAGACAGGAGCTATTGGTGGTGGAGTAGCTGTTGATAAGGGTGTCTATGTTAGAGTTAGGGTTTTAGAGGATAGACCAACTGGTATAAAGACTTTTATTAATGGAGAGCCTATAGAGTCTGATATAGTAGAGTATGTTGTTAGAGAGTTTTGTAGAGAATATAGTGTGTCAGTAACTGGAGAACTAGTTGTTGAACAAGAGATACAAGTACCGATAGGTGGAGGCTATGGAACAAGTGCTGCATCAGCACTAGCTGTAGCTATAGCATTAGCAAGACTATATAGAGTCAAGACTACACTAGAAAAACTAGCAGTTATAGCTCATAAAGCAGATATTGTTACAAAACATGGTCTTGGAACAGTTGTTGGAATACTAGAGCCATGCGATGGTGTAGTACTTGTTGTAAAACCTGGTGGTCCTGGGAGAGCAGTTATAGAGCATATACTCGATTGGAACAACCTATACGTGCTAACAGCATACTATGGATCGATAGATAAGACTAAACTACTATCCGATATACCGGGTCTAGAGTTTATAAGTAGGATAGGCTATGAGACCTTAGAGAACATTCTTAGAGAGCCATGTATCGAGAACTTTATTAGAGAATGCTTACAGTTCTCTAGAAAGACCGGCCTACTTAAAAAGCCCCTGGAGAATGTTATTGAGAGAGTTAATAGTGTTAGGGGAGTAATTGGTTTCTCTATGACAATGGTTGGTGATGCAGTATTTGGTTTTGTAGAGAAAGACTCTATAGAAGACGCTGTAGATGCTATAGTTAAGACTAGGAGGCCACAGTGGATACACTACTGGAGGCTATGTAGGTGCTATAGTCTTTGAGTAAAGCAGTAGTGTTTAAACAAGTATGTTTCTCCTATCCCACGGGGTTCTCTATAGACTCTATAAGTTTCGAGGTGGACTATGGAGAACTAGTTGTACTACTTGGTGCTAATGGCTCTGGTAAGACAACAGTACTTAAACTAATAGCTGGGTTGTTGAAGCCTTCTAGTGGTAGAGTATATGTTGCTGGCTATGATACCACGGAAAATCCTCTCTCCAAGATAGCTAGAGCTGTAGGCTATATACCACAGTCTCCATGGACAATGTTCTCCCAGGATACAGTGTATGATGAGATAGTCTTTACATCTAGAAACCTAGGTGTTGATAGGAGAGAGTATGAAGCAAGAGCATTATCTATAGCCTCATGGCTCAATCTATCACACTTGCTAGACAGGAATCCACTGACACTTAGTGAGGGTGAAGCACGTAGACTAGCTATTGCATCAGCTATAGTCCATAACCCAAAGATACTATTGTTCGATGAGCCGACATCTGCACTAGACTATAATGGGAAGAAGGCTCTTAGAGAGATAATACTAGGACTATTAAAGCACGGCTATACCATAGTAATTGCTTCACACGATATAGACTTTGTATCAAGACTAGGTAATCCAAGAGTAATTGTATTAAGTAATGGAAGGATAGTATTTGATGACACACTAGACAAGCTGTATAGGGATAAGAGACTAGTCTTGGACAATAGGCTTTTACCACCACAGTTTAATACCATACTAGAACTAGTATATGGTATAACAAGTGATGATAGTATATACTCTATTGAGAGACTAGAAGAGCTTATAGAATATATAGTCTTTAACAAGGATTTACTGGAGAAAAAGCTATGTTAGAACTAAGATCAGCTGCTAGTGGTTTTAAGGAAGCATTCATCTATAGAGATAGAGACAAGCTACTCTATAAGCTCCACCCAGCATCTAAGATAGTCTTGTTTATAGCTAGCCTTATAGTATCAACAATCATCCATACACTATACAGCCTACTATTCTATACATTGTTCATTATAGCCCTTGGATTTACTGGTGTAGAGACTAGGAGATTTACTAGAATACTGTTCTCTATAACACTGTTTATACTATTGATAAACTTGTTCTCAATACTATTCCTTACACCAAGGATTCTTAATGGAGAAATATCTATAAAAGAAGTTGCTATTGGTTGTCTAGTTAGTATCTGTAGATTCTATTCTATAGCACTCTCTTTCTCAATATTCTTTTCAACAACTAGAATACAGTCAATCATACGTATACTATCGAGAGCAAGGATACCCTATACCATATTGTACCCCATAGTATTCTCTATACGCTACCTATCCATACTTATTGACGACTTTATAAACGTGTATGATGTACAGCGTATCCGTGGTGTAAAACTTGATACTAGGAACCTATTAGAGAAAGCAAAGGTTCTCGTAACACTCTCTATCCCACTACTCATACTATCCATAAATAGGCTTAACAACATGGTTATCTCCCTGGAGAACCGTGGCTTTGGATATAGGAGGTATAGGACATACTATTTTGTTGAAAGATATGGTTCTAGAGATGCATTATTCCTATCATTTCTAGCACTAGTAGTTGTCTTTGCAATCTATATTGAATACCTATTATGACACTACATATATATTCTAAGCCAATAATATATTCCTACTAGAGGTGTATAGGATATGAGTTACCGTGAAGCACCAACTTATGAGATAAGTTTTCTATATAGAAAGATACTTGTACCAGTTGATGGTAGTGAGCATAGTCTTAGAGCACTTGATTTTGCAGTGGATCTAGCTAGACACTATGGCTCTAAGATAACAGTATTGTATGTTAGACCAAAGGGTTATCAGCCAGAGAAGAACCCCTTGGAGAAGGCTAAGACACGTGTTGAGGGTAAGGGTGTTTCTGTAGAGTTTAAGGAGGTAGAAGCTGATCCATGGGTTGAGAGTACTGCTAAAGCAATACTTGATGAGCTATCAGCTGGAGAATACGATATGATAGTTGTTGGTGCACGTGGTAGGACTTTGTCTAGTGAACTCTCTATAGGTAGTAAAGCACTAGCTATAGCAATCAACTCACCAGTAACAGTAGTAATAGTCAGATAAAACCAGGTAGACCCTAGAGGATACAGTATTGAACCCTCTTTGTTTTAACCAATACCCCATATGCTATGTATAGCCTCTTAGAAACCGTTTATCCAGCTACTATGTTTTCTTCTCTTTACATACATAGTCTTTGAGACAGCCAATTAGGTCGTTACTGGACAATGGTATTCTAGTGGACTTTAGGCTTTTACAAAACTTTAAGAACAATGGTTCTTCAACACCGTACTCCTCTAGGGACGTATGTGCTATAACGTTTTCTGGCTTATCATATACTATGACCCTCTTGTTTAGTATCAATAGTTTTGTAGCAACTGGTAGTACATAAGAGAGATCATGTTCTACAACAACTATTGTTAGTCCCATTTTCCTCCAGACTCTATATACTAGCCTATAGAACTCCTGCTTAGACAATGGATCAAGGTAGGAAGCTGGTTCATCAAGCAATAGTATACGTGGCTTCATAGCAATAACTGATGCAAGTACAACCTTCTGCAACTGACCCATAGAAAGCTCTGTAACAAGTCTATCTCTAACCCCATCTAGACCAAACTCTCTAACAACCCACTCGATCCTCTCCTTAATAGTACTCCTTGGTAAACCCATGTTCTCTAGAGGAAAAGCAATCTCCTCTTCAACAGTAAAGTTGAATACCTGGCTATAGGGGTCCTGGGATACAAAACCGACTATACCAGCTAGCTTTACAGGCTTTATAGATAAAACGTTAAACCCACATACCTCTACAGAACCCTCTATAACGAGATCTCTTAGATAATAAGAGCCACCAGCTAGTATGTAGAGAAGTGTAGATTTACCACCACCACTAGGCCCGGCTACGACTATAAAGTCTTTCTCAGAAACACTAAACGATACATTATCAAGGATAAGACCACCATCCCTAGACTTAACAGTTAACCCGTTAACATAGATGACATCCAACTCTCTTAGACACCATTTATAGAGAACTAGTTTAATACGCTATAAACCCTTACATAAAAAGTGCTCTAGCTATAAATGTGGTAGAGCTAGCCCATTAGTTCTCGTAGTTTCTTATAGAATCTCTCCCACCACTCATGTGCTGCACTGTTTTTGTCACTCATAAACTTCTTAGCCCACTCCTCGTTACCATACTCCTTAGCTGCATAGGCCATGAAGTCAACTAGTTTGTTGTTATCCCAGTAACATGGTTCTGCACTAGCTAGTTCTTGATACTTCATTATATCCCTATACCTCTTCTTAACAAGTTCTAATGGATTCTCTACTCCATATAGCTCCTTTAGTAGTATTGGTAGGTATTTCTCACCCCATTTACGGTGGAAGCGGCACATACCTGCATTGTCGTCGAAATACTCCATTACTGCTCTCTCAAA
Organism: uncultured Desulfurococcaceae archaeon; assembly: GCA_964466845.1. Classification (GTDB taxonomy): domain Archaea; phylum Thermoproteota; class Thermoprotei_A; order Sulfolobales; family Desulfurococcaceae; genus CAYZRH01. Next base: position 10,505 of record CAYXOO010000038.1, read on the forward strand.
GCTTTTTTCTGCATATTCTTCTGGCTCTAGGAATACACCAGAGTATAACGTCCAGTATCTACCTAGTATAGCTAGTGGTGCAATCATACCTGGTGTCCAGTAGTAGTTTGGTGCTATATGACCTTCTTCTCCATACAATGCATATACTAGTAGATCCTCGAATCTCTTACCAAGAGCCTCTACTCTCTCACGATAGAGTATGTCTAGTATCTTAGCAGCCGATCTAAGCCCTCTCTCACCAACTAGTCTAAGTAGTGGTTGTTTACCCCAAGCCATATCCTCTATAATCCTAGATGCAAGCTCCTTATTCACACGGCTATACTCGTAGCGGAAGTCACGTGGGTTGAAATAGGGTTTTGTAGGAATACCTACTTCTTCTGGCCTAAGCAGTCCCTTATCAACAGCGTCTAGTAGGAATGCTACTACATGACCCATCTCGATAGCGTCGAATCCATAAGCATCTATCTTCTCAACGTTCTCTTCAGCCATGTGTAGATCGAATACTCCTATGAATGGCCCCATACCCTCGTATGGCTCATAGTCTGTCTTGTAACGGTTCTTCCTAACTTTCTTACAAGCTAGTGGACATGGTTCTCCACATGTCTTCCAGGATCTCGTTTCAATAGCTTCTTTGTTGAATGGCTCCCATATATACTTCATTATCAAGTCGTGTAGTCTCTGTCTAACATCTTGTGGTTCATAGATTGTATTGAAGTTAAACATTGGTGTAGCTGTCTTTAAGTGTGGATAGTTACCACCTAGTGTACCACCAGTCTTAAGCTTCTCGTTATAACGATACTTAGTACCAGCCTTGACTACTACGAATGGATAGTTCTCACCAGCTTTGCTACGGAACCACTCGTTAAGCCACTTAGTATCACTTAGTTCACGAGGCCTATCTCTTGATACATCGTATTTACCACCATACATTACTGCTACAACATGGTGGCACCTATACAGTACTGATCCTGGTCCACCACGTGCTGCATATTCTTCACTACCATAGTCTATAGTTGTCTTCCTAATAGTTATAGATGCTATAGCACCCATGCATGTATACTTAGCTGCTGGTCCAACAAGTAGGCTACGTCCATCATATCTCTGGTAGAAATCACTAAACTTGTCGAGCAACCACTTCTGTAGTGCATAGACACCCTTCTCACCACCATATCCTCTCCATATATCCTCGACTTCCTCTTCTCTTAACACAATATAGTCTATCCGAGGCTCTCCATCACCCTCATCCCAGAGCCTTAGAACAACTGGTTCACAGCTATAGCCATGTATAGATACAGCATCAACTCTAAGACGGAACTGGTATGCTGCACCACCCATAGAAGATACATGGAGACCACGAGTCATTGGACTACGGAATACAAATGTTAGACGATGCACACCATACAGCTTAGTACCAGCAAAAACGCCACGTCCAAAGACCAAAGCGTTATCTGGGCTATACAATGGCTTCTTATAACTCCTATAATACTCTAGATGGAGCTTAATACCGAGATCAATTGGTCCCCATACCTCATTAAGAGGATACTCTTCAACCCATGACTCACGCTTCTCAACATCTATAAACAATACCCTATACACATACATAGACTCCACCACCAAAGGACACACCTATTATCTCTATAAACACACTACTCTCCTTAGTTTAAAATAAGGAGTAAACACTATATATAAACTTCATGTAATACCGTAGTAGACGTTTTTAAACAGCTATTTAAAAGCTATTCAAACCAGTATTCTGGCTCAACACTCTCTCTTAAACCATCCTCGTCAAGGAACCTCCACAAACCAGAACCTGGTTTAACAACAACTATCCCTAGCTTTTCAATAAGCATATCACTAAGTATAACCTCATACTCACCAGAAACAGTTATAGCTCTAGCTCTAACAACATCCGAGACTTTATCACTTGCAACAACTTGTACATCAACATATCCTATAGTATAAGCTGTAACCTCAGAACCTACAACAAGATATCTCTCACTCTTAAGCCTCTCTAAAGGAAACCCTAATCTTCTAGCAAGACCAACTGGTATATGGATCTCTGGTTCAGTAGTCTCAAAACCAGTGTTAGCAAGTGCACTAGTCTCTATACATCTATCCCTATAGCATATCCTAACCCTTACTCTAACACCCACGTCTAGACACCTTTACAAACTTACCAAACCTCTTCTTAACACTCATATACTCTAGCCTCCAAGACCTTAGCTTACCAATCTTCTTCAAAAACCATCACCAGCTAAACCTACTCACTATTTTATTTACCTAAATACGTTAATAACTCTAGTTAATGAGTAGAACCATTAATTCTCCATACCTAACGAGCCTTACATTAATTATCTACCTTGATAGTATGAGATATTGTAGATAGGTGTTGTGTATTGAGTCTAGTGTTTAAGTGTCTAAAATGTAGTAGTTGTTGTGTCTTTAAGAGTGATGTTGATTATCCACGTGTGTTTCCTTGGGAGAAGAGGTTTCTAGAAGAAAAAGCTATTAGCTATGGATTTGACAAACCAGTATTTAAACCAGATATAGTCTACCTTGATCCTGTTAGAGGAGTCTATGTTGTTGTACTGTATAAATGGGTTATCAATGGTAAGTGCTTATTTAACAAGGATGGTAAGTGCATCATACATGGAGAACACCCACTAGCATGTAGGATGTACCCACTTATTGTAAACTATAGTGATAAAACACTACGTGTAAGCCTACTATGTAACTGGGTTAGAGAAAACAAAGAATTTATAGAGAGAGGAATAGATCCATCTAGGGTATTCAATAATGAGTTAAAATATGCAGTTAAAGCATTCACCTATATATCATTAATGATAGAATCTCTAGAGAAAACAGGGTTTATGAAAGTAGACCCTAGTGAAATAGATACTAGTAGAGAAATTATAGACTACGATATGTATGTTCAAGAAAACCAAGAAAACTAAAGAGTAAGAATACACAGTATAGAATTAAAGAGGATCCAAGGAATTGTAGTAAAAACGAGAACTCCAACATAGCCTTAATCCTATACTTAAAACTTTTAAGAAGTTAATCCACCTTTTTATACATTAGATAGTAGTAATACATAATTAGTTGAAAGATATTAGGAAAAGCTATTAATTCGTTAATCCCACATAAGTTGTCTATTATTACCTAATAGGCATGAAGTATATCTATATATAATATACCTAACTATAACAAAGTTTAAGAAAATAAAAAAAATATAGTATTATTGGCTATAACTACTACTATATACTTAAAATATACAGTATTCAATAACAGAGAAAAAATAAGAAACGATCTCTATAAT
>CAYXOO010000039.1:0-13628 GCA_964466845.1 uncultured Desulfurococcaceae archaeon
CCTAATGATCGATTAGTAACCTTTATATATGTAACACGCAGAGTAGTCTACTCTGGGTGTTACATAGCTGTGTTGTTTGTTGATAGAGAGTTAGAGCTTAAGTATTTAGAGGAGCTGTGGATGGGTGGTAGACCAGAGTTTATTGTTGTTTATGGTAGGAGGAGAGTTGGTAAGACTTGGTTGTTGAAGAGGTTCTGTAGTGGTAAGAAGGGTGTTTATTTCCATTCTCTACCATTGTCTCACGAGTATAACTTGGCTAGATTGTCTAGAGCTATTGAGTCTTCTCTTGGTCTAAGAGGTTTTTCTAATATATCCTTTAATACTCTCTATGATCTACTTTATAGACTTGTACGTGAGATCGGTTTTGATAATAGAATCTATGTTGTATTGGATGAGTTTACTTATTGGGCTCGTTCAGCACCACGTGTTATTGGTGAACTCCAAGAGTTTATTGATCACGTATTTAGTGATACTAGGTTGTTTCTAGTTGTATGTGGTAGTCTTGTTGGTGTTATGTATCGTGGAGTACTTAGTTCTTCTAGTCCACTCTATGGTAGGAGGACTGGTGTTCTCTATGTTAAACCCTTTAAGCCATGGTTTGTAAGAGATTTTGTTAGACTAGATGCTATTGATAGAGTTAGGGTTTATGGATTAATTGGTGGTATACCCTATTACTTGTCTCTAGCTTCTAGATACAATAGCCTTGGTGATATTGTTAAAGGGTTGTTCTTATCACCAGTAGCTCCACTACTCTATGAACCACTCTTTATACTTAGAGAAGAGTTTCGTGAACCACATGTGTATATGTCTATATTATCAGCTATAGCTCATGGACACAATACTCCATCAAAAATAGCTAGTGTAACTGGTGTCCATAGACAACATGTGTCAAAGTATTTGTCTATACTAGTAGAACTTGGTATTATTAGACATGTTGTTCCATTAGAAGCTCGTAGAGGATGGTATGTCGTATCTGATCACTTGTTTCGTACATGGTTTAGTCTTATAGAGCCTATTCTAGACTATGTAGAGTCTAGTGAGTATGGGAAGGCTCTAGGCTATGTGTTAGAGAGAATTGATGAGCATACTAGTTTTGCTTGGGAGGATATTGTATACCAGTATATACTAGGCTATGGAGAAAGACATGGTATAGTGTTTGATAAGATAGGTAAGTACGTGTATCGTGGTGTAGAGATAGATTATGTAGCAGTTAATAGGAGGGAGAAAACAGTCTATCCAATAGAGGTTAAATGGAGTAGGCTTGACAAGGCAGATACAGCTAGGATTATTAGTAAGCTGTACTCAAAGATTATGGAGACTCCATGGAGAAGCTATAGTATAAAACCAGTTATAGTAGCAGTTAATGCTCCAAAGGATACTAGTGATGCAATAGTTGTTACACTAGAGAATATACCAGTCTAAGAGATAGTGTAGTGAGAGGAAAAACACTTGGTTGCATAAGAGAGACTTTCCTATGCTATAAGACTTCTTTTATAAACCTACCATTCTCATATACTAGGTCTCCATCAGCGTATACCTTGTGTTTACTCATATCCTTTATCATATCCCAGTGTATACTAGACTTGTTCTTACCACCAGTCTCTGGATAAGCTGCTCCTAGAGCCATGTGTATTGTACCACCTATTTTCTCATCAAACAATATCTCCTTGGTAAACCTTGTTATGTTATAGTTTAGACCAAAAGCTATTTCACCAAGCCTTTTAGCACCCTCATCAGTCTCTAGTATCTTCTTTAAGAACTCCTCTCCACGTCTAGCAGTTGCTTCAACCACCACTCCCTTCTTGAAGACAAGCTTTACACCTTCAACCTCAACACCACGCCATATAGCTGGATAGTCGAATACCACATAGCCTTCTACACTATCCTCTATTGGTGCAGAGAATACCTCACCACCAGGCATGTTGTACTTACCATCATCGTTAATCCACGTCCTACCATCAACACGTAGTACAAGATCAATACCTGGGCCTTCATATCTCAGCTCACTTACTTTGTTTAGGAAATCAGCTATCTTTTGTTGTTCACGTGCTTTCTCAATCCAAGCCTTCACCGGGTCCTCACGATCAACCATTACGGCTTTGTATAGGAATTCCTCGTACTCCATTATACTCATACCAGCTTCTTGTGCAAGTGCACGTGTTGGATAAGCTGTTACATTCCATCGTAGTTCTTTCCTAGCACTTCTCTCCATAAATATCTCTGTAAGCTTACGTCTAGCTCTTGCCCGTCTCTTAATCTTCTCAGGATCTACTCCTACAAGGTGTTTAGTGTGGCTTGGACTAAGTATTCTTATCCTAACATTTATCCTCTTCATAATCTCTTCTTCAATAGGGCTCATATACTCTAGTACTTCATCTGCTGCATACCTATAGAATATCTCGTCAAGTACCTCGTCATGTATACTAACTATTAATGGGTAGCCACCACGTGATACTACTTCTCTATATAGCTCACGGATAAGTGGTAGTGCTTCAAAACCACCACCAATAACTACTTCATCACCCTTCCTAACACTAACACAATACTCTGCTATAAGACGAGCTAGTCTCGATACACGTGGATCAACCATTCCCTAGTCCCTCTCCTAAGCTATGTTTTAACAAGTACTATCTTCTACAAGAGATGCTTATAAGGATATGTACAGCCTTAACCCTGGATACTCTCTAGCTCTTCTCTAATCTTCTCAACCATGTACTTAGCTAGTGCTTCTTTACCAGGGTACTCGTTTGGTGGTGTATAATAGACTCTAACACCCTCTATAATCATTGCTTGTGAAGCGAGCTTCTTATCGCCAGTAAAGAACAGTACTCTATAGCCTCTCCTAGCTATTTCTTCAACAATATTTAGTACATCATAGTCATCCCTAGCAGGCTCTTTAACCACATTGCCTACCCTAATAGGCTTCTCAATACCCCTACCTATAACCTCGTGTATCTCTATACCTGGGTATTGACGTGCTAGTATGTTTGAGTAGTATCCACGGAACATCTGGTCTAACACAACAGCTACCCGGGGTTTCTCAACAACTGGTTTCCTTGATACAGGTGCTTCTACTGGCTCAGCTTTCTCACCGAATACACCAGTTAGTTCTATCACTTCATCTGGTGTTAGAGCTAGTACTAGTTCTCCACGGTATACTCTCCCACCACCACTCTCCATTATATAACGGAATGCATCACCAAATGTATCAAATACTTGTATACCACCCTTTCTAGAAACAGCTATATACACCACTAACCAGCCACCCTCTATGCTATAGTATCTTTGAAGCCCTATTTAACAACTTAATAAACCTATGTATACCACCCCATCCAGTCTCTAGCATTGCACTCCATGTACTACAGTTGAATGATAGATACCTTACGTCTAGGCTTGTCTTTCTAACAACTAGTTTTATGAAGCTATAGTCTCTTTTCTCCTGGAAAGCCTTGTCTACAATGCCTAGTCCTATAGACTTACTGGTTAGCTCATCTATACTCGATAGCTTATTGATTTCCTCTAGACTATACATCCTTGGATCAATTACTATGAAGTCTATATCTGTAGAAGCTATTACTCTCAACAACATATGGTGGGGTTTGCTACAGAATAGGAATCCATAGAGTGATGCGTCAGAACAAGCTATTGTCTTTTGAAATAGTTGTCTAAGTAGACTCCAGTTCCACGGCTTTGGAGGTGATGGTTTATCATAGTACATTGCTAGTCTAGAGTCTACATCTATAAACAATACAGTGTTTAATCCAAGCATTGTAGCTTCACTTACTATCTTTGAGAGAATATATGGTACTGTAGCTATAGCCTTTAACGGGTTATCTAAAAGTCTTTCTCCATTGTATACAAGGTTTTCTACATAGAACCAGGGGGATGGTGCTATGAATCCACGGTATTCCCTACCAGAAGACCTCAGTACGTGTGATGAGTACTCGTATTCTGGTATGTAATAGCCTGTCATACGGCTATACTGTAGCCTCTTAGACTCTATCCTATAGTATCCACTCTTTGTTCTAGAGACTATGTTTGTCTGGACTAGTCTCTCTAGGAATGCTTCTCTAAAACTAGTCATTAGCGGTGGGAATGGTACTGTAATGTCTTCTTCAAACAAGGTATCCACTATAAGCTCTAGTATCTCTTGGTTAAACCCTACTGGATAATATATTGGAGCTATAGTCTCTAGGTAGCTATGCTGCATACGATCCACTCTACTCATTAGAGTATCTACATGGATCATATTATAGCCTAGGGATACCTATATAGCTTAGTCTAGACTCCATAGATTCTATGTGGGCTGGGATAGAGGCTGGTTAGTGGAGTTGACAGCAGTTGGTTCCAGAAACAGTTGTTGCTGATCTACTGCTTGTGCTTGCTATAACAATTGCTGTAGCTAAGGTTTTAGAGGAGGTGCTTGCTCTAAAAGGCTACCCTCCTATACTAGGGGATATATTAGCTGGTATAGTGCTTGGCCCATCAATAACTGGTTTAATCACAGCTGATATCGTGCACGAGTTTGGTTTGATCAAGTGGCTTGGTATTATTAGTTTGTTGTTTCTAGCTGGTTTAGAGACAAGGTTTGAGTTATTCCTTAAAGCACTTAAGCGTTCACTACTGGTAGCTCTTGGTGGTATAGTACTCTCTTTCATACTAGGCTATGGTAGTGGCTACTTGCTTGGCCTAGGGTATAGGGAGAGCTTGTTCCTTGGAGCAATATTTACTGCTACAAGCGTTGGTTTAACTGTTAAGACACTAGCTGATCTTGGTGCACTAGGTAGTGATGTAGCAACAACTATACTTGGTGCGGCAGTACTTGATGATGTAGGTGGATTGCTTGTACTAGGGCTATGTACAGCTGTTGTTGTAACTGGTACTGCTGAAGTACTTGATCTAGCTGTTACTGCTTCTATAGCTATAGTGTTCTATGTAACAGTTGTCTTTGCACTCCATAGATCCTCTAGAGCCTTGTGGAGAGGTGTTACTAGGCATACACACTTAGAGGATACTGGTATAGCTCTCCTACTAGCACTAACGCTATTGATTGCATGGGCTAGTGTACGTGTAAACCTAAGTCTTGTAGTTGGAGCATATGCTGTAGGGCTAGCATTTAGTGAGATACATGGTGTTGAACGTGTTGTACGTAGATTCAGTCTTATACCAAACATTTTTGCATCAATATTCTTTGTATTATCAGCTGCATCAATTGATGTAAAACCATACATTTCTAACCCAGAGTACCTACTAGACATAGTGGTTATCGTAGTAGCTGCTATTATAGGAAAGGTTGTTGGATGCGGGCTTCTAGCTAGGTTATCCGGCTATAACTGGGTTGAATCACTATTCATTGGAGTAGGTATGATGCCTCGTGCAGAAGTTGCATTGATTATATCATCTATTGGTATGGCATACAATGTTGTGCCAGAACAGGTCTTTGCAGGAACAATATTCTTGATATACGCCACCAGTCTAGCTACACCAATACTGCTGTCTAGGCTGTGGAAGAGAGTTTCTAGAACCTAGTGTCTCCTCAGTACAACACCTCTTACCCTAAGCCTTACCTCCTCATAGTCTACACCACTATAGACTATCTTAAGAAGCGGTGGTGTAGCAATGTTTGTTACAAGCACTATCACTAGTGCTGCTAGATAGAGTTCTGCGCCAGCTACTCCATAGGATACAGCAGTGTATGCAGCTATTATAGTAAACTCACACCTCGGGAACAAGCCTACAGCTATCCTTAGAGACGATCTCGGCGGGAAGCCTAGTAGGTATGATGTAAGACCAGCACCGAGTAGTTTACCAGTAAAAGCAGCTATTACGACTAGTACGTAGAACCATATAAGATCAGGTCTTAACGCTGTCTTTAGATCTAGCTGGGCAGCTGTTGTTACAAAGAATACTGTTGAGAATAGTATAGCTAGTCTCTTGATAGTCTCACGTGTCTCTCTAAGACCTCTTGCTTCAGATAGTGCTAGCCCAGAAGCATATGCTCCTATCAATGGTGATACACCAACTCTTGTTACAAGGAATGCTGTTAAAGCAAACACACCGACTAGTATTGAGAGCATTGATTCCTCTACATGTAGTCTAGCAGCTAGTTTTACAAGGTGGTTAGAGAGCCTATGTAGTATCACTAGCACTGCAAACCATACACCAAGGGCTTCCACTAGTGTAAAAACAATCCTCTCTACATCAAGCGATCCTAGTACAACAATCGATGCTCCAATACTTATAGTTATAAGTGATGCTAGATCATCCAATACAGCTATCTCCATAACGGTATAGCCTTCAATACTACCTAGTTTACCAATGTCCATTAGAGTCCTTATTGTCAAACTAACACTTGTAGCTTCAAGCACAGCTCCTATAAAGAACGAGTGTAGGGGGTCATAGCCTAGTATATAGCCTACTAGGAACCCCATTGCGAAAGCAGCTAGTGCTTCACCAAGTGTCAGTAGCCCTGCTATAGGTAGTAGTTTTAGGAATTGTTTATAGGGAGTGTTGAGGCCTGCATAGAAGAGTAGTAGTGCTACACCAAGCCATGAGATAGCTGTTACTGTATCATTCACAACATATACTCCAAGCACGCTAGAACCAAGTATTAAACCAGCTAGTAGGTCACCTAGTACTGGAGGGTATTTTGTACGAGAAACTAGTTCTTCAAAGAACTTGCCAACAAGTAGTGCTAGTGCTATTATGTAGAACACTAGTATACTTGACTCCACGGTATTACACCCTACAAACCATCTACTTATAGCAGCATAGGGTTATATATTGTGGCACAACTCTATCTCTACTCCATTAAATCTAAGACTCTTCCTTGGGAGAGAAACCATTTATTAGTTAAACACGTAATACTATGTTAGGGTTTAGGCTTGGCTACTGAGAAGGTTGTTGGGGAAAAGAAGGGTTTTAGACGTAGGGGTGTGTTTAAGAGACGTGATGTAGAGGATGTATTGTCTCTACCACTAGCTGATTTCCTCTCAAAGTTTAAGCCTCCCTCTACACACTATATCGTTGTTAGACGTGGTAGTAGACTCTATAACGTGTTAAAGGCTATAGCTATTGGGCATCCAGTGTTCATTGTAGTTGTTGATGAGAGGAGGAAGCCTATAGGCTATATTAGTGAGTATGAGATTCTAAGGACTTTCCATCGTAGACCAAGATATACGTTCTTTATAGCTGGTTTTAATGTCTCTAGACTAGGTATACCTATTGAGCAGGTGTTGAATGTACCTGTAGAAGAGATTATGGAGGATAGACCATTTATTGTTAGAGAAGACATTGTTATAAAGGATCTACTTAACATGCTTCGTTCACTCCATATACCAAACATTATAGTTGTTGATCGTGAGGGTAGGCTTAAGACTGTTGTCAACCTCTCTTATCTAGTGAATGCACTGCTTAGAACACTTCTTGGAGAACCACATATGGTTACATAGGTAGTTTTTTATAGGATTATAGAAGCTATTAACCTATCAGCGTGTATTAGGGTGTAGTGTGTTGCCGCTTGTAATTATTGACTGGATTAGGAGTGACTACAGTATACTGCATGGTGGTAGGCTTAGAGACTATATACGTATGGGCTTCATATATGTTGAGGGCCACGTACTAGAGGTTTACGAGGGATGGCTTGGACGTGAACGTGTACGCTATATAAACGCTTATGTTAGATCACTTGTTACTAGTGATAAGGTCTACCTACCACGTGATGATATGCTTAAATATGGTGTTGCTCCTAAGACATGGGTTGTATACGCTGTTGTACGTGCTGGTGACCCGGAGAAGGAACAGTATGTACCAGTGTATCCATACAAGGTAGTACCCTATGTACCATCAAAGGATCTATTGCTTGCTAGACTAGAAGAACTAGCATTGAGAACAACTGGTCTTGCATCAAAGATTACTGGTATAGTGTATAGAAGCTATGGTGTAATAGAGGAGCTTAGGAGTATACGTGGACTAGAGGCTAGGAAGAGGAAGAGGGAAAAGCTAAAGATTAGGAAGAAAAGGAGGTTATTTAGGAGGTAACTGGATGGGGAGATGGCGGAGCACTGACCTGGTGAGGAGCTGGTCTCGGCTGGGCCGACTATTTTCACAAAGTTTATTAAGGCTTCTGCTATATTTTATTCTGTTCTAACGGTTTGATATGGATTAGATAGTGGGTGCATGGGGGGATTGCATGAGTCATCTACAAACCAAACACTTTATAGCTAATGAGATAGATATTGATATTGGTAGAAACATTGTTGTTATTAATGAGAAAGATGCTAGAGAACTAGGGCTAGGCCCCAATACTCGTGTACGGGTTATTAAGGGTGATAGAACACGTGGTGCTTTCGTAGCTATTACCAAGACTATGGTATCACCTGGCAAGATACTTGTTAGCCGTGATGTAGCTAGAGAGCTTAAGATTGGTAAGGATGATACAGTTGGTGTAAAGCCGGTACCAGTACCACCTAGTTTTACAGCTCTACGTAAGAGACTCCATGGACAGAGGCTTACACAAGACGAGATGTACATGTGGATCAAGGATGTTGTAGAGGGTGTCTATAGTGAGACAGAGATATCTGCTTTCCTTACAAGCCAGCTGTACTACGAGCTTAGTGAGGATGAATTGAATGCTTTGATAAGGGCTATGGTTGAGACTGGTAGCCGTATAGAGTTTGAAGACACTGTCTATGATGAGCATAGTATTGGTGGTGTACCAGGTAATAGTAAGGTAGCATTGATAGCTGTGCCAACAGTATCTGCTGCAGGCTTGCTCATACCAAAGACTAGTAGTCGTGCAATAACAAGCCCAGCTGGTACAGCTGATACAATGGAGGTTTTAGCACGTGTAGACTTTACACCAGAAGAGCTCAAGGAGATAGCTAGGAAGGTTAGAGCAACACTAGCATGGGGTGGCAGGCTAAACCTAGCACCAGCAGACGATATATTCGTTAATATTGAGAGGAAGCTAGCTATCGATCCATGGCACCAGATGGTTGCAAGCATACTTGCTAAGAAAGTAGCTATGGGTGTGGACAACCTCGTTATAGACATACCTGTTGGCCGGAAGGCTAAGGTTAAGGACTTGAAGGAAGCAGACCAGCTTGCAGGGTTGTTTATAAGACAAGCAGCTAGGCTTGGAATGGGGATACGTGTAGCAGTAACCTATGGTGGACAACCAATTGGTAAGACAGCAGGCCCTGCACTAGAGGCTAAAGAAGCTCTAGAGACACTAATCACTAGGAAAGGTAGTAAGAGTCTGTTAGAGAAAGCACTCAGTATAGCGGGTCTTGTCATAGAGTTATCCGGCAAAGTACCACCTGGCCATGGTATAGAGGTTGCACGAGACTTGTTTGAGAAGGGTCTTAGCTACCAGAAGTTTAGACAGATAATTGAGGCCCAAGGCGGTGATCCTAACGTTAAACCAGATGATCTACCGATCGGTGAACACATTTATACCATAGAGTCTCCTATTGAGGGAGCTGTAACACACATTGACAACGCTGCTATAACAGCTATTGCACGTGCAGCTGGTGCTCCATACGATAAGGGTGCTGGTGTCTACTTACATGCCAAGGTGGGTTATCGTATAAACAAGGGTGATCCATTGCTGACAATCTATAGTAGTAGTAGCATTAGACTACAGGAAGCATTGAATATAGCATCTAGGTATAGCCCTATAATAGTCGAGGGTATGTTGATAAAGATCCTTCCGTAAACAAGTTGTTTTTACTCTGGATACTCTATATCAATCCTAACCTTCTTAACAGTTGTTGGAGCACCCTTTATACTCGATAGAAATGCTTTAACAAGATTTCTCATAAGATTCTCTAGCAATGGATCTAGAGTCAACGGCTTACCATCTACAACTATTGTAGTCCTTGTAAGTAATGGGCAGTCTGTAGGCATTATCTCGTGTGTTAATAGCTTCTCTACAAGCTCTAGACAACTACCAACACCACATACTTCACAATCACTAGATGGTATTAGTGAGAGTAGTGTAGACAATGCATCCTTGTATACCTCACCAGCTAGTGCTTCTGTCTCTTCAAACAATAGTGCATGCAACCCCATCTCTTTAGCTTCTTCAACAACGCTGAAGTCATGGCTAACGATATACCAGATCCCTGGTTCACCAGCTATATTCCTGAGTTCTTCCTCAGACTCTATAATAGCTATTGCTTTACCGACGTTGCATCCACGGAACCCTTCAGCTATGACTACTGGGTAGTAGAAGGGCATTCTATATAGTATCTCTCTAAGCCCACTCATATACTCCTTATATACAACAGTCTCACTAGGGCTCATTACTACAACTAGTTTTGCTCCAGAACTCCAGTATCTACCAGCATCTGTGTCTGGGTCTATCTGTGGCTCGTGTGTCTGTTTAACAACAGCTACTACGACCCCTCTCTTAGACAAGTAGGAGACTATTTGTTCACCAATAGTTGTCTTACCAACACTAGTGCCAAGTGCTATTATACGGTATACAACCGTATACCCAATATTTGGTGTGAAATCCATTGTACTCGTATCTACACCACCCTAGTAAAAGGTATTCTATAGACTAGCTTTATAACTAGCTATACAGGGTAATACAGGGCTAAAGTATATATCCTTGGAGGACACATTAGCTTTTGGGAGGTGTTGTAGAGTGGTGTATGACGTCATAGTTGTTGGTGGTGGTGTAGCAGGTCTTACATCTGCATGGATACTCGGTCGTAAAGGGTTTAGTGTAGCACTTATTGAGAGTAAGCCTCGTGAGAGAATAGGTACTAAGCCATGTGGAGATGCTATAGGGCTTCATCATTTTAGAGAACTAGGTTTTGAACCACCAGCTAGTGTTATTGAGAACAAGTTCTATGGTGTTAGAGTCTATAGCCCTAGTGAGGAACACTATATAACAGTCTATGGAGAAGGAATCGGTATTAATAGCCTTAGGTTCCACCAGTGGCTGCTAAGAGAGGCTCTAGACTCTGGTGTAGAGCTACTTGATAGACACGTCTTATGGAGTATCTCTGTAAAGGAGGGCTTTGTAGACAAAGTTGTTGTTAAGAAGAAAGGTGTTGCAGGCCATATAGAGCTTAGAGCTAAAGCATACATTGATGCATCTGGTGCGACACCTGCACTTAGACTAAAACTACCCCGTGAATGGCCTATAGCTGAGAAACCATATACTACAGACTATAACATAACGTATAGAGAGATAATAGAGCTCAATGAACCAGTTGATAGTGAGAACCGTAGGTATGCACACATATACCTAAACAAAGACATAGCACCTGGTGGTTACTGGTGGTTCTTCCCAAAGAAAGACGGTAGCATAGCCAATATGGGCCTTGGTGTTATATGGAGAAGTGGTTCACCTAACCCACGTAGCCAATACGATAGATTCTTGAGAACAAGGTTTAAGGGTAGAGCAATAGATATAGGTGGAGGGCTCGTGCCAACACGTAGGCCTCTACCAACACTTGTGTGGAGGAATGTATGTGTAGTTGGTGATGCAGCATACACTGTAAACCCCGTACACGGCGGTGGTAAGGGCTCGTCAATGCTTGCAGCATCGATCATAGCTAGACACTTAGGGGATGCATTAGAGGCTGGAAGAGTTGATGAAGAGACTCTATGGGGTGTCAACATAGACTACCTCAAAGCCTATGGTTCTAAACAGGCTATGCTAGATATCCTCAGAATGTATCTACAGATGCTCAGCAACAGTGATCTAGAGTTCTTGTTTAAGAAAAAGATAGTATCTGGTGATGCAGTATACGATATTGGTATGAAGGGTAGTCTTAGAGAAGAACTTGTAAGGAATATAAAGGCGGCTTTATCACTAATTGGTAGACCAAGCCTGTTAAACCAGCTTAGAATGGTTAAGAGGTACATGGATACAGCCAATAAGTTGTATCTAGAGGAATACCCTAGAGAACCAGGTGGTCTAAAAGAATGGATAGGACGGGTTGAAGAACTATACAATAGGTTTACAGCTACAATAGGCTTTGAAAAGGGATCGGTTGTGAGATGGTAGTTGTCGCCGGACTAGACCCAGCTGGTTCTGAGAAGAGGCCTAGTGGGTTAGCGGTAATACATGGTAATAGCCTTATCTATATCTCTAGACTATACAGTGATCGTGAGATAATAGGTGTTGTTAGAGAATACATGCCCACCGTAATAGCTATTGACTCCCCTTTATCACATACCATCCACGGCTACCGTGAAGTAGATCGTGTTATGAAGCGTCTAGGATATAGAGTATTGCCTCCAAGCTGGCCGTCTATGAGAATGCTTGTAACACGTAGTCTAAGACTAGTAGATGCCTTCCTCTCAATGGGGATAAGTGTTATAGAGACACACCCACTTAGTGCACTAAAGTCTAGTGGTTGTAGAGACTGGGTAGAACTAGCTAAGAAGCTCTTACATGGATTCACTATAGATAGGAGGTTATCTAGAGACGAGATAGATGCTCTAGTAGCAGCACTTGTTGCTAAAACCTATGTTGATGGAGTTGCTAAAGCTGTATCAGCTAGAGATGGTGTTATATACTTGCTCCCAAAGGTGTGTGCCTATGAGTAGATATGGTATAGCCTCTATAGTTATAGCCTTTATAATACTCCATACAATACCATACATGTATTCATCAGTAGTTATTGCTGGTAGTTCACCATATGCTACAGTAGGTTTAGGCTATAGTATAGAAGCAAGTATTATAGACTACTATGTATTAAATGCTAGTTCAAAGATAGAGTATAGAGGCCTTGATAAAAACTATAGCTATGAATCAATAGTATACTATAGAGACATAAGTAGACTAAGCAATACATATGATAACGGGTATGAGAAACTACGTATAGAGCGTTTATCTAGTATAAAACCTGTTCTAAGATACAATATAGTCTATGAGAGAGACATACTATTCATTGACAAGAACTATTCACACATGCTGGCCAAGATAGGTATTGATATAAACAGTAGTGGATTCATAAACATTAGTATCTCTCTCAAAATAAATACTACTCTTAATGATGAAGTTGTCCAAGCAAATCTAACAGCACTAGTTATAACAACAGAGTATAGCAATGTAGACTATAGTGTAGACTATTATAGTGTAGACAATGTTAGTGGTACACTATACTATAGGTTATCCTATAGGATAAAGGATATCATAGTAAGTGATCTAGAGAACTTTACTAATCTACTAGAGGAATATATCGGTGTATCTCTTCCACTACCAATTGTCTCTAAGAAGACAGTACTTGTCCTTATAGACAAGTATTCATCTTCAATAAGGTATAGACTAGTAGGTAGTCTATACAGAGTGTGTTTTAGAGAGAGCCTTACTGGTGATGCTGCAGCATATATACTGTATAATACACACATTGTATCTACTCCATTAAAGACAAACATTTCCCTACTAACATACCCTCTATTATCAATAAGGAGCATGAGTGAATGTAGTAGTATAAACTATCTAGAAGCATCAATGTATACAACTAGGCTCGATAATAGGTTAAAGACTAAGATAAACGTGTATCTAAACAGATCAATTAGAGTACATGATAATCTACAACATGCCCTACTAGAGAGTATTAAGGAGCTAGTTAGAGAATACAATGTATCATATATAAGTA
>CAYXOO010000040.1:0-13496 GCA_964466845.1 uncultured Desulfurococcaceae archaeon
GTACTACATAGGAAAAGCACTAGCTGGACCACTACGCATAGCAGGTGATGTAGACTACGATAAACTAGCTGATATGACAGAAGGATACTCTAGTTCAGACATAAAGAACATAGTAATGGAGACAATAAACGATGTAGTATCAGAACACTTTGAGAAAACAAGTGGGACAGGAGAAGGATCACCAAGAGAAATAACACTAGAAGACTTCAAGAGGGTCATAAAGAGGATAAAGCCTAGTATAAACACCAATATGCTACAAGCCTATATCAAGTGGGGAGAAGAATTTGCATCAATATAAACCCCAGGCACCAATGATATAACTGGAGACGGGGTCTATGGAGAGAGTCATGCCTACCCGATAAGGTGGATGAGGATCAGCCCTGGGGTAGCTCTAGACCCCGTCTCTAAACACTCTTTCTACATCCCTTACATACTCGTTGTTCTCAAAACCAGTTGTTAATACAGCGTATAAGCCACTATACCTGCTATACACTCTATATACAAGATCACTTGTTTCATCTAGATGCTTTCCTGTTCTAAACACGAATACGTTTGAACAAGGGATTGGATATACTGGTTTGTATCCTAGGCATGCTGCTTTATAGAATAGCTTTTCTAGTAATTGGTTCCTCTTCCTACATATACTCTCTAGATAAACAGTATCCACACTCCTACCCGGTCCAGCCCTACTACACTCATAGTCTAGTAGATAATCAATTCTATTCCTAGAACATACTATTACCTCTACAATATCGTTTCTAGGGATAAAAGCTCTAAGTCTAGAGACAATAATGTCTCCATCTACTAACGGGGTAGCTAGACTATTATCAACTAGTACTATAGAGTATTTACTACTTAGCCCATGGATAAAGGCTCCATAGGTATCTGGTATAGAGTCTATATAGAGGCTATTACAAGGTATACTACTTGTATTAAAACAAGCTATTGCCTCAATATAGAAGCCACTCTTATACAAAAGCCTTGTCTCAATACGATACAGCCTTATAGAATCCATGTAGAACCCGGCAATAGATCTATACATTGGATACAATGTATCCTTATAGACAATTCCTTCGACACCCTCTATTACTCTACCAAGTAGTTCCTTGATACAATAGCTTGAACTACATACGTAACAGTGCCTATAGCCTAGCCTATAGAGTAGACTAGTATATGCATCTAAAAACCTCTCTACAACACTATCATCTACACACAAATACTTATCATCAACCCATGCATTCTCATCCAGAAACAACACTATACTACACCACAAACCATCTTATACAGACTCTCTACTACACTATAATCCATTATACACACTATTTGTCTAGAATACTCGTTTCTTACACAACAATGTTTATACAATGTATACCCTCTACTACACACAACAAATATACCCGGGAGCTTCTTCACACTCTCATACCCCTTGGCGAACACTATGTATCTATACCTATTAGCTGATAGACTATACACACCAGTGATTATAGAGTCTATGTATGGGTATAGACTAGAAGCTATAGACAAACTATCCCTTGCCAAAGAATCTATATAGAGTACCTTGTATACATAGCCTCTAGTACATGTTATCATGTCTAATGGGTAATCCTTATCAATTACTAGTAGGCTCTTCAACCCATTACCACTACTGTTTTGGTCCATGTATAGATGGTTTTCTCTACAAACCCTCTCTAACACACATACTAGCTCCTTATCCTTAGAATACATGGTTACTGACTCTATACCATAGTATCTCTTAAGCCACTGCACTAGTGTTGTTAAGAGGCTATATAGTGTTGGATAACCTAGTGAAAAACTTATTTCTCCACCAAACACTCTTGATAGACAACTACATAGCCTACTATATAGCCTATAGTCCAAGGATTGTAACCTATAGGTTCTTATTCTACAACATACTATGTAGTTTATAGAGACAAGCCTCCTATATAACTAGGTGTGTGGGTGGTTACTTGAAGCCTGTGAGAATCGTGTCTTTCGATGATGTAGAGTTTTATGAGTATGAAGGTGTAGAGGTAAAGCACCCATCATATCTGGTGCTAGGCCTACCAGACGCTGGTCTTGTTGGTGCACTAGCTACTCGTTATCTAACCCTAAACACTGGTATGAGGATATATGGAGAGATTGATTCACCAAAGTATTTCCCACCAGTAACTGTTGTACATAAGGGTGTACCCTATAGCCCACTACAATTGTATAGAGACAGCACCGGCTCTATGATTGCCTTGGTATCGGAGTCTCCAATACCTACAAGAGCAGTCTATCCCTTGTCTAGAAGCATTGTAGAATATGCTATAAAACGAGGGATAGACTATCTTGTATCACTATCTGGTATAGCAGTACCCAATAGGGTGGAGATCGAGAAACCAAGGATATACTGGCTTGCATCAACAAAAGAAGCAGCAGAAGCTATCCAGAAACACGGGTACAAGCTATTTGATGAAGGATTCATTGTAGGGCCCTATGCATTGATACTCAAGGAGGCTAAGAGGAGAGGATTAAACAATATAGTCGTACTTGTTGAGTCATTCCTTGAATTCCCAGACCCAGAAGCGGCTGCTGAAGCACTACAGGTTTTATCAAAGATAACTGGTGTAGAAATAGATGTCTCAAAACTACTAGAGGAAGCAGAACTGGTAAAGTTGCAGGCTAGAGAGCTTATGAAGCAGACTAGAAGGACTCTTAGAGAGCTTAAGAAGGGTTATGAGAGGCAAATGCCTCTAATGTATACATAGGGGTGGGAGAGAATGAGTAGTTGGGATTATTTCGAGAGGCTTAGGAGAGAGATTAGGAGGATTATGAGGGAGATTGAGGAGGATTATGAGGATGAGAGGTCTATGTGGGATACTAGTGGACGTGTAGAACCACTTGTATCTATTGATGAGACCCCGGATAGGTATATCGTATTGATAGACCTACCCTATGCTGACCTAAAGGCTTTGTCTATAGATATACGTGGTAGGAGAGTCTATGTAGAGTGTAGACTAGCTGGTACTGTAAAGTTTGATAGATGGACTGTGCATCGTGAGACAGTGTTTGATAGGTACTATACAGAGTTTGAGTTACCAGAAGACGCTATCGTAGACAAGGCTGTTATAGAACGTGTTGAGAGTAAGAAAATTGTAAAGATAATAGTTCCCCGTAGGAGAGTCTAGCCACGTATATGTATCTCAACAACGTCTTTATCAGCTACAACGTGATCCAAACCTACTCTTTCACCAGGATACTTAGCTGATGGACCCCATATCTTAGCATAGAGGAAGTTCTCTACAAAACTACGGTGTATACGTATTGCTACATCATATACCGTGGAGCCCTTTCGGAGTATCAACGGCTTATCAGATACTTCTCCATTCGGTTGCTTGGTATAGACTCGGATGATACCTAGTTCTCTAAACAATAGCCTACCCAGATCACTGAATCCCTTTCCAAGTCTAGCTGATGCAACAATTATTGGTGTATCCGGGCTAACCAAGTGTATCTCTTTAGCAGCTCTAACCGCACCACTATAGTCTAGATCAGCCTTGTTTATAATAACTATAGATGGCTTGTATAGACGTGACTCAAAAATAGCTTGTTCAACGTCATCAATAGATACTTCTCCATAAACCTTAACCAATGCACTATAGATACGATAGCTCTCCAGCAACCTACGTATATCATCAACTGTACAATCCAATAGCCTACCCATAAGGACAACACGTACACCAGACTTACCCATCCTAGTCTTCTCAATAACAACACGTCCACGTGGCCTACTCAATAATATACCGTGATCCTCTAGTTCTTCTACAACAAACCTATACTGTTCAACAGGATCACTAGATGCATCAACAACAACAACTACTGCATCAGCATTCCTAATCAAACCAGCAACACGGTTATTCAAAGCCCTAGACCCTATAGATAACGGAGGAGTATCAACTAGTTGGAACAATACATCCTCATACCTAAGCATACCAGGTACTGGCTCTAGTGTAGAGAATGGGTAGTCTGCAACCCTAGTCTTAGCACCAGTAAGCAATGCCACAATACTGCTCTTACCAGTATTAGGCGGGCCAACAACAATAGCTTGTGCAGCCCCCTCCTTCTCAATAAAGAACCTTGGTCCACGGCCAGTCTTTTTCCTCTTCCTCTCCTCCAGCTGCTCACGTAGTTCAGCAAGTCTCTTCCTAGCCCATAGCCTTAGATTCTCAGTACCCTTATGCTTAGGTACAGCAGATAAAAACTCTTCTAGAGCCCTAATCTTCTCCTCAATAGACCTAGCTTCCATAACCTTAACCCACTTGGCTCTAGCTTCAGCAGGGAGGTTAGCAGGCATACTGTTGCCACCATCTAGGCTTCTCTATCTATACATAGGTTGTTCTCTTGAATAGATTTATCTATTAAGCCCTTGTTAAGAGCTAGCTTAGCTTCTCTCCTACCTTCCCATGATATAGTCCAGTATGCTCTTCTGGCTGGTATCTCTAACTCTCTTCTCTCTATACCACTTTGGTGCTATTCTTTCTAGTATACTCCATGTCCTACGTAGGAATGGTGGTGGTTTAGATCCTCTACTATAGCTCTCTATTATCCAGTCTATAGTCCTCTTATCAACTGGGTATCCACTACCAATTTCTCCATAGACTCTCTTTAGCTCTTTTATAAGCATGTCTCTATAATGCTTAGCTATAATGCTTGCAGCAGCTACTACTGTATACTTGCTATCAGCTCTTTCTTCAAACACAATAGATGCTCTAGGATACAGCTTCTCTATCCCACCAATAACTCTCTCATAGCCTCTAACCATGTCAACATATATAGCTCTCACATGGTCTACACTAATAAAACACCTTATGCTAGATAATAGATACAGTATCTTATCTAGAGTAAGCCTATTGAGGTTAAAAGTATCTATCTCTAGGGGGGAAACACGTGTTGTAACAACTAGTCTGGAACAAGCTATAACAGCTCTAGCTAAAACAGCTCTTTGTTCCGGAGACAACTCCTTACTATCAACAACCCCGTAGCTCTTTAGACGATCTACTGCTTCTCTACTACAACATACAAGAGCTATAACCATGTCACCAAATAATGGCCCACGGCCGGCCTCGTCGATACCTATTAATAGTTCTTCACTAGACATTGTCTGAGCCTTCCTCTATAAGATCTATTGTCTTCTCTACAAGAGACTCTAGATCACCAACGCTATAGCCTATGTCTAGATAATAGTCTCCTCTAGTATAGGATATAACCGTTATATCACGTGAGTATCTTAGCCTAGAAAATAACTCACCATTATATCCTCTAGTAATCCTTGGATACAGTATATATACTAGTATAGAAGGGTTTATCTCTATAAATAACCTAAGTGTTTCTTCCCCATAATCCTTGCTAGTGACTACCCTATACAATACAACCTTCTTTTCTCTCAACAACTCTCTACCAATACGTACTCCAATATTCTTAACAACATCTCTTGATCCAACAACATATATCCTAGCACAGCTTTTCTTCTCTAAAACCTTGTCTATATAGGATACTGTATACTCTATAGCTTCTCTAGTACACCCTGGAACTACTAGTATCCTCTTAACACTACTAGTCAACTACTCCACCAGGGCTATAGCTGGGTATAACCACTGTTTACTAGCTTCATAGAATACTTTTTTATCTCTTACCACTCTAAACTGGTTTATGGTGGAATAGGCAGTGTCTATACTAGATGATATAAGGAGGTTTCTAGAGGAGAGAGAACTTAGTGTTGAGGCAAGTAATGAGGAAGTCTATGGTACACACACTAGTATCCCTGTATCAATAACAATTGGTATTGGAGGAGACGATATTGTTGAGATAAGGCTTGAAGCAGGAGATGATCTAAGGGATGCTCTTATAGAGCTTATTGAGTCTGGTGAAGATGTTAGAGGTATTGTAGATGATGTATTATCTGAACTACGTGATACAGCTATTGAGTTGCAGAAGATGCTAGAGGATAAAGGCTATAGGGTAGAGATTAGTCTTAGAGAGGGAGAGAATGACGTTAAAGATATACTAGACGAGGTTATAGAAGAATACCGTGATATGATAGAAGAAGTTGAGGAAGAAGAGTACTAGGGTGCAGGGATTCAATGGGTAAGCTTTTTGGTACAGATGGAGTACGTGGTGTTGTAAACAAGGATCTTACTCCAGAGCTTGCACTAAAACTTGGTGAAGCTATTGGTACATTCTTTGGAGAAGACTCTAGGATACTTGTTGGCGGGGATATACGTGCTGGTAGAGAAATGGTTAAGTATGCTGTAATAGCTGGATTGGTAAGTACTGGTGCTAGGGTGTATGATGCAGGGCTTACACCAACACCTGCTCTACAATACGTTGTTAAATCAGAAGGTTTTGATGGAGGAGTAGTTATTACTGCTAGCCATAACCCGCCACAATACAATGGTATAAAGGTTATAGATAGTGATGGTATAGAGGTTTCACGTGAAAAAGAGCGTGAGATAGAAGATATATTCTTTAGCAACAAGATACACCGTGCTCCATGGAAGCTATTGGTTGATAGAGTTAAACCCTATCCCTATGTAAACGAGTTGTATGTAAAAGCTGTTGTAAGCCATGTTGACAGAGAGCTTATACGTAGTCGTGGATTCAAAGTAGTAGTTGATCCAGCTAATAGTGTTGGAGCAATAACTACTCCATGGGTTCTTAGAGAGCTTGGTGTAAAAGTAGTTACTATAAATGGTAATCTAGACCCCGGGTTCCCGGGTAGAGAGCCAGAACCTACTGTTGAGACACTAGAGACTACAGCTAGGATTGTCAAGGAAGTTGGAGCAGACTTTGGTGTTGGACACGATGGTGATGCTGATAGAGCTATATTTATTGATGACAAGGGTAGGATATGGTGGGGAGACAGATCAGCTGCATTACTTGCAAAGTTTATAGCTGAGAAACACAAGGACTTGCCACGTCGTGTATACACAGCTGTTTCATCAAGTACGCTTGTAGAAGAAGTACTCAACCCACTTGGTATAGATGTTGTATGGCTACCAGTTGGTAGTGTTGGTATATCTAGAAAGCTTGTTGAAGAAGACGGGTTGTGTGGTTTTGAGGAGAATGGTGGTTTTATGTATCCACTACACCACCCTGTTAGAGACGGTGCTATGACAACTGCTTTAATGCTTCAACTACTAGCTGAAGAACGTAGGAGTCTATCTGAGCTATTCGATGAACTACCATACTACTATAGTATTAAGACTAAGATATACATGAGTCGTGATAAGGCATTGAAAGCTGTTGAAGCTGTTAAACAAGCCTATAGTGGCTATAGACAAGTAACTATTGATGGAGTCAAAGTGTTTGGTGAAGACTTCTGGTTCCTTGTTAGACCAAGTGGTACAGAGCCATTGCTAAGGATCATGATTGAGGGTAAGAGCAAGGAGACTATTGAGAAACTACTAGAAGATATAAAGAAAACTGTACTGGAGGCTATAGGGAGTTGAGATACTGGGCTCTAGATGTACTAGCTTGTATGTACTGTAGACACTACCCATTAAAACTAGTAATACTAGATAGTGTTACTGAAGACATAAGCATAGAGGATATAACAAAGCCTTTCTGTAGAAGCTATTGTGGATACCTAAAAGAACCTATTGTAAAAGACAAGGAATACCCCTGTGAAGAGTGTTTAAAGATAGACATAGTAGAAGGTATACTATACTGTAGCAAATGTCTACACTGGTACCCTATTAGGAAAGGAATAGTAGTTATAATGCCTGACAATAAGAGGAAGAAAGAAAAGGACCTTGAGTTTCTAGAGAAGTATAGAGACAAGATACCTAGAGAAATACTAGAAAATGGTAAACCATTCAATCTAACTAGTAAATAACATGGTTGGACGCATATACTATACCATTTAGACATGTAATGCCGTGTCTACTATGTACCATGCATGGAACACTCTATAGTTAATAAGACTTGTCCGTATATGGTATTATACAATAAGAGTATTGGTTTATGGAGAAGAGAAAATAGTCTTTATAGAGAATACCTATTCTACTTCCTTCTCTACACCTAGTTTGGCCTCAATAAGCTCTATAATTTTCTCTATATAGTCCCTTAACTCGTCTATACGGTATCTCTTCTCACCTATAGTAACAGCTATGTATACATCATCTAGGAGTAGGTCTTCACCTAGCTTTTCTCTAGAACTACTTGTTATGGTGTTTGAGAGACTGTTTAATACCTCGTAGGTACTACTAGACACCTCTACTTCAACAGAGTAGTCTATATTGAATCTACATATCTGTTTCTTATCTATAGACTCTAGCCTACTATAGAGTATGTGTATGAACTTATAGGCTTCCTGAATACTCTCTATCTTCTTCACTCCTCTACGTACTAGATTATATATCCTCTCTAGTGTTGACACTAGTCTCCTTAACTCAAACTGACATATACATAGATTGTAGTCTCTATAGGATAGCTTCCTTAAAAGCAGTTCACGCTCCCTCTTCTTAGCATCAATAGCATTCTCTAGTTCTCTCAGCTCTTTCTCTAGTTCTTTAACCCTATACTTGTCCTTTATATGCCTACATAGTATTGAGAACGAGATTATTACTGTAAATGATGCTATACCAAGGACTAGTAGTATGTAGGCTAGTTCTGTAGAGGCTATTGATGCTGGTATGAACGGTATTATGCTTGAGCCTAACACTGTTGTAAGTGATGCTAGACCCATTAGACATACTATTGCTAGAAATACCGTTGTTGCTGCTCTTTCGACTTTCTTAATCTCTGCTTGATAAATCCTATGCTTCTCTAGGTGTCTATCTAGTTCTTCTTTTCTAGTTTTTAGCCTCTCCTCATTATCTCTTATCTCCTTCTCAGCCTTCTCTACTTCATACTTTATCTCTAGTACTTGTTTACAGAGGATACCATCTAGATCTATTTCTCTCTTAACCTTTCTCCTAACCCTATTGATTAACTCTATGGATTCCACTATACTGACACTGGTTTCTGCATGATTTCCTCCGCTAACATTGTTTCTAATATTTTCTCCAGTATTGGAGCACATTTCTTATCCTGTTCCCAAACTAGTTACAAACTGGTTTAAAAAATTCTCGGTTACTAGACTATGGAACTGTATTAGTGTACTAGTTGACCATGCTTTACTACTAGGTATTGCTAAGAGCAGTCGTTGATACCATGTGTTAAATCCCTAAATCTTATAATAGTGTTTAGACTAAGGTAGTAACAGCAACTAGTCTAGAGGGATAACCTGTAATGGGGTCAGCATTGCTTCCAAACCTTGATGCATGGGTTAAGAAACAGAGGGAGGTTCTGGAGAGTTTTAGGAAAGCTGAAGAGAGGATGAAAGAAGCTGATCGACTAGACCTTATAGTGTTATCTAGAGCTGCATTTCAACACATGATTAGGACTCTATCGGCTTTCGACCAGTGGCTTCAGGAACCATTTGTTGTAAGCCATATGCCTCGTGAAATGCTTGTTGATGTATGGGAGACTACTAAGAAGCTATTGTATGAGTTATTAGAGCTTGATATTAGGCATACAAGTGGTTTTAAAATGTATGTTGAGAAGCTTGCTAAAGAGGGTAAGCTTAACCCAATACTAATCTCTAGTAAGGAGGAGACAAGGAGGGTATCACTATCAACGTCTATATAGTTAGGGAAAGAGGTTTTTCTATGTTTTAAAACACTAGTATATGAATCTTCTACGTCTTCTACGGAAGCTCCTGCTAGCTAGTTCTACCTCCATATCAATTGGTGTAACCTTTGTCCTAAGCTCGTCTATAAGCTTCTTTATAGCTTCTGTATCTTCACTTGGTATGCTGTCCTTTATCTTCTCTAGAAACTCTTTCCCAAGGCTTGTAGACACTATTTTTCTACGTGGACTAGTCTCTACAAGGCCTACATAGAGTAGTGCTACAAGGTCGTTGTGTAGTTCTTTACTAGATGGTGTAGTGCCTAGCATTATAAACTTGTACCCCATGTCGTATCCTGACTCCTTCATATAGTATACTAGGTATTGTAGTGCTTTCTCTGATATACCGCCATACTGGTCTATTAGATACAATAGCTTTATCTTCCTAGGATCACGTTTTATGTCGTCAATCGTTATAACGTGTCTAGTTATGATCTTTAGCTCTTTAGACTTAGTACTAGTCTTCTGGCTCATAACTCCCACCCTAGTCTTTAAAAACTATCTATTCTGTCTCCCTAAATTCTTTTACCTCTGAGTATAGCTTCTTAATAGCTTCTTCTCTAGGTATACCCTGTAGTATGAATAGCGATAGCCTATACTTTAATAGTTCAGAGCCTTTCTCACCATATAGCCTCTTATATACACTAGTTAATTCATCAAGTATTTTATCAGCAAAAGCCTTCTCTTTACCACTACTAGTCTCCACTCTAGCCCCACCACCTATCCTACTGGCTAGTAATTCTTCAATACTCTTTCTCAAAGCCTCTATATTCTTCTTAGACGTGACTATATAGCTTAAATGTATATATGTTATAGACATGAATAGTGTTAGAATAGCTAGTGTAAATACTATTACGAGTGATAATGCCCTGCTAGTACTTGTTACAAGGAGTAGTACTAGAGATGATGCTGCTAACATGTTCAACAGGTAGCTAGCTATTGGAGACTTATAGACTATAGCTAGGCTCATAATAGTTAATGGTATGACTATAAGTAGTTGTTCAATACCAAGTCTTATACCAAGACTGTACCCATAAGCTATTGTAAAGAATAGACTAAGCTGTGGCATAGCCATGTATATCTGTGTCTTCAGCCTTTCAGACAAAGCTACTCTCCGATACAGGCTAATAGCTTCTTCATACTCACTAATACCTCTACGTAGATCCTCTAGAGAAGACTCGTGCTCGAAATAGCTGTAGAGTATACTACGGAACTTTAGTATAGAGTGTACAAGGTACTCTATAGCACTTAAGTATCTACGTGTAGGTATTAGTGGTGGTTTAGTATTCTCTATAGCCTCTATACTCTTAGAAAACCTCTCAATAAGGTATTCAACACCATGATTCCCACTGCAATGCTGTTTAAACTCCTCTAGTAGACTCTCTAGATTATCACGTAGACTCTGTTGTAGAGCCTTAGCAATACTAGTCACTAATCTAATCCCCTATTCATAGCTTCTGTAATACATTATTTTAAGGGTTTTTATAATAAACTCTATACTGGGATGATGAACACGCCCTTAATTGAAGCCCTTAGGGGTTGGGGGTTAGTGATAGATCAGCGGCTACTGACCGTTCTATAAAGTATATCTAGGTGATCAACATGTTCTATAACAACTAGGGTGTAGTGTAATGGTTGAGATTAGAGAGATAACAAGCTTGTTCCGTAGAATAGGTACCCATAGCCATATACGTGGACTAGGGCTTGATGAGAAAGGGAGAGCTAAGAGAGTTGGAGATGGACTTGTTGGCCAAATTGAAGCTCGTGAAGCAGCTGGTATTGTTGTAAAGCTTATACGTGAGGGTAAGATAGCTGGTCGTGGAATACTATTTGTTGGACCACCAGGTACTGGTAAGACTGCTTTAGCAATAGCTATTGCTCGTGAACTAGGAGAGGATACACCATTTGTAGCACTTAGTGGTTCTGAGGTTTATAGTAGTGAGTTGTCTAAGACAGAGGTTCTTATGCAGGCTCTACGCAGAGCTATTGGTGTTAGGATTAGAGAGAAACGTACTGTATATGAGGGTGTTGTCAAGGAGCTTAAGATTAGGAGGGTACACCACCCACTAAACCCCTATGTAATGGTGCCTCGTGAAGCAAGGATAAAGCTTGCTACTAAGGATGACGAGGTAACGATAACTGTTGGTGAAGAGATAACTATACAGCTTCTACAACTAGGTGTTAAACGTGGAGACTTTATATGGATTGATGCAGAGACTGGGCGTGTGCATCGTGTAGGCAGGGTAAAGGGTGTTGAGAAAGCACGTTACTACGACATAGAAGCTACAAGGTATGTAGAGATACCTAGTGGTCCTGTTAAGAAGGAGAAAGAGATTGTCCATGTATTCACACTCCATGATCTAGACCTAATGTATACTGCACAGCGAGCAACATTCTCTCTACTAATAGGACTTGGTGTTGAAAGAGAGATCTCTTCTGAAGTGAGGAAGGAAGTTGATAAACAAGTTAAGAAGTGGATTGAGGAGAAACGTGCAGAGATAGTACCTGGTGTACTATTCATTGATGATGCACACATGCTTGATATAGAGGCTTTTAGCTTCCTATCAAGAGCTATGGAGAGCGACTTAGCACCAATAATAATACTAGCTACAAACAGGGGTATAGCCCGGATACGTGGTACTGATGTAGAGTCTCCACATGGTATACCACTAGACCTACTAGATAGGCTACTGATTATACCTACAAAGCCCTACACAGCTGATGAGATACGTGAGATAATAAAGATACGTGCTGATGAAGAAGAGATAGTGTTGAGTGATGAAGCACTGGAGGAACTTGTAAAAATAGGTGTTGAGACAAGCCTTAGGTATGCAGTCTCTCTCATGGAGCCTGCACGTGTAATAGCTGAGTCTATGGGTAGAGATACAGTGTCTGTAGAGGATGTACGTAGAGCTAGAAAACTATTCATTGACCTCAGCCAGAGCGTTAGGTATCTCAAGGAGTTTGAAGACAAGTTCCTTAGAATGTAGAATCTATAGGATCTCTGCTATACTGGCTACTGATATATACAGTGTTACACCACTTAGTATCGTAAGCGGGATAATATTTCTTTTATACAAGCTATCCACATTGTACCTACTCATATAATATACTGTTATACATAGTATTGTTATAGTGAACAACAAGCCTATAATAGCTGAGCAGTAAACCATTAGATCCACTATGAAATCTATAGTAGAAGCTATTATACCACAATACGATACAGTAACAACTACTAGTGCTAGCAACAAGTAGTTTAGTACTCCTCTAGCTCTAGTCCTAGGAGGTATCCTTCTAGCCATTATATCTGATACAACGTATTCTATAGATAGAGAAGCAAGTACTACACTACTGGTCAGACCAACTAGGTATAGTATTAGAGGAACCAATCCCATTGACTCAAAAGGCTTTATCACATAGCCTATGGAGTAGGAGCTACAGGTATAGTTATAGAGGATTGATGTAGAAGCAATAGCTACTCCTATAAGTACATTGACTACTGCACCAGTATATACATCTCTAAACCTATCCTCAATAGTACTCTTTGAGTCTATAACCTGCATATAGATAGAGTATGGAGCAGCAATAGCACCCCATAGTGCAAGCATGTCTATAGCCGATACACTATGTCTCATATGGATAGGCGTGTTTACTAGAGTAGGAGTGTTTATGAATAGTAGTAGAATATATACCATAGCAAGTATTATTGAGAACACGGTAAGTATCTTCATAGCCTTTAGCTCAAACAACTTGTTAATACTAATAGCCCATATAATAGCTACTAG
>CAYXOO010000041.1:0-13390 GCA_964466845.1 uncultured Desulfurococcaceae archaeon
AGATAAGCCTTAGAGCTATTGGTAAACCAAAGGGTATAGCTGATCTATTAATAGCAACTATATGTATAAACCATGGTGAGAAACTAATTACTAGAGATCAAGACTTTAGAGATATAGCTCTAGTCTCTAATCTTGATGTTGAGATTATAGAGTAAGAGGTCTCTAGGTGTTAGTGTTATGGAGGAGCTAGATGTTGTTGAGGCTATGAGGGAGATTCCTCACCCTGTTGTTATTATTACATCTGGTAATGTTGATGAGGGTATTGTTAATGCTATGACTGCTGCATGGGTCTCTCGAGTATCCTGGAATCCACCATTGATCATGGTTTCTGTTTCTCCAAAGAGGTATACTTGGGAGCTTCTCAATAGGTATAGGGAGTTTGGTGTTAACATCATATCTAGTGACTTGGCTAGAGATGCTGTAGAGGTTTTTGGTAGTCTTAGTGGTAGGGATTATGATAAGTTTAGGTTGTCTGGGAGGGGGTTTAGGAGGGGGTTTCTATAAAGGCTCCAGTGCTTTCTGATGCAACTGTTATTCTAGAATGTGTTGTTGAGGATACTGTTAAAGCTGGTGATCACTATATTGTTGTTGGTAGAGTTGTTAAAGCATATAGGCTTAGAGATGGAGAACCACTTGTCCTACTAAGGGGGACTATACACAGTATTGGTGAAGAAGTATATAGCTATGGGTAACCTTGTGGGTACTAAAAACAGCTATATACACGGTATAGTACACTAGGGGTACCATAGTGTTACCTAATGTGCTACTCTACAAACTTTACTCCATAGCGTTCCCTAAATGCTATCTCTTCTAGGCTCTTCCTAGGCTTAGGCTCTGGCTTTTCTGCTGGGTATCCTAGTGCTATAATGGATACTGGAGTGTAGTTCTCCGGTAGTCCAACTGCTTCTCTAATCTCCATGGGGTTCCTCAATGCTTGTATCCATACACTACCAAGACCTAGAGCATGAGCTGCAAGCATTATGTACATTGATGCACATGCACAGTCTACTTGATAAGACACACTAGACTCCTCGTGGTTACATGCAACAACTATAGCTACTGGTGCATTCCTCAATGGAGCTGCACCATGGTGTAGACTAGCTAGTTTCTCCAGAGTACCCTTGTCTCTAACAACAATAAATACCCATGGCTGACGGTTACGAGCACTAGGAGCAAAGCGTGCTACATCAAGTATCTTCTTAATAACATCATCTGGTACATCTCTATCCTCAAACCTACGTATACTACGTCTAGTTAATAAGAAGTCTATACAAACACTATAATCTGTCATAGAGATACACCCCTTAGATAGTTTAGATAGTCTTTGTCTTATAAAGACTATATACATTATTCTATAAATACTATTATCTCTATAGACTAGCTAGGTGAAACACTATGGTTTTTGTAGCATTGTGAGAACCATCTATACATAGTCTACTTGCTAAAGGGGCTTCCTAGACAAATATATAGGTATAGCAATTAAGAATAATAACATAGCTCTCCATACTATGATGTAGATTCTTTAATCCAGTCTAGGTACTCCTTATAACCAGCTATTATTGGGACTGCTATTATTTCTGGGACTTGGTAGCTATGTAGACTCTTTATCTTCTTAACTAGCTTGTCTAGTAGCTCGATACGTGTCTTCATAACTAGTAGTGATTCACTAGACTCTTCAACTCTACCCATCCACCAGTATATGCTGTGGATTTTATCAACTATGTTTACACAAGCAACAAGCTTATCTCTAACAACTTCTCTAGCAATAGCCTTGGCTTCTTCAACACTAGATGCTGTTACAAAGACAATAACCCATCCACCAGCTAGAGACCCCATTTAAACACACCCTATATACTATGTTACCAAGCTTACTTCTTTGATAAATACTTCTCTAGTTTCTCTAGAGGCTTTAATGCTAGCCAGTCATATCTTAAGCCAGGTTCTCCTTTTCCCTCCCTAATGATCTCTAGTGCTTCTTTTAACACCTGGTCTATTGTCTTACCCGTAGTATCTATCTCGTACACCCTATCTTCACCAAAAGCTTGTATAGCATTATGTGTACATATCGAGAGTATTTCAGCCTCTATATTCTCACGTATCTTCTCCCACCACCACCCCTTCCTCCAAAGCCTCTTCTCAAGCTCTTCTGGATCACATCTAAGCACAATCACTTTATCAACATACTCTCTAGGTACAATCTCTCCATAATGACTATCTATGATGACAAGCTTGTTAGCCTCAATAACCTCTCTAAGCCTCTCAACCAATGCTTCCTCATCAATTATGAAACTAGCTCTCTCCTCATCATAATCAGTATACAATCCCTCACTAAGAACAAAATTGCTTAAATCAATATGTACTCCACCAAGCTCTCTAGCAAGCCTCCTTGCAAGACTAGACTTACCAGTACCAGGAGTCCCAGTTACTATAACCACATGGCCCAATCTATTAACCACCCATCCATAGAGTATGTAGGAGGTTGCCAACTTAATAGCCTTAATCCCTCTACACACCACATCAATAGTAGAGATAATGCTATGTAGAGACTAGCTATACATAAAGCTAGAGGATACCATATAACTACTAGTAGGTGATACAAGATACCTATACAGTCTATAGAGTATAGGACATGCATAGGTACAAGGTTCTATGATAGAGAGTATGAAGTAGAGAAGCTTATAGACCTAATAGAAAGAGGCTCCTACACTATATTATGGGGCCCAAAGAATATTGGTAAGAGTGAATTACTTAGATACATAGCACATGTTCTAAAGGGTAAAGGATGGTTTATCTACTACATAGATGTACGTGAGTATCTATCTAAGAAGCAACTAAGTATATACCCAGAAATAGATAGCCATAGAGATTTCTTAGAGAGCATTCTAGACATTATCGGGTTGCCTAATAGGTTGTTAGAGTTGTTTGAGAAAGGATATAAGTATGCTTTAGAGAAGAGAGCTAATGGTGTACTATGGGTTTTTGATGAACCACACTATCTACCTAATGCTAAGCCTTTCCTAGAAGCTCTTATTAAACGTGTTATCTATACACTCCATGAGAAACCCTTGTCTATAGCACTAAGTGTTAGTGATGGATGGTTTATAGATAGTGATGTAGTAGATGATTTATTAGAGTATGGAGCACACCAGCTATTTATAGATGAGATTGATCTAGATAGCTTTAAGAACCTATACCAGGAACTTAAGAGTATCATAGATACAACTATAGATCTTGACCCTAATGTATTGTATGAGCGATATACTGGTGGTAATCCAGGCTACCTTGTAGAACTACTTAGGTCTAAGAATGTTAGTGAGTGGATTAGTAGTGTTGAAGAGAGGTTTTTGTCTAGACTAGAGAGTATTATCAAAGATACA
Organism: uncultured Desulfurococcaceae archaeon; assembly: GCA_964466845.1. GTDB lineage: Archaea > Thermoproteota > Thermoprotei_A > Sulfolobales > Desulfurococcaceae > CAYZRH01. The sequence goes on from CAYXOO010000041.1 coordinate 3,378, forward strand.
GGTTTTAGTAGAAGAGATGTAGTAGAGTACATAGCTGGCCTCCCTAGAGAAGTAGATTTAATGAGTATTGATAGGAAGGAATACTTGTTACTAAGTTGTCTATTAAGGAGAAACCTTGTATACTATAACAGGTTTAGTATGAAGACCGTTGTTAAACCATTGATACCATTGTATAAGGAGATAGCATTAAAGATACTATCTAGAGGATAGATGCTCTAGTCTATAACATCTAAGACACTTTCTTATAAGACATAAACTCTCCTATAAACTCCCGATCCCTTAATAGTCTCCATAGCTTATTCCTCATAATATATAGTTCCCAGCTTCTTAGTGCTGGACATATATAGCATCCTACACGGTAGAACCCATAGTTGTATAGTGGGTTTTGTGGTAGTTTCTTCCATAGGATGTATGTCTGTATATGTATTGTACCCCATTGTTTCAATGGTGCTATCTCTATGTATCTACCTCTACGTCTAACTGGTGGTCTACGCGATCTTGATCTAGACTCTGCATCTCTATCTCCAACAAACACATATACTAGACCGTAGCCCCGTGATAGTTCTTCTACTCTCCTCCAGAAAGCATCTTGTTTTAGTCTCGTACACCATCTATCCTCTACACTCGGTAATCCATGTTCTTTAACAGCTTTGTCTATACCAGCATATACTCTCTCAATCTCTAGGCCATAGTACTCCTCTATAGTACTGATATAACCTATAGTCTCTGGAAACTCTAGCCCTGTATCAACATATACTGGTACAACCTTGTCTCTACCATAGTGCTCCAATACTAGATCGAGTAGTACGAGACTATCCTTACCACCACTAAAGCTTACAATAACTAGATCTGGCTGGTCAAGTGTTTCTAATAGCTTCTTTGATACAGCTATGTGTTTCTCTAGGATAACCTTGTTCTCTCTAATAAACAAGTCTATGTTGTTGTCTATTGTTTCAACACTATATTCTCTAATAGATACCCGGCCATAGTCTGGTATATGGAGTCTTGCTTTAACATGTATACTACTATATAGGTCGTGTACACCACTAAACTTCTTTACAACAACAGTGTTTCTAGGCGGACTTGATAGCCCAAGCTCCATTAATAGCTTATAGACATTGTCTCCATAGAACAACATTGTATCGTATCCAGGGTTTACTGTAAACCCTTGTAGCCCAAGCCCTCGATCATCTAGTCTATAGAATCCTTGTCTATCCCATGTTACTGTCTCTCTAATCCTAGCTCTTCCTCTCTCAATAACTCTTAAGAGCTCTATTGGGGATAGAGACTCTAGGCTACGTGAACCACTATATTCTATAGCCTCCAATGGATTAGCTAGATAGGATTCACCATAGCCACTACGTAAGAATATGTTGTAGCACAACGGCTTCTTATCAATTGATACACTAGCCCAACCCCTATAATACCTACTAACAATTCTCTCTACAAAGGCTTTCTCCCTGGCACTAGATACAACGATATTGTATAGACAATACAATATAGTAGCCCTACATAGCTTTGGTTCTATAGAGACTCTGTTCTAGAAGACATATCTCTATGACTAGTTATTAAGAAGTATCTGGTTAGCTCTATCTAGATAGACATAAGTTTTATCAACACCAGGCTATGTTATAGTGATAGACTAGGGGTGTTGTAGGAGTGGCTGAAGAGTCTAGAGAGAAGAGTTTGTATGAAAAACTAGTTGAACTCTTAAACACTATGTCTCCCTGGGAGAAGAAACCATTGGTTAAAGCAGGTAGGATAATGGTGGAACTAGTTAAGCTACCAGAGAGAAAGACTAGAACAGGTGTAGAGCCAGAAAGACTAGTGATACACATTAGGAGGGAGGATGCATTCCGTGGAATATTCATAAAGAACCCAGAAGAACTAGAAGACCTAAAAACAGCTATATCAACAGAGAGAGTAAGAGAAGTACTAAAGACAATAGCTGAGATAGAAAAGGATATGAGAAAGAGACAAGTACAAGAATACGAGCTATAGAATAAAGAATATAACCCTAACACACCAGCTAGATACACTATAGGAAGCCGCCGTAGCTCAGCCCGGTAGAGCGCCTCCCTGGTAAGGAGGAAGTCCCGGGTTCGAATCCCGGCGGCGGCTTTTAGTACACTCCATAACATCTTGTCTAAAATACATAGCTTCAGAAAGTATTAGTAGTTGTTACTCCCAAGATTGTGTACCACCATCTCTCCATGACATCTAGGCTACAGAGTTGAAAGAACTCTGCTAGCGTATTTCCCAACTGCTTTTGTTCTGGTAAGCGGTCTAACTTGTTATAGGTGGTTTCTTTAATCACTTTTCCCTATTACTAGTTGCAAGAGTTTTTGATAGAGATCTGGGTAATTAATAACTCTATCAAGATCTTCTCTAGAAGGCTTATATTGGAGACAACATTATATTGAGCTACTGATAATATCTAAGTTTTTAAGACTGAGTCCTACTGTCTAGTTCAGAAACTATAATTATCTCCAAATGAATATGTATATCTAGAGAAGGAGTGCTTGAACGTAGGGGTCCCCGAGTATTTTACTTACTATGAGGGGGCCGGGGGGCGGGGATTGTTGTGAACCGCCTCCTTGAATGCTTTTAATCTCTTCCATTGTCTTAGTGTGGGTATATTACTTCCTTAAACCTTGGTGAACCTGCTAGTATTTTATAGTATTCTTTGTTTCTTCCTGAACGAGCTTTAAAGACAATATATGCTGCTAGATCTGCAAACTGTAGTAGTGGTTCTTTATATGATTCCTGGAATTCTATTGTAGTTATTAAGTGGTAATTTGTACACCATTTTAGTTTAGGGTTATAAAAGTATCCTTGTTTATGCAGTGTCTCTAGGAGAAACACTATGTCTTTTTTACATGGTGTTTCATCGTGGACCACAACCGTTTTATAGAATCCTTTCTTCTCCATTAACATCGCTATTCTTGTAAAGAGGAAGTCTAGAGCTAGAAGTCTTATGTCGTATAGTTTATTGGTTTTCTCAATTAGCTTCTTTAGCCTATACTTATCAATTACAATTACAATTATATCACACTTAGAATCTCTAAGAATCCTAGCTATATCCATTAGTATCCTATCCTTTATCTCTTCAGCCTTCTTCTCCGAAAGCTCTCTTAGAATACGAAATGGACCTTTAAGACCAGATATGTATCCTCCCTTGAGCTCTCCTGGTTTTCCAGTAACCTTCTGATATATTTCAAAGAGCTCTTTAATAGTAAATCCGTTACCATACTTCTTGTTTAAAAGACCTATATACTTATTGATAAGAGCACTACGTGCCTCACTATCAACTACTACAGCTGCTTCAATGAATAAAGAATATTTACGAGCAACACTTTTACCAGGCCAAGTATCACTACCACTTTCATCAATAAAGGTGTAAAACAAATCCCCTATAATCCCCTCCAGGCACACCATATCTAATAAGACTATTTAATACGTAACGCGTTTCTAAGATTTTCTATAACTATAGAGTCTTTTACTTATGGTTTCTAACCATGCACTTAAACACCAGTGATACCTACATAGTAATAATTACTTCTACACTAATGTCTAGCTAAGAACTAAGGTATTTAGAAATATAGGTAGCCGATGGACTAGTGTTAAGGTGAAACTAGAGGCTTCTCTATCTATTACTTCTGGTTTATTGTTCTAGTCTTTGATCACTGGTTATGTTATGCATTGTTATTTATGTATGGAGAGTGTTGTTCCTGCTGGGTCTGTTGGTATTGTTACTGATATGTATCTACTGCTGTATACTCTATTGATATAGTCTACCATGTCGTGTGGATGGGATAGTGTATTGTGTGCTATAACTATTGATCCTCTTCTAAGCTTGTGTTCATAGGATTCTAGGTAGCTATGGTATTCATTCTTAAATCCGTCTATGAATAATAGTGTTACATCCTCTCTTATCCTACTAGCATACTCTCTTGCATCAATACACTCGACTCTAACCCATCTAGCTAGACCAGTCTCTTCCAGTACATCCTCTGTATAGGATACTCTTTCACAGTTTATATCAAAGCTATATAGTAGACCATTGGTATGCTTAGCAACTAGTCCAAGCCATAGTGTAGAGAATCCTCTACCACAACCAATTTCTACAATAAACCTCTTACCAGCCGATCTAGATAGTATACCAAGGCCTATATTGTATAGGAAATAAGCTGTATTATAGTGTATAGGGTTTGGGCCTTGTATAAAAGAGTCTCTATAAACACGTATTGTCTCTCTAAGAAACTCTTTATCAAACAATCTCTTGTAGAGAACAAGTATTCCTTCACCAATAGGTGCTATAGACTTTACATAGCCTATGTCAACAAACTTCTTTGTAGCCTCTGGATCCTTGGAGATAAGACTGTATAGGTTATTGATAATGAATAGGCTGTTCTCCATGGAACCAAGTATCTCTATCCAGGAATCATTATCATATATTAAGCTATCTAGTAACACTATATCGGTTTCAATACTATTTATGGAGTCTATGTCTATTTCAACAACATCTCCATGTACATCATTGTATCTACTAATACAGTATACTCTCCCTCCAAGACTAGCTATTATCCTAGCTATTGAGCTATCAATTGTATAGACTAGAGTATCTAGACTACCCTTAAGTGCTGATATAGAGTATGCTATGCTATAGACGAGTCTATAGAAGCTATTGTCTAGACTCAAAGTCTACACCACTACTAGGCTCTCCACTAGACTCTGTATCTATACTAGACTATTCTATCGTCTCAGTACCTATTGTTTCAGTACTTATTGTTAGAGACAATGTCTTCCATGCTATAGCTAATAGTACTATTATTAACAGGAGACTACGTATTAGAGCCATAAGCTGTATTGGGGAATCTGGTGTCCATGGACTATACTTTATTGGTATACCAAGGAATGATAGTGTCTTCCTAAGCTCTAGTTCTTTAAACCAGTATACCATTATGAGAGCGTTTAGAGTATCAGCTACTAGATAGGTTACTAGCTCCTTAACACTAGTTATAGCTAATAGTATAAATGGTGTAGTCAATAGGATCATTTGTGGTGAGAACACGTAGTTCAGTACTATAGTAAATGATATAGCTAGACAAGCTTTACCAACAACGCCCTTGTCTCCACCCTTATACGGTAGTATAGCTATAATTGTTAAAGCAATAGCTATTGACATCAAGGCTAGTACACGGTGGTACTGGCTCCATATATCACTTATTATGAACATGTATATACAGTTCTCACAATACCATCCAGCATGGTGTCTTATAAACTCTATAAAACCGTGTGGATATAGAATGAACACTAGGTATGGCGTTAAGCCAATACATGCTCCCATAGCATACCTAGCTAGTAGTTTGTATGACTTAGAAGCATATAGTTCATAGCCTAGTACAAGAGCTATTGATAATGGCAGTAGTTTAGCAGATATACCTAGTCCAATGAATAATCCGCTAGACAAGTACTTCTTCTCAATAAAGAGCCTAATAGATGTTAGAGTGAAATCAGTAGCTATCAAGTCCCAGTTGTAGATGCTGTAGACCAGTAGGCTTGGGAGTAGAGGGAATAGTAGTAGCTTTAATAGTCTATGGCTAACACCTATCTTCTTACCAATCCTATAGAACTCGATGAAAACCCATATACAAGCAATAGATAATGCAATCGATTGTATAATATAGTGTATTGTCTCTCCAACAGTATTGTTTAATCCAGATAAGCTATAGGCTGTATAAGTAGATATTATCCATAAGAAACCAGTTATTGGTGGATACTCAAACTTATAGTCTCTATATGGTAGTGGGTATACAGAGCCATTGACACAGTAGTTGGCTAGAAATTCTCTATCAAACCATCTATCGACATCCCCTGATCCAGTTATTGCTTTTCTACATAGTTCTCTATTCATAAATAATGGCTTATATATACCATCAACTATGTCGGTGTATATGTTCTCATAGGGCTTGCTAGTATTGAATAATACAGTATATACATCGTTGTTTAGATGTATGAAGAAGGATGCTATAGATGAGCATATTACTAGTATAGTAGCTATTGTAAACACTATTCTCTCTCTATCCAATCCCTAGTCACCAGAAACACAGTTATTACCCGTAGTATATATTCTCTTAGACTAGCTCTACACCACTAGCTATAGTGGGGTGTAATTGAGTGGATTATGTAAGGGTTGTCAAGCTATTGATACTAGTAGTGATACTAGCGTATGCATTGTTTAGCTACTACTCACTTGCAGACACACTAACCCATCAAGAGATCGAGCGGGGAGGAAAAGGCTATGTATCTGATGAGGTATGGTATGTTAGTAGTGCTAGGAATCTATTATACAAGGTATTCCATGTTGAGCCAAGGTGTTATAACAAGTCATCAGCTACGGTTATCTATGAAGAGAACATTAGTGTTACACATTTTCTAATATATAACCTTGCCAGAGAGTCTGGTGTAAGAGTTGTTGATAGTGGCTATGGTAAGTTGAGGAAAGCTGTATATGTTGAAGCAGATAACCGTAGTGCTATAGAGGCTTTTGTTGACAAGCTAAAGAACTATACTAGTGTGAAAACAGTTGTTTATGGATGGAGGCTTGCTGATGCAGAGAATATACATGAGTATCTAAATCTAGAGCATCCACCACTTGTTAAATACCTTATAGCATTAACAATGGTTGCACTAGGTGATTATCCTACGTACTGGAGGATACCATTTATAGTAGCTGGTGTATTGCTTGTACTATTCAGTTATCTCCTTGCATCAGCTATACTCAGGGATGACCTTGTAGCACTTGTTGTAGCTGCAGCAGTAGCTGTTGAGCCACTAACTAGGGTAATGGCTTCTATAGCCTTGCTAGACATCTACGTAGCATTGTTTAGCGTATTATCTGCTTACCTACTTGTTAAGAGGAGGTATTTACCGGCATTGCTAGTTATAGCAATTGGTGGTACAGCTAAGTTTAATACATTGTTTATGCTTATCCCATTCCTAATCATTGTTATTAGAGACTATGTTAGGAGACACAGGGGTAGCTTCTACGCATTACTCTACGGTGGTGCACTCTATATACTCCTGTCTGTAGCAATAGTGTTTTGTATGCAGGTAATAGTCTCTATACCTATTATAAACCATGTAGGGTTTACAAACTGGCTTAACTACTCACTGTTTGGAGCTATAAAGTGGCATACATCTATAAAGTGTACTGTAAACTGTCCTCCATCATCTGCTCCATGGGAGTGGTTCTTTGGTATAAATGGATTCCCAGTATACTTCTTTACCAGCGGTGAAGGCTTGTATGCTATTGGCTCCAGCTTTTTCTGGTCTATAGCACTTGCATATTCTATAGCATTCCTACCATCCTATATGCTACGTAGGAGTTGTAGGTGGAGCCTATTGTTTCTCTATGGAGTGTTTAGCGGCTATCTACTACTATGGATTATTGGTGGGAGGACACAGTATAGTTTCTACTCTATACAACTACTACCATTTGTATACACAACACTCGCTGTCTTCTCCAAAGACATTGTATTGTCTAGAAAGATAGCTATAGAGACTCTCTGTCTATGGAAGAACCTTCTAGAGTACCTATGGAATAGTCTATTGAAACTACTGCTTATATCCTAGCTACTCCCTAGGACTAGTGGATGGAGGAAAAGCTGCAATAGCTCTTCATTGAACCACAAAAACTGTGGTGCTAGTGTTAGAGGGCCTCGCCTACTGTTTTAGTGAGTGGAGTAGAAACGGGGTTAAAGGATTGATCTTTAGCCCCACAAGCCATTATTTATGTCTTCCCCTATTTAAGAATCAATGTAGGGTGATAATGTTTTGAAGAGGGGTCTATCAGAGGGAGCGATTTTACACGCCTACATCAAACGTGGTGTTAAGGGGTTAAGGAGTGGTGGTAGGAAGGTCTATCGCTACTTCATTATTAGGGATGGTATGTGTAAACCTATTCTAAGGATCCCTGTAGAGGATCTCGTTAAACTATTGCTTATGCTGAAAGAGTGGTGCGGGGGGTGGGATTTGAACCCACGCAGGCCTACGCCATCGGGTCTCCCACAGCTAGGTCCTGAGCCCGACCCCTTTGACCAGGCTCGGGCACCCCCGCGTCAGTTACTCCCTATAACTTATATCCCTTTTTAGGCTATACTATCTATGCTAGAGGATGGATTGTATGGGTAGCTATGTAGCCTATGTACTGATACTCCTTGGCGTGATACTTATTGGGTTAGAGATTGCTACACCTGGTTTCTTCATAGCTGTCCCTGGGACTATTGCTATACTCTACGGTTTTACACTACTCTTGTTTCCCTGGCTTCTAGAGACCTGGTGGGGTCCTTGGGTGCTATTATTGCTCTCTTTCCCACTAGGCTTTATAACGTACCGTGTATACCGTAGACTCTCTCCACCATCACCACCTGTTACTGAGAGTTATGAGGGGCTTATTGGGAAGAGGGGTATTGTTGTAAAGACCGTTAGGCCTGATAGTCTTGATGGGAAGGTTAGGATAGATAGTGATGTATGGAGTGCCACTAGTGATACTGTTATTGAAGCTGGTTCTAAAGTAGTTGTTGTTGGTGTAGAGGGTGTACACTTGATTGTAAAGAGAGTAGATGAGCCAAGGACTTAAATAATAACTATTCTATACTCTTATACCTAGAGACGATGTATAAGAGGGGGCGTGTATGGATCCATTTACATTGTTTCTCTCGATTCTAATGGCTATAATAATAGTGTTGATTATATCAAAGGGTATAGTTGTTATAAAACCTTGGGAAGTAGGCATATATGTTAGACTAGGTAAATTCGTTGGAATACTGCGTCCAGGGGTACACTGGGTTCCACCATTCATAAGCGTTGTAGATAGGCTTGATCTCAGGACACAAGTAGTTGATGTACCAAGACAAGACGTTATAACACGTGATAACTCACCAGTAACAGTTGATGCTATAGTGTATTTTAGAGTAGTTGATCCGAAGAAAGCGTATTTCGAAGTAACAGACTATAGACAAGCAGTCATAGCTCTTGCTCAGACAACACTACGTAGTGTTATAGGTGATATGGAGCTCGACGAGATCCTCTATAACCGTGCAGCAATCAATAGCAAGCTCAGACAAATACTTGATGAAGCAACTGATAAGTGGGGTGTACGTGTAGAGACTGTAGAGATTAGAGAGGTAGAGCCAAGCCCCACGGTTAAACGGGCTATGGAGGAACAGACTAGTGCAGAACGTATGAGGAGAGCAGCAATACTGAGAGCAGATGGAGAGAAGAGAGCAGCTATATTGAGAGCAGAAGGTGAGAAGACAGCACAGATACTACGTGCAGAAGGAGAACGTATATCAGCAATACTAAGAGCAGAAGGTGAGAGATTAGCTACAATACTACGTGCACAAGGTGAAGCACAGAGGCTAAGAATACTCTCACTAGGAGCAGCTAGTCTACACAGCCACGCCTTAACAGCTATGAGTCTAGGTACTCTAGAGAAAATGGCTGATGGAAACGCAACAAAGATCATAATACCATTCGAAGTATCAAAAATAGCAGAAGCCATAGCAGCATACCTAGTAAAAGGATATCGTGAACCACAAGTAAGAGAACCCGACATAGAGAAGCTAATCAAACTCATAGGAAAACCAGAGGAAGTACTAGGCACAATACCAAGCTATGAAGAACTATCAACAGAGGTAAAGAAAGCATTAGAAGAAGCTAGGAAAACAAAACCAAAACCAGCAGAACTAGCCAAAGAAGCAGAAGAAATACTCAGAGAAATAGAAGAGACATAACGCCGGGGGCGGGATTCGAACCCGCGCACCCCATTATGGGGCAGTGGGTCTCTAGCCCTCTTACTAGCCGGAAACAGGGTCTCGAGCCCACCCCCTTAGACCGCTCGGGCACCCCGGCTTCTAGTTCCCGATAGTATACTAGTGGTTAGAGTGTTTAATAGTTGTGTGGAGGAAAAGTTGGTGCGGCGGCCGGGATTTGAACCCGGGATCTCC
>CAYXOO010000042.1:0-13044 GCA_964466845.1 uncultured Desulfurococcaceae archaeon
ATATATAAGTCTTAACATTGATATAGTCTAGACACTATAGTGTACTAGGAATCTAGACAATAACCACAGCAATATAGACGTAATTATATCTCTAAGTGGTAGCAATGAGGGTTAGAGCCGACCTACATATACACTCTACATATAGCGATGGAAAAGCTAGTCCAGCTGAGATAATATGTACAGCATTTGGTAAAGGGCTTAGAGCAATAGCTATTACTGACCACAACACGTTTCGTGGAGGAGTAGTTGGCTCTAGAATAGCTAGGTCTATACCAGATGCACCACTTGTAATAGTGGGTAACGAGGTTAGGACACAGTATGGTGATGTACTAGTTTATTGTATGGAGGAAGTAGATATACCGTATACGCTACCAGAGCTTATAGACTATGCACATGAGAATAACTGTCTAGTTGTACCAGCACACCCCTTTGATAGCCTTAGACTAGGGATTGGTGAAGCTATCTATGAGTATAGGGGATGGGATGCGGTAGAGGTGTGGAATGCAAGTGCTACCAGAGGCTCTAACTATAGAGCCGTAGAGGCTGCTAAAACACTGGGGCTACCAGGTATAGCTAATAGTGATGCACACATACCAGAGTATATAGGAGTAGCATACACAGTAATCGAGGTAGAAGAGCTAAGTATAGAAGCATTGTTCAAGGCTATAAAGAAGGGATATGTACATCCACACTACGGATACCCCCCTTTTAAATACATGGTCAAAAGAGTTGTATGGAGTATAGAGAAGCTTTTTAGAAGGAGGAAAGCAGGTTAGCTAGCTCTCTCCTTCTACAATAACTATGTCAGCACCAATATCTACTCCACTAGGCTTCTCACCACTGTAGACTACTACATCAACTAGTTTATGGAGGTCGATGAGCTCTTCTTTTACAGGCTCCAGCCTTGCTGGTAGGTAGACCTTGGCCTTTATAGGTTCTTTAAACTTGATATTCTTCTTCTTCTTATAACTCCATATAGCAGAGTTTGCTTCAGCAACAAGGTCTAGCAACTCGCTACTCCATTCTCTCCATGTACTAGGTGGTTCTGGGAATCTCTGTCTATGTACACATTCTCTATAGAGCCTACGGTATATAGCATCTGTTATAAAAGGCATTATAGGTGCTAGTGCACGTAGTATATAGTCTAGGACTGTATAGAGTGTATACCATGCAGCTTCTTGTTCTTCTCTAGAATACTTCCCACCAGTATTATAGGCACGTGCCTTCACAAGCTCTATATAGTGTGATGCAAAGTAGTTCCATGTAAACTGGTAGAGCTGGTTAATAGGCTCATACACGTCTAGCTCACTATAAGCTTTATCAACAACCCCTATAACCTCTGCAAGTCTAGCCAATACAGCCTTGTCTAGCGGCCTAAGCTTTGGAGTCTTCTCCGGCCTTGGGAATGCTGATATAAACCTAGCTATATTCCATAGCTTTGTAGTAAACAAGTACCCTGTCCTTAATACCTGTTCTGAAAACCTATAGTCGTAGCCTAGCTTACTAGAAGCTGCACTCCAGAAACGGAAAGCATCAGCACCATACTTCTCTAGATAAGGCTCTGGATCGATAACGTTACCCTTACTCTTATGCATAGCTTCCCCTTTCTCGTCAAGACCCATACCGGTTATACGTACCCATTTGAAGGCTGGCTTACCTAGAAGTTGGTATACACGTAGTATTGAGTAGTAGAGCCATGTACGTATAATGTCTTGTCCTTGCGGCCTAAGTGTGTACTTGAAGGCCCTCCTGAACAGTTTATCGTTCCTCATATACCCTGTTACATACAACACTGTTATACTGCTATCAAACCATGTATCAAATACTTTCTTCTCACCAACAAGCATTTCTCTTGGAGCACCGCACTCTGGACACTTACTCCATGGAGGTGGATCAATCCATGGCCTATAGTACCTACCAGGTTCTGGAACCAGTACTTTCCCGCAGTTGCTGCATCTCCATACAGGTACTTCTGTAGCATAGTATCTATCTCTACTAATAGGCCAGTCCGTAGAAACACTGTCTATCCAGTCAAGAAGCTTCCTCCTATGCATCAATGGCTTAAACTCTATTTCTTCAACAACAAGTCTCCTAAGATCATCCTTGTACTCTAGTTGTTTAAGGAACCACTCTCTAGTGTGTATGAATTGTACTGGTGTCTTACACCTCCAACAAACAGGTACACTATGCTTGATCTTCTTCTTCTCAACAATTAATCCCTTCTCACTAAGTATCTCTACTATCTTCTTACGTGCTTCTTCAACACTTAAACCAGCTATTAGGCCAGCCTCCTCCTTAAGCCTTCCATCACGATCTATGATTACTATGGGTTCAAGGCCTAGCTCTCTAAACATCTTAATATCAGCTTGATCACCGTAGCTACAGACCATTACAAGTCCAGTGCCAAACTTTGGATCAACTTCTCTATGTTGTAGAATAGGGACTTTGTGTCCATAGATAGGTACTATAGCTTGTTCTCTATCAAGACCCTTATACCTCTCGTCATCTGGGTGGTAGACAACTGCCTTACAAGCCCTCAATAGCTCTGGACGTGTAGTAGCTATAACTATCTCTCTACCACTTGTAAGACCAAACCTTATATAGTATAGATAGCCCTCAACCTCCTTATACTCTAGTTCTGCATCAGCAAGCGTTGTACGACACCTTGGACACCAGTTAACAGGTCTCTCTGCCTCATAGATCAATCCTCTCTTATACAATTCTATAAAGGTAGCTTGTGTAATCCTACGATACTCTTGGCTATCAGTACCGTTCCTCCAGTAATCAAAGCTACATCCAAGCCTCTTCCATATCCTAACAATCTCCTCCTCAGTCTTATCAAGGAATTCTCTACATAGTCTTAGAAACTCCTCTCTACCCTCTGGTGTCTCAGCAGCCTCATGCGGGTTTATACCATACGTCTTCTCAACTTGTACTTCTACAGGCAATCCATTACGATCAGCATAGAATGGTACAAGGACGTTATAGCCTTTCATACGGAAGTATCTAGCAATCATATCTATCTGTGCATAATGGGCTGCTCCACCAACATGCCATTTACCACTAGCATAGGGTGGTGGTGTGTCAATAGCTATTATCTCACGTTCATCGTCTTCTCTAAACACAAACTTGTGGAGACCCTCCTCCTCCCATGACTTGTATAGCTCTACTTCTTCCTTTACACTCCATCTCTTCTCAGTTATACGTGGCTTATACTCTCCACTCAATGCATCAGCACCATGTACTCCTAGCTATGATTATTAGAAACACTCTTTAGTCTATAAAACCGTTTCACTAGCTTGGTGGATTAGTCTTTGTTAGACTCCATGATGCATAGAATATCTTCTCTATGTCACTATACTTTAGAGGACTAGAGCCCTCTATCCTATACCTCACATTAACAGTCTCTAGTCTATCTCTTGCTTTAACACCAACAATAAATGCTTCTACAACTCTGTCAATAACGTCTTCTAAGCCATCTATACTAGCTAGTTCTTCTCTAGAAACCCTATGGTATAATAGACAGTACTCTCCATTACAGACACACTCTCTATCATCAATACTCCATATCCACCCCTTCCTATACACATCAACAGATACTAGATAGCTACTACCAGTCTTTACAACAAGTACACGATAGTAGTTATGGAACCAGTACTCAGATACATTCTCTAGTACACTCATCATCTCTACACCACTGGTCTAGAGGGGTTTAAGCCAGAGGTCTTCAACGTATACTGTAAACCCTTTCTCTCTAGCATAACTATATGCTTCCTCGATCTCCTTATAACTGGGTCTACGAGCTATATCTCTATACCTATTAGGATCTCTAGCTACTATGTGTTCTGGTCTATACTGATCCATTATATTCAATACAATACCTGGTGTATTCTTTGACAACCAGTCTATAACAGGTTTTGTACAACAATCCAGGTGGTTTGGTAGTACAAGGTGTCTAACAATCATGTCTCCAGACTTGTAGGCTATAAGTAGATTCCTTGTAACAACCTCGTAGTAGTTATCTACAAGTGATAGCCTCTTAGCACACTCGTTACAACCATACTTGAAATCCGGGAGCCATATATCGATCACGTCTCTAATAAGCTCCATAGCCTCTACTGTCAAATACATGTTGCTATTCCATAGCTGTGGTGCATTAATGTCTAGATACTTTAGACTCTCTAGTATAAAGGCTATCTGGGGAGTAGGGTCTCCACCGACATGATTTATATTCCTAGCACCAGTCTTCCTAAGCTCATACTGTATCCTAGCAAGAGTCTCTGGATCAACCCTTAGTCCCTGATCAGGGTTTACTTGGCTAATATCCCAGTTCTGACAATAAACACACTTTAGGTTACAGCCTCCATAGAATATTGTACCACTAGGTACAAGCGGTGCTTCTTCACCCATGTGGTGGAAATAGCTATGCACAATACACTGGTTAGACATTAGACAAACCCCTCTCTCACCAGCAGCTCTATTAACTCTACACCTTCTCTCACAGAATGTACAAGACTCCATAATTCTCCAAGCAATAGCTATTTTTACATCAAGAAAGCTATGTTTAGGCCTAGATAGTTCATTAATAGATAGTTCTTCCTTCCTAATACTCTCTAGTAACTTGTTAAACCTCTTAGTTAGTTCTCTATGAACACTCCATAGCTCATCAATAGACAACTCCTTATCATAGGGGTTGATAGGTGATTCAACACGTTTTACAAGGAGATACTTAGCAGGCTTCTCATCCCTCATAACACTATAGTACCATGACAGCCTCTTTCTGACAACAGGGTTTTCCCATACACGTATAGCATCTGGTCGGTAGTAGAGTATTGTTATTGGATCAAAGTCTCTTAACAACACGTCTCACCAAAGCGTATTCTAGGAGGTTAACACCATGTCTAAGGAGTACGGTGTGAAGTCTAGAGAGTGGGAGTCCAATAACATTATAGGGATCACCAACGATCATCTCAACAAGTAGTGCACCTATACCCTGTAACGCATAACCACCTGCCTTATCAACACCCTCTAGACAAGCAGTATACAACTCTATCTCTCTATCACTATAGCTTCTCATCTTAACACGTGTTTCTTCAACAAACTCCTCCATAGTATAAGTATCTACATCATATACTACAACACCAGTTAAAACACGATGCCACCTACCCCGGAGTCTCTCTAGAAACAACTTGTTAGCTTCAATACTACCTGGTTTACCATAGACAAAACCCTCGGGATCAGCTATTACTGTATCAGCTGTTATAACAACAGCGTTTTCTCTAGGAAGCCTTGGGTCTAGGAGAACACTCTCCATTTTAGCACGTGCATTATATAGTACTATATCCCTTGGATCACCGGTTGTCTTTTCAACAATACTTCTTGGAGGGATAACAATTGGTTTAACACCAAGTCTCTCTAATAGCTCTATCCTCCTCTTACTCCTTGTCCCTAGTACTAGTTTTTTCAAAACCACCACCACCAGTTAGTGATAGGATTCTTGAAACCCTATAAGCTTCTTCTCTAACACTACTATAGATCCTGGGTGCTACTCTCCTAACAATATCAGCTCCCTCACTAGCAAGTCTCCATGTATTAGTATAGGTTACTGGTATACCACCATAAAGCATCTCGAAATAGAGCTGGTTAAGTCTACCACCAACCTCCATGTAGTATGTTTCGGCGTCACTTATTACTCTAATAGCTTCTAATGCATACTCATAGCCTAGATCATAGTCCTTGTTATCAATAGCTTCTACAAGTCTAGATAATGCTCTAGAGAGTCTTGGCCGATAGGTCTTTAGTAGATAACTAGCGTAACTCCTACGCTCTAGTAGCTCTCCATCAAACCAGCCATTTACTGTAAAGAAGCTTGTATGCATACAGACAAGTGCCTCTATAGCATCTTCTCTACTACTACACTCAACAACAATATCCCTACCTCTACCCTTCTCAACAACACATACACTACTAAGGAAGTCTCTAGCCTTACTCCATATCTTATCTAGGTATGGATACAATAGTATGTAGTAGTTCTGTGGGATCTTCTTACCAGCTATTGTAGGGAACACACCTGATACAATATATGTCAATAAACTTGTCCTCCACACTATCCTCTACAACATAAATCTAGGTATAGAGGCTTATAAACAAGACCTGTCTACAATAAAGTCTCTACCGTCTCTTCTAACACGTTATAGAATAACTTAATGAACTCATCAACACTTGGTGTAGAGCCTTTAGAGCCTGGTTTTGGAGGGTATGGTGTATAAGCATAAGAGTCTCTAACCATAGATAAACCCTCACCACCACTATAGCCTCTACCATACACGTTTAACCCTAGCCTCTTAGCAAGTTCTACTTCAAAAACACATGCATGACAATACTCTAGACCAAGCCTCTTAGCAATACTCCATATATCAACAACTACTACTCTACTATTCCTTCCCCAAGTAATTTCTCTAGCAAGTATTTCTAAAACACTCTTATTACCACCATGCCCATTGACTATAACTAGTCCTCTAAACCCCTTGATCTTCTCTAGAGAACAATATATCTGGTATAGAATGCTATACAGTATATCATAGCTTATAGACAATGTATCAACATAGCTACTCCACTCTATAGAATACCCATAGTATATTGGTGGAAGCCTTATAACACACAGTTTGTCATCATCCTTAAACCTCTC
Source organism: uncultured Desulfurococcaceae archaeon (assembly GCA_964466845.1). GTDB lineage: Archaea > Thermoproteota > Thermoprotei_A > Sulfolobales > Desulfurococcaceae > CAYZRH01. The sequence goes on from CAYXOO010000042.1 coordinate 6,689, forward strand.
TAGAAAACCATCAAGGAGCTTCATAGCAACTAGTGTATCAATAGATAGGGGTAGACAACCACCATGATACTCTGTACTACCAGTAACTATAAAGGCTATATAGTCTCTACAACTGCTGCATACCAGAGATGGAGATATCATTGGATCTATAATCAATGCTCTAACACACTCAATTGTCTCCTTATATAATCCTATTGTAGAATAAATGGGATATAGCTTTTTCCAACAAACTAGTCTCTATATCAACACCTAATCCACTACAAACACACTCTATTGTACTAGATAGTGTTCTAGACCTGGTATAACATCCAGTTAGAAGCCATAGTATTGTATCAAGGTATATACATGGTATACCTGATATGCTAGACACATTCATCCATGCGTCAATAACTAGTCTTCTATACCTCCTGGACATTAGCTTGTTAACTATAAGAAGTAGATCCCTATTGGAACCAGTATACTCTATAACACCAGATAATAGAGAAGCTGTTGTTACACGTTTATCAACTGGTATTGGCACTCTATAGTCTACGCTATACTCTCTACATACAATCATTGATGCATAATGGTACATCTTTGTAGAGAAAACAATTGTTTTATCAAACAAGTCTTGATCCATAGTCTTAGCTGTACTCTCTAGTAATCTATATAAGTCTCTAGAATACCTACATGGTGTCCTATATAGCTCTATAGCTAGTCTAGAGTCTAGAAACTTCTCTACTCTCCTAATCTTTGTCCTAACATATAGTCTATTGTACCTACTGCTTAGTAGGAATTCCTTAAAGAAGTTTCTTAGAGATTCTATAGAGTCTATCCTACTAGCTGTTATTCTTTTACTAAATTCTATCCAGTAATCTTCTCCTCTACCACTCAACTGGTAGCTTACTAGAGAGTTAGTTACTGTAGATAATACTGTTATCCATGGACTCTCTGTCTCTATGTATATGTGTTCTAGAGCCTTATACTGTGGATCAGATAACACCATCTTACTAATAATATCATCTGTAAATACTTTCTTTAGAATAGCTGATATACACTGTATTCTACCATAGTTTATTCTAAACAATACCCTCTATCCCTAGCAATACCTTCTCTAGTGCTCACTTCATAGCCTTTACCTTATCCATTATATCTATTACTTCAAACACTCTATACCTGCTATGGTGATCTTTTGAGAGTACTCCAGGCATGTATGGTGGGTTATGGAATGGATCTACCACAATTATTTCTCTATCATTAAAACTAGTCTTTACTGGTCTATAGTGTGTATATGGTATTAGTAGGTAATCGTAGACACCAACTAGCTTTAGTAGTGACTCTAGATCCCTATAGTAGTTCTTACTACCACCCTCATACTCTACACCAACAACTACTCCATCAGGTATATTATTCCCTGTAAGATCTATTAAGACCATGTAAGGCTTTATATTCAATGCTATATAGATGCTGGATAATAGTATGAATAACTCATCGTAATCACCCTTCTTATCCTCTAGTATTAGCTCTAGTGGTTTTATCTCCTTATACCCTATAGGCTCTGGTACATAGGCTAGGTTTCTTCTAACCCATTCAGCTGGAGCCCATATACTCCATAGTTCTCCACATACACTAGCTATTGATCTATAGCTGAGTTCTCTCTTAACAACTACTTCACACTCTCTACTAGCAACAATGTCTATCCTATATACGCCGTCTTCACCAACAATATACTCTATACTAGTTCCACTCCTACACCATTCACCACTATCATGGTATATGCATACACTTACCTTATCTCTAGAACTTATTTTCAAGATAGAGTCTTTACCAAGGAGTATCTCTAGGGGCTTAGGTTCATTAGGTTCTAGAACACCTTTATAGACGATCTCTTTTACGTACTCTCTATAGTCTGTTATGATATCTGTTGCTAACCCTCTAACCATCCATGGGTTTATAAGTGATGCTAGTTTGTTAATGTATTCTCTAAAGAATTCTTCAGAGTCTCTCTCCCATAGAGATCTGATCCTTGTCTTTAATGAGAACAACAATGTGTGTAACCCAACTAGATTATAATGTAGGTAGAGATAGTTAAATTTTATAGTAAAGCATCTATACATGTCTATCAATAACTATTTAATACATATACTCTAGAGTTACTATACCACTATGGTATGTGTGGTGTAGGTGTTGTATAGACTTGTATTTTGTGTTGTAGAGACTAGTAATGGCTTCTTAGTAACTAGTTTTGATGATGCAGATAAGCTTGTTGTAATAGATCTTGATAGTGGGGATAGAATTGTATTGGATAAACCACGTAGTCTTGATGAGCTAGAGTTGTTTATTGAGAGATATGATCCAGTTATACTCTTTTGTAAGAGCATAAGTAGTGATTATGAGTTGTTTATTAGTGAACATGGGGTAAAAGTTATTAGTGGTGTAGGAGGTTATCTTGATAGAATCCTGCATAAGGTTATTGGGTAGGATAGGGAGTAGTTTATGGCTAGACTAGTAACTGGGAAGCACGTATATGGTGATCTATACGGGTGTAGGAAAGAGTTACTTAGGAATAAAGAGTTTCTTGTAAAGACTATTATAGATGCTGCTAGAGAGGGTTCTGCTAGAATCCTCGAGATCAAGTCATGGGTCTTTAATGATGGATATGATGGAGTGTCTGTTATTGCACTTGTTGTTGAAAGCCATATAGCTCTTCATACATGGCCTGAGAATGAGTATGCTACATTGGATGTGTATACATGTGGTGAAAAAACAGATCCTTGGAGAGTCTTTAACTATATAGTTAATGCTTTAAAGCCTAGACACTATATTGTACACTATAGTGATCGTAGTCAGTTGCCTATAGAGTACTAGTAGACTACTATACCTGTTTTCTCACTAAAGTTCATAACCATCAGGCTTACTACACGTCCCTCCTTGATCCTTACTACAATGTCTTCTCCAGACAAGAACTCCTCATCAGCATCCTCGATGTCATAGCCAAAGTTTATGTATAGTATATCGTTTTGTTTATCATACTCTAGCCATATCTTATCCAGATCCCCTATGGTGTATGTCTTCTTAGACACTGTGTCTATACACCATGCTCTTGTTCTAGAATATAGCTATTGTTATATCGGCAAAGTCCATTGGTAGTGGCCTACCTTTTGACTTGTATTCCTCGTATTTCCTCTCTAGGAATGCACGGAATACTGGACAGTTCTCGAATCTACCGTCACGATCACACTTGGAGCCTAGTGTTAGGAAGCACATTCCTGTCTTCTTATCATAGTATGGGCAGATCTTGTGGTGGTGTCTTGCACTACGTAGCATTCTTGTGATCCATTTTTGTTTCTCATTAGTTGTCTCCTTAGGCTTCTGTTTTTCTTCTAGGGCCTTCCTTAATTCATCGTCTGATACAAGTGATTTAGAAGCCACTATTCTATCACCTCTTCTACTATGTATTTTGTCTGGTGTGAGATGGAGTGTTATTAGTGTGATAGTCTCCTATCACTACTAGCACACACTATTCTTATAAATCTTTTTATAGCTAGTCTATCTAAACCATATAGAATGTCTAGGCGAGATAGGTGCACACACTATGATAGACCCTATAGAGGTCTTGTGCACCCTCGCTCTATTCGCTTGGGTTATAGTTGTTGTACACCCTATATCACTATCACTCTATAACGCTATGGTTAAACGTGGTGTTAAGAGAGAGAAAGCTGTCTATTATATAAGGAAGGTTATACACATTGCTGCTGGCGGGTTTGTTGCACTACTAGTACCGTTCCTCTACAATACACCACTACTACCATCTACACTAGCTATAGTATTAGCTATACTAACCTATATACCACACCGTAGAGGCAAGCTAATGTACTGGTTCCAAGTAGAAGACAATATATATGAAGTACACTTCTGTATAATGTGGGGTATAGTAATCGCACTAGCATGGCTATTGTTTGGTATGAATAGAGATGCGTACTGGTATGGAGTAATACCAGTAGCGTTTATGGCTTTTGGTGATGGCGTCACGGGTTTAGTGAGAAACAAGCTGTATGGTCACCGTACAAAGTCGTGGAAAGGAAACATAGCAATGCTACTAGTAACAATACCTATTGGAGCACTAATAGGGCTAGCCGGGATCATAGCAGCGTTTGTAGCAAGTATTATAGAACACTTTGAGATACCAGGGATAATAGACGACAACATAACAGTACCGTTAGCAAGCTTTATAGTAATAATAGTGTTAAACCATATACCATTACCAATGTAATAACTGGTTTCCCCAAAAGTTTTTCTATACCCAAAACAATGGTTAACTTCCTACCCTACTCTAGCTATAATGTTGTATTGATAAGAACTAGCTACTACTCCTTTGTAGCCTACGTATTACTGATAATCTCTTACCCTGTAGCTTGGTTTTAAGCAGGTATAACGGGCTGTCAATGCATATCCAGCCTATTCTACCTAATAGCTTGTCTATAAAGTCTAGTGCTTTTACTGGGTTCTTCTCCAGTATCTTGTTTACTCTTCTATTAATTCTAGGCCAGACAATATCTCTAGTAAGTTGTTCTGCTACTACTCTAGGTTGTTTTGATAATACTCTTATTACTCTAGTATACCTTCTCTTACTCAATAACCTCTCTATCTGCTTTTTAGCACTAGTATAGAGTATATTGGTAGCTTTAGTGGTAAAGTCGTCTGGTAGTAAATCGCTGTAGTACATCAATAATTGCTTTAAATACTTTTTATCAAGACTACGTATATCTACTTTACTGAATAGACTAGCGTATCTTCTAATAAGCTCTCCATCACTTACTCTAAACCTAGAGAGACTATTAGAAGCATTGATTTCTCCTTTATACCAGTATTCTCTGAATAAGAGTTTTTCTAAAGCACTAACAATACTGCTAGTCTCTACACTTCTTAGGAACAACTTACTCTCATTAAACATTCTATACTTAACCATCATTGACAGTATATGGTGTATACTCTCCTGTTTATTAATATAGTCGATTAATACACTAGGCTCAATACTCTCTACAACTTTATATATTGAGTCAATGACCTTGATATAGGTCTCTAGTAGTTCTTGTGGAGCAATGCGTGTTTTATCTAGAGCAGCATCGTACATGTCTATACGTGATCTATTGAAGGCTATATAAATATCGTTTATTCTCTCAATGAGTTTGTTAAGGAGATCCAAGCTCTCTATACATGGTCTAGACTCTATGTTCTCTAATACACTTGGTAATCCATTTTTAAGAGCATTAACTAGCTGGTTGAATTTATCTTCAGAAAGCGTATCTATTATTGAACATAGTCTATCTATTAGAGCTACATAGTTTGTAGCAGAAGTTCTACAGCCTTGTCTTAGTATATCACATATACTATTAAATACTGGGCCGTGTTTAACTTTAAAATACATGTCTTCTACATGGTCTAGATAGTCTAAAACATACTTAATCTTCTCTTCAACACCTAGTCTATTACTATAAATAAGCCTTCTATAGACATGGCCTATATAGTTTAGCATGTTCTTTAGTAGTCCGTAGTCTGTTAGGAGATCATCTGAAAAAGCTAGTTTATACTCTGTATCTAGTCTGTAGTCTCTATACCTGAGGAGCAGGCTATACATCTTCTTTAGAGAGCTTAGATCTGGTTTTATAAGCAAGTCGATCCATATGTAGTAGGAATCCTCCTCTATGTCATATACTAGTGATGCTTCTCCATATAATGTGTTGTCTTTAATTCTACTGAATAAGTTTAGGATCTTGTTTAGTTCATTTAATCCAGTGCTTAAGTCCTTGCTATCTAGATCCTTTAACCCATATACTGGTATTACGTATACATTCTCTTCTCTACCACTATGGATTACATGGGTCTGTCTAGTGTCTATGGAAACACCTAGTTTTCTAAAGACTCTAGCTATAGAATCTATGATTTCACCTTGTTTCTCAGCTACGTATAGGAGGTTATAGCCTAACCCAATATAGTATTTATGGATATGGTTGTCCTGTAGATAGACTGTTATTTGAGGGCTAACAACACCAGCTTCTACATCTACATCAATACTCTTAAGCTCTAATACCGCACGGTCCAGGAACTCTGGATACAGCTTATAGACTTCTTCAAGACTAAAAGGGCCGAAGACAACGAATTCACTACCACTAACCACACGTCTAGACAAACACGCTACACCAGAGACAATACCTAGGGGATCTCATTGATATACCTTGCTACACAAGGAATAAAAGCATTATATAGCGTGATCTATCCTACTAAAAACTATAAACCAGAACAGAAACACTATATCTCTAGAGAAGCGGGGGTGCCCGAGCCAGGACAAAGGGGGCGGACTCAAGATCCGCTGGCGT